>JAYZEI010000242.1:0-24261 GCA_036337375.1 Planctomycetota bacterium | reverse complement strand
TTTACTTTTGCGCGGACTGCCCACGCTTCCCATCTGCCGGCGAGTTGCTGGACTTTTTCGGGATGCTGCTTGGCGAGATCGTGCAACTCCGAGCGATCGTTGCTCATGTTGTACAGCTCCCAAGCAAACAATTTGGAGTTTCTTCCGGTTTGTCCTTTGCGCACCAACTTCCAATCGCCATCGCGAATCGCGCAGTTGAGATGATGTTCAAAATAAATTGCATCGTCGCGCTGCAGTTTCTTGCCGGAGAATGTCGGTTTCAAACTCACGCCCTCCAGGGGGATAATTTCGGTCTCGGCAAATTTGTTCGGAAATTTGATGCCGCCCACATCGGTACAAGTTGCCATGATGTCGATGACGTGCCCCGGTTGTCGTTCAAGCTCTCCGCGCCGCTGCTTAGCGACGCCCGCCGGCCAATGCACAATTAGCGGAGTCGAAACCCCGCCTTCGTGTGCGAAATGTTTGTACTCGCGGAAGGGCGTGTTGGACACATTCGCCCAGCCGCGGCCCACACCGGTGAACGTATCCTCCGGCCCGGCCATGGCATCGGGACCGTTTTTTACGGGCCGGCCATCGCGCGTCTGCATCGGAGGCCAGATTTTAGTTTGGAATCCGTCCCGGCCGAGCGGTTTGTAATCGGTGCGATAGGGTCGCTTGGGTTTGTAACGGCCAAAGCCCTCGGCGCAGGCGCCATTGTCCTGCAGAAACATAATTAATGTATTGTCAAACTTTTTCTGCCGCTCAATTTCCGCCACGATGCGGCCAATCCCTTGGTCCATGTTGTCAATCATGGCGGCGTAGACTTCCATGTTTCGGGTTTCCCATGGTTTATTTTCAACTTGCTCCCAGCGATCCGATTGCGGTGAAAGTTCGGTCGACGAATCAATAAGTCCAAGCTGTTTGAGCTGCTTGAACCTCTGCCGGCGAACCGCTGCATAACCGCTGTCGTATTTGCCCTTGTACTTTCTGATATCTTCCGGCAGGGCATGCATCGGCCAGTGCGCGGCGGTGTAAGAGACATACAAGAAGAATGGTTTTTCGGGAGACTCGCTGGCGTGCTCGGCCAGGTAAGTGACCGCGTTGTCGCTGATCGCATCGGTATAGTAGTAAGTCTCCGGCTGGTACTTTGGATCGTTGATCGGCGTGACAAACGTATTGTCCCGGCACAGGGTAGCGGGGTCGTAAAAACTGCCGGCACCGATGATCGTGCCGTAGAACTTCTCAAAGCCGCGCTGCAGCGGCCAGTTTTCTTTGGGGCCCTGCGGCCGCGTGTGCCGAGTCACATGCCATTTGCCACTCATGTAATTGCGATAACCGGCCAGACCGAGCGCCTCGGCAATCGACAATACGTTGCGGCCTAATTCGCCCCGGTAACCGGGCAACCTCTGGTCGCCGGTCATCAAACCGATTCCCGCCTGATGCTGATACACGCCGGTCAGCAAAGCGGCCCGCGTCGGACAACACCGCGCCGTATTGTAAAACTGCGTGAACCGCAGTCCGTTTTCAGCGAGGCGGTCCAGGTTGGGCGTGTTGATCTCGCTGCCGTAACAGCCGATATCCGAATAACCCATGTCGTCCGCCATGATCAGTACGATGTTGGGACGATCGCTTGACTTGGCGTTAACTGATTGCGTATAAATCACTTGCGCAACGAGTGCTGCAACGACCGAAACGGCGAGTGTAGTTATTCTGTGTAGCAATCGACGCGGGAATGCCCGGCGGCAACCGGCCCGCGTCAAGGCAAGGAACTGAAACATGATGCATCCTCTCATTCAAATCGCGCGTGCGGTGCGTTCGATACTCTCTCGCTCACCACCGCGCTTTTGGTGCGCAACGAAAAAGACCAAGGGGCCACGGGCGGCAACCCGTATGTTGGCCCCTTGGCGGCAAGGAACCGAAACCGGTTCCGCCTTCATTGTCTTCCCTGCAGTTTCCACAGTCAATTCCCAGCGGCAACTGGGAGAGTAATGAAAGGACAAATGGTCCATGGCAAGGAACCGTAAACAACGTCGCAAACCTCGCGCGTTCTGCACGGCCATGCTCGCTGGCACCATTTCTCATTCGGATTCAACGTCGCGAGGATTGCCGCGTTCGCGCAACTTGTTAACTCTGCTGTCGAAAGTTCGATACCCCCCAGAATCGGACGAAGCAGTTAACGCGATGCGCGGCTTTTCTGTTAACCGAAAGTCGCTCGGTTCGTAGGCGGTCCCTTTCGTTTTCGGAGGGACCGAATGAGACTCGAACTCGCCAACCGGCGCTATCTCAACGGCTTAGGGAATTCGCAAAAGAGAGTATTGTTACGAAGAGGGTTCCTTTCAGGGAGGTCCCACGACAATGATTCCCGAATCGTGGCACGCTCGCGCGAACTCTGCGTTTTCCGACAAGAAGCTTCGGGGCGATGTTTCCGGCGTTTCGCATGATGAACAACTCGCCAGGCCGCGTTTGCATCAGCAGACCCGGGGCGATCCGTGATTCGGAACAGGCTTTGAATAGGGCCGGCGATTGCTGGCTCTGAATCCTCTCGATGAGCTTCCGTATGGCGAGTAACCCTTTAGAAAAGACTCGAGAATTCAAGCGGCACGCCCTGATTCACCAGTTCCATCAGTTTGTTGACGGTGGCGTTCATCGATTCCATGAGCGGGCGTGGATAGACGCCGATTGCGAATACCAATACGACGAGTGGCGCGAGAGTTACCGTCTCGCGGACCGTAATGTCCGGAAGTTGTGCGGCCGCACTCGTCGCAGCCTGGCCCAACACCACGCGTTGCAACATCCAGAGAATGTAAGATGCCGCCAGGACAATGCCTCCCATAGCAAGCAAGACCATAACAAAACTCTTCTCTGACGTGCCGAGCAATACCAAGACTTCGCCAATAAAACTGCACGTCCCCGGCAGACCGAAAGAGGCTACCGAAAAAATACAAAACAGCGCGACAAACCGCGGCGTCTGCTTGTGCAGCCCGCCGTAGTCTCCGATCATTCGGCTGTGCGTTCGCTCATAAAGCAGGCCGACCGCGAGGAACATGGCCCCGGTAACGATGCCGTGGGTGAACATTTGCAGAACCGCGCCTTGGATCCCCTGGCGGTTGAGGACGAAGATACCCAGCGTAACGAACCCCATGTGAGAGATCGAGGAATAGGCGACAAGCTTCTTTAGATCATCCTGGGCGAGGGCCATAAACCCGCCGTACAGAATGCCCACGACCGACAACCAGAGCATGAACGGGGCGAAGCTCACTGACGCATCGGGAAAGATCGGCAGACAAATCCGTAAGAATCCATAACCGCCCATTTTCAAGAGCACGCCGGCCAACAAGACACTGCCGGCCGTGGGGGCCTCGGCGTGGGCGTCAGGCAGCCACGTGTGAAACGGAAACATGGGCAGCTTGATGGCAAAGGCCAATAGGAAGGCCAGGAACATCCAAAACTGTGCCGTCGGAGAAAAGGTCTGCGCCGTCAGTGCGCTGATGTCAAAGGTGTGGCCGCCGTGGACGTACAGTCCCAAGATCCCCACGAGCAGCAGTAGACTTCCGGTCAAGCTATAGAGAACAAATTTCAAGCCCGCGGCAATCCGGTCGGGTCCGCCCCAAAGGATGATCATGAAGTACATGGGTATCATCGTGACTTCCCACATCATGAAAAACAGGAACAGGTCCAGAGCCGTAAACACCACCAGGATGGCACCCTCGACCAGCAGCACCAGCATCATGAAGGCCCGTACGTGCGACGTGATCGACGTCCACGAACAAAGTATGCAGAGGGGGGAGAGCAGCGTTGTGAGCAGCACCATGAGGATGCTGATGCCATCGACTCCGACCGCATATTCAATTTCGAACGTCGGCATCCACTGCATACGGTCCACAAACTGCATTTCCGGATCGCTGAATTGGAACTGAGACCAAAGGAACAGGCCGATCCCAAAGGCTAGCAGCGTACAGCCGAGCGCAATTCGTCGCACCCACAGCTCGCTACGAATGAATGCTAGGACAGCAATTCCAACGAAAGGAACGGCGATCATCCAAGAAAGCAAGTTGTCGTAGAAGATTGAATACATGGCACCAACTTTTCAGTGAGCGTTTGTCATAACACGAGCCAATAGAAAAACAGAATGGCCACGACCAACCAACCGATCAACACGACCAAATGGTGTTGAATCGTCCGTGGCTCGACGTCGTTTAGTTTCTTCCCGCTGGCGTTGGCGGCACGGCCTATCTGGTCCGAGGCTTTCTCGATCCGACGGACGTCGACGGCCTCCCACAGCCACCGCGCCAACCCGACGCTTTGCGTACCGCTTTCGACGACCGCGCGATCGACTCCGCGCACGTCCACAACTCGCCACAGCCAACGGGCAACACGGACGGAAGTCGTAGCGATCCCATGGATCAGGCAGTTGATGCCGCCAACGTCAACCTCGCGCCACAGCCACGTGACAAATCGAAGTGTGGGCTGAACGATATAGAAGCTGTAAATCTCGTCGAAATAGAACTTGTTGAGGAAAAGCACATACATCGTCTGTGCCCACTTCGAGTGCGGAACGAAAGACAGCATGGACCTGGCATGAAGCACGGACGCAAGTCCCCAACCTGCCAACGCCGCCACGAGGGCCAACGCGAGCGACGGAAAGTGACTCGCCGACCAGTTGCCGTTGGCAAGTGGATATGGCGTCGCTGTCGCCGGTGCCAGGAACGGAACGAACCACACCCATAGCGCCAACAGAATGACGATCAGCCCGACAGATCCGACGATGATACCCACGAGATGAAAAGGCGAAAAGAAACGCGGCTGCACGACCTCTGATGGGACTCGCTGAAACAACGAGGCGATTCCGCGAAAAAGATACATCGCGGTAAAAAAGACCGTCAGCAAGCCGATCACCCAGAAAGCGATGCGAGCGGCGTTCGAGTTGTGTTCGGTCCACAGCGCTTCATACGGACCTGAGAAAATCAGCAAGGGCGGAACGCAAGCCAAGATTAACGCACCCAGGTATAGCAGCGGCGGCGGTTTCGGTCGAACCGCTGTGGGTTCGTGATGTCCATGCGAGCCGGCTGATGCGAGCTGGTTTCCAGTCGACAAAAACAGGAAGCCTTTTAAGAACCCGTGAGCCAGCATATGGAAGATGGCGACCACGAACGCCCCTAGGCCGCATGTCATGATCATAAAGCCGATTTGACTGATCGTGGAATAGGCGAGTATTTTCTTGATATCGCTCTGCGTCAGAGAAACAATCGCTGCGAAGAGCGCCGTCGTTGCGCCGACAATCACGATCACCGCCATCGCTGCCGGCGACAGTTTCACCAGGTCGCTGAATCGAACCAACAAATAGGGTCCGGCATTTACCATCGTGGCGGCGTGGATCAGCGCAGAGACGGGCGTAGGCGCCTCCATCGCATTGGGTAACCATACATGGAAAGGAACTTGAGCCGACTTGCCCAGGCAACCCATAAACAGAAAGAGCGTGATTAACGTGACTCTGCGTACGTTCCACTCAAGGCCGACCCATTCCAGCAGGTTAATGGTCTGTCCACTGACGTTCTCGGCCTGACTGAGAATCTGCTGGACATCAAGCGTCTGGAACGTGGAAAACGTCAGAATGATGCCGAACAACAGCCCAACGTCGGCCACCGCATTGACCAGAAACGCCTTGGTCGCCGCCTGGCATGCCGCCTTTCGATCGGCCTGATGGGAGATCAGCAGATAGGAGCAGATGCCCATGACTTCCCAGCACATGAACATCATGAGCAAGTTGCTGCTCATGACCAGCGTCACCATGCCGAAAGTGAACAGGGCCATTACGGCGAAGAAGCGACTGTACTGCGCGTCCCCGATCATGTAACTGGCAGAGTAAACGTGAACCACAAAGCTGACACCGGTCACTAACAGCAACAGCAACACCGTGAGTTGGTCGATATACAGGCCAAATTCGACAGTCAAACTTCCGGAATGAAGTAGTTCGTACAGTGGGATGACAATGGGGTCACGCTGCAGGACGACTTGAACGAACGCTGCGACTGACAACGCAAAGGAGATACCGATGGCGAGCACACCGACCTTGCGGCTCTCTTCCCCCAACCGCCACCCAGCCAGCGCGATAATGATGCTGGCCAGCAAAGGCAAAAGCGGAATCAGGAGATAAACAGACGACATCGAATTCATTACCTCGGTGCAAAGGTGTCACAGGCCAGCGGATGCGGCCGTTTCCCGAAAAAACTTGATCATGGGGTCGCTAAACAGTCCCAAGATAATCACCGTCGCGGCCGTCAGTCCCACACTCAGGCGCAGCGATGGATGCATTTCAGCAGCTGAAGCGGTTGGCGACTCTTGAGTGTCGCCAAAAATGCCGATGAACAGTCGTTGAAAATAGGCCATCGTCAACAACGTGGCGACAACGACGGCCGCAACAGCCAGATAGTTGCCCGCTTCGATGGCGCCCAGGATGATCTGCCATTTTCCGAAGAACCCGCCGGTTGGTGGAATGCCAATCATGGACATCGCCAGTATGATGATCGCTCCGACCAGCCAGGGCGATTGCCGCAAACGCGACAGGTCTCCGACCGTTCGCGCTCCATACTGGTGGATTGCGGCACCGGCGATGAAAAACAGTCCCGCTTGCATGACGGCGTCGTTAATCAGATAGAACATGCTCCCGGCAAACCCGGCTTGGTTTCCCTGGCTAACTCCAATGAGAATCAACCCAATGTGAGAAATGCCGCCGTAGGCGAACATCCGCTTCACATTCTCTTGGCGTAATGCCAACAGTCCGCCGGCGACAGCCGCCAAGGCACCCAGTCCGCCAAGCAATGTCAGCACGTGTACTTGCCCAATCTCCGCACGAGCACCAAGCACCCAAAACATGATGCGAACCCATCCATACAGGGCAACTTTCGTCATCAGGCCAGCGAGTAGCGGCGAAATGGAGTCCGGAGCGCGGGTGTAGGCGTCGGGCAGCCACCCATGAAGTGGAAACAGGGCCATCTTGATTCCAAGACCGATGAACATGAACGTTGTCCCGCCGATGACCGCTTTCGAGGTCAACAATTCCGGCTTGTCGGCCATTTGTTGAGCCAGATCCGCCATGTTCAAGGTGCCTGTTGACGCATAAAGGAAAACGACCCCTAACAAGTAAAACGAAGCACCGAGCGTTCCCAGGATGAGATATCGAAACGCAACAATCAGCGCTCGACCGCCAGAAATCCCGACCAGCGCATAGGCGGATAGTGCGGCAACTTCAAGGAACACGAAAACGTTGAAGATGTCCCCAGCTAGCACAATCCCCGTCAAACCGGAAATCAACAGCAGGATCAAGGTGTAGTACAGGACCTCGCGTGCCCCCAGTGATTGCGGCGTTACCGGACCGCCATAGAGCAAACACAAACAAGCCAGGAAGCTAACCGTGACCAGCATGACACTCGCCAAACCGTCGTTGACCCATTCGATGCCGAGTGGAGCGTTGGGCAAATCTGTTCCGATGGGCCAACCGCCAAACGCATAGTGAGTTTCTCCATGCTCAATAACGCTCCAGAGATTGATCACTGCCGTGACGCACATGGCAAACACGGCCGTCAACGCCATCGGACGACACCAACCGCGGCGTCTCGAACCAACCATCGGCATACAGATGGCGGCCACGAAGGGCAGCAAGAACAGGATGACGGGAAGGTCGTTGTAGCTCATTCCATCCTCTGCAGAATCTCGTCTTCGTCCAGGCTGCCGTATTTTCGATAAATTGCGGTTACCAAAGCCAGCGAGACGCCCAAGGTTGCTACTTGCACCACGATTGCCGTTAAGGTCAATACGTGTGGCAAGGGATTGGTGTATTCGGCGGGAGTCATCTGGTCCGCTGTGGAAAGCACCGCGTCGCTTCCCTGCAGGATGGGAACGGTTGCATTCTGCTTGACACCAATTGTGACGAGCAAAAGAAGGATGCTTGTCTGGACAAGGTACATGCCGATAAGTTTCTTCACCATGTTGGGGTGTGTGACCATGATGAATAACCCCCAGAGAAACAACACAACAAAGGCGATGTAGTTGGGTCTTTGAAGGGCCGCTTCGATGTGCTCAAGCATGAGATTCCTCGTCGTTGATCAGCGACAAACTAATGACAATCGAGATTGCCGTGACGGCAATATCTACGGCGACCCCGATTTGGGTTAACAGAATACCCAGCGAACGTCGCGCGTCGGATTCGATCCAAGGGATCTGCAGGCTCGCGTAGTTCAAGAACTCGCCACCCCCGATCAGGCACAGTCCGCCGACTCCGACAAAGATTATCAATCCCAATCCGTCACCCTGAACGACCCTTTTCGCCAAGCGACACGGAGGAGCGTCCGCCCCAAAAACGAGGAGCCCCAAAATGAGGCTCGTACCCAGCATGACTCCGCCGGCGAATCCGCCACCGGGTCCAATTTGTCCAAAGAAGAGGACGTACAACGCAAACAACTGGATCAACGGAATCAGCATCCGGCTCATTGTCTGGACGATGGTGCTGTCGTGAGCGTTGATCATGCTTGATTCCTCCGCAACAGCAATGCGCAGGCGATGCCGGCGGTAAAGATCACCGCGGTTTCAATCAGTGTGTCGAACGCCCGGTAATCCATCAGAACCGCGGTCACGACGTTAGGCGTGTCCGTCTCTTTCAAACTGTCCATCAAGTACTCGTTGGAAACGTGAGCGTTGGCTGGCGACTGCGGGTCGGAGAACTTCGGAAGATCTTCAGCCGCGTATAACAACAGCAGCCCAAGCAGCGGCAGCCCCAGCAAGGCGACCCATGGAACCGCCGACCGCCGAATGCGAGTGTCCTTCGGACGCGTTCCGAAAAGCGTCATCAGAAAGAACACGGTCGCCAACCCCGCGCCGACGACGGCCTCCACAAAAGCCACATCGACCGCACCCAGCCACGCCCACACAATGGCTAGCAGAAAGCTATAAGAACCCAGAATCAAAACCGAGCTGACCAAGTCCTTTACCATGATGGCGCCCGCGGCGGTCATGAGGAGCAGAATCAACAGCGGGATCTCGAACGAAAAGATCATGCGTCTTCTTTGCTCCAAGGTTGAAGGCCGGAACGATACGCCGATCGAACGGTCGCGTGGGCGATGACCGGGTTCAGCAAATACAACAGGACCAGGACGACCAGTATCTTGGCCAGGTTGGTGCTGAATCCTTCATAGACCGCCAATCCGCTCAGCACAAAAAGCGCACCCAATGAATCGGTCAGCGAGACGGCGTGCGATCGCGTATAGACATCGGGAAAACGGATGACGCCAATCGCCGCCACGAGCAGGAAGAACAGACCAACCAGGATCAAGCCGATCGACGCTGGCGTGGTGACCCAGCGGGCCGCTTCAGATAGTTCATTCAGAGACATAGGAGCCGGCTCCTCGTTCTTCGAGATACTTGGCGATCGTCAGGGAACCGACGAGGTTCAACAAAGCGTAGCCGGTCGAAATGTCGACAAACATGTCGACTCGCTCATAGACGGTTCCGATCGCGATAAGCAGGATAATCGCTTTGGTCGAGATTCCGTTCAAACCCAACACCCGATCAAACACAGTCGGCCCACGAAGAACGCGGTACAAGTAGACCGCGATCAGGAGCGCGATGGTCATCAATACAAACAGGAAAAAGGCGTTCATTTCGTATCTCCCGCAGTAAACACGCGGTCAATCCGCTGCTCGATTCGCCGGCTCGTAACGTCACCGGCGGACCTGTCGTCCATGGCATGTACGACCAACCCCTGAGACTCCGCTTCGACAGTGATCGTGCCGGGCGTCAGGGTAATGGAGTTGCCAAGCAGTACAAAGGCTCCGTCGTCTTGCAATTTGGTTTGGTGGCGAATCATCTTTGGGTCTATTGGCATTGCTGGATGCAGGATAAGAACGGACAGATGGAATCCACTTTGAATGATTCGGCCCACCAGCCAGGGAAAATACAAAAGCAGCGGCCAGATCCGGATCGACGAACGAGTGTGGGAGCGTTCGGTGTTGAACCAGGCAACGGCAAAGGCCGCGAGAATGCCCATCCCCATATGCAGCCCGTCAAAGCTTTCCGATATGAGCAGCCAGATGAGGAAAAAGCCGCACGTATTCAGCACTAGCGTGGAGTAATAGTTAGGTTTCAACGCAGGCCTCCCAGGTCGAGTCCGGGCGATATCGGTGAAACTCGCGGGTAGTCGGGTCGACGGCCACCAGGTGGACCCATTGGTTGTGGAACAGGTGTTGGAGAAGCGTGTGCTTCTCGATGACTCCGGAAATCCGGCTCATAGGAGCCTCGATGATGGCAAGCAGTCGAACGGGTTGGTGATAATGTTTCGCGCCGTCGTTGACGCTTTGCAGCGGCAATCCCGATTGCAAATCGCCGTGGCTGCCGTGCATCACACCGATGCCCGAGACGACGTTGTGCGTCACTTTGCTGCCGCTCCCGTAGACGGATGGATCAACCGCCGAGAAATAGTATTCCATACTGATCCACTGCGCCACGACCAGCGGGGCGTTCATCAGAGCCTCCAAAAACGCCCCCTCGGTGTCAGCGTCCGGGTCATACGAGTGCAGGAAAACACGTCCGCCCAGATCGAGGCCCTTGGTGAGCGCGCGTCGGCCAAGAATGAAAGCGGCGTTGCTGGATAGGCCCCACTCCGGACGAACGTTCGCCCAGTCGACCGTCCGCGACACCATGTGTTCTGCTGCCGCTTGCGGCGAAATGTCCGTGGGAGCCTGCGGTATTCGATGGCAACGTTCCATGGCCTGATGGCGACCGGCCTCTGCCAGATCGTCTTGCAGCCGCCGCAGGTCGTCGGCGTGGCTCGTCGGCACATCTTCCAGGTCGTAAAACGAAACCTGGTCGGTCGCCGTGTCATGCTTCGCGGCGAGGAACCAGCTGTCACCCGGAATGTCCAGTCCATTGTCCTTGAGCGTCTGACGGACATGCGGTTGATTTGCCATGGCCGCGAACACCCGCGCGTTCGGATCGCCGTGGCCGCCCCCGCAAGCGCCGCAGTTGTACGCTGCGAAATAGGGGTTGTTGTCCGAAGTGCTTCCATGGCCGCAGGCGACGATGAATCGGCCGAAATTCCTGGTCAACCCGATCGCTCGCAGTCCCTTTTCAACAATGGTCGCTTCCTCGGCAGGAGAGAACCCGTGTGGCAAGTGGTCGGGCTCACCGTCAGGATAATCTGCTCGATCGACGGGAGTTTGAGTGGCGACCGCGCGAGAAAACCAGCCTTGGGTGCGCGCCTTGATCGCTTCGTAGGGAGCCCGCACGAAGGTCTTGCCCATCAACCTCGCGATATAAAACAGGCCTAACATGTCGATCAACATGAAGGAGCCAACCGGATTGCTCTTCAGGTCGTGAAACATGTGATGCCCCAGCCGGCTCCACCTGGATCCCGCCGCGTACATCTTGAGTGTCTCGTCCTCGCCGGCGCGAGGAACTTCGTCAACTTCGAATCCGGGCGCCACGATGACCGGACACAACGCCGCCCGCTCGGCGCTGTCGAGGGCCTGGTAGCTCATTGCGATGCCGAAGAAGCCCGCGTAGCCGAATGTCTCATAAGGTCCTTGGTCCTCAATATGACGACGGAAGGACTCCGATCGCACGTCGATACACAACACAAGCTGCGCCTGCGGGCGGTCTTCCGGTTCGGACGGCGAGCCACGATGTTTTGCGAGCCGCTCGATCAATTGCTCTCGAATGGTCGACTCAAGGGCGTCTATCCAAATCGGACCGTGGTTTTCCGTCGGGAGAGCGTCCAGCCAGCCGAGCAAGATTCGAGCGTCGGTTGACGAAAGCCGGGCAACATCCCCGGGCGACAGTTCAAGGAATTGCGCCAGGTGAAACAGCCGCCAGGCATCGTTACAGACGGCCATCGTGTGGGAGCCGACTGAATGGGCATCGCGATCGACGCGCCGATGGTATTCATCGACGCGATCTTCCCAGTAGGAGACGAGGGCGGGCAGCGTCCCCTCGATTCCCCACTGCTTGCGGCAGAACGCGTCGACGAGTTCGACCTCGTAGAACAGCCGAACCGCCAAGTATTGAAGCGGATCGACCGGGTGCCGCTGCTGGGCCGAATAGCCGGGGTTTTCGCTCAGCCACCGTATGAATCCGGTCCAGCCCGGCAGCTGGGCAAACTGGCGCGCCAGATAGTCCGTCCAGCGTTGTTCGGGCATCCCAAGTCGCTGGAGGCTAAACGCGATCGCGTCCTCCGGCACGTCCGGCAATTCGCGGACCTTTTTCGTGAACTGTTTGATGCCCAGGAAGCGTCCGGAAAAGTCCCGTGCGGCGAGCTTTCGCCAAGCGTGATAAAACCCATCATGCCGGTCGGGCATCGCCCAATCGGCCATTCCTTCATCTAGAAAGGCGCCGGTCCACTTGATCATCTGATCATTGATCTGATCGACCAATGCGGTGCCGACCAGCAATTCCAACCAGTCACTGAGCGTTCTTCCGGAAGGCAAAGCGACATCGGGAATCGAACCTTCGGCGCTGTCCCCTTCATCAGCATGGTCGGCGTGGTCCGAGAGGCCGAGCGCGGATAACGTGCTCTCCCACAGCTTCGACACATAAGACGCGTCACCATTTTCTGGCTTCATGGACTCCGGCGGAAGATCGCTTCGAAACCGCTCCGTCGCACCGCCGCCGCCAAGCTGCCAGGTCAACAGGGCCGGGTCGAGCGGAGAGAATCCAAACACCAGATGGAGGCGCAATACATCCGACGCGGCGACCTCACGATCGCCAATCGTGATCGTCGGCGCACCGACAGATGAGACGACCGACTCCAAAGAACTTTTGATGGATTTCTCGGCAATGCTTCCTTCGTGATACAGTTGGCGGTAGTCGTCGTTCGGGAGATAGCCGCTTCCTCCCAGCAGGTGTTTCGCTTCGCCGATGGCCGTGTCAAATGGCAAGTGCTCCCAACCGCGAAGAGGATTGCGATACGCGAACGTCTTCATTGGCCAGGACTGGGCAATCGGCTGGCACGCCTCGGTGACCTCATTGCGCACTTGCTCGCGTTCCTCCGCGGAGAGCGCGTGAACTCCCCGCAAAGTCGGTTCAACTGAACTCCGTTCCGACTCGGTTACTTGTGTCACGACCTTCCTCACATTCAGCCGATTCAGGGGACAACGACTATAAACGAGGAACCGTTGATGATGGTTGAACCTTCATTCACCCCGTACGGCTCCTTTTCCGGGCGGCGGTCAGATAATCCGACAGCTTTCGATGTTGATCTAATCCTGAAATAGTCAATGTCGAGTCATTTTCCTTGAATTCAGTCTCCATCTCTTTGAGTCGCGCCATCACGGTGTGGTCAACAAAGTAGGTCTCCGATAAATCGAGCACCACCGAGCCCTCGCCTTTGAATCGCTCCAATCTTCTCTTCAATCCGATCCAAGTGCTGAATATAGCAGAGTCCTTCACGGCAATCGTCACTTTGCTATTCTCTTCTTGCTCGACGTTGACTCGTAGACGAAAGAATGAAAGCAGGGGGACACCATTAAAAATATGGAAGGCGATCTTGACCGCTATGCCAATTCCGATCCCGATGAGCAAATCGGTCGCCAGGACGCCGACAATCGTTGAGACAAAGACGATCAGTTGTTCGCGCCCGACTTTGTACAAATGGACGAATTCTTGAGGTGACGCCAAACGAAAACCGGTTCGGACCAGCATCGCGCCCAGTGCGGCGAGTGGGATCTGATTGATCAACGCGGGTAACAATGCGACAAAGATGAGCAAAAAGGCTCCGTGAAACATATTGGCGTACCGCGTCCTCGCGCCATTATCGATATTGGCCTTGCTTCGCACGATTTCCGAGATCATTGGCAGCCCGCCGACGAGAGCGGCGAGCGTGTTCCCCACACCCACGGCAAGCAGGTCGCGGTCCTGATTGGTTTTTCTGCGCCAAGGATCGATCTCGTCAATTGCCTTGGCGCTCAGAAGAGATTCAACGCTCCCAATCAACGCGAACATCAAAATGTACTTCAGCGCTATCATCGTTTTCAAACCTGAATAGTCTGGAAATGTGATGGCGCTAAACATGTTGTCGGGCACATTGACGAGTAGCTGTGGTCCAATTTCGTATTCGCGGCCAGCGAACGCGTAGGTGTGTTCTTGACCTAGTTCAAAGTACATTCCCATGGGGACGGCGATAAGAAGTACCACCAGGGGAGCGGGAATCACCTTGAGTCGCGGGTTCTTAATCAGTGGGTAGGCGAACATGATGACCAGGCTCGTGATCCCAATGAGCGCCACAATGGGATTCATGTCCATGATGAATTGTGGAATCTTGGCAAGCAATTCCAATGGCTCGCCCGCCGAGCTCAAACCCAACGTAACCGGGAACTGCTTGGCGATGATGATCACGCCAATTGAGGCGAGTAAGCCGTGAATTGCCGACGTGGGAAAAAACTCGCCAAGGATCCCAGTTCGAAACACACCAAAAAGAATTTGAATAACACCTGCCGCTACTCCCACCCCAAGAGCGAGTCGATAGGCCTGAAGGTCCGCCTCGGGATCCTGTCCCCCGGTATATCCAAATTCGGTGACACAACCAATCGCTATGACGATAAGGCCCGCCGCCGGTCCTTTGATGGTAAGTTCTGAATTGCTGAAAAAGGTTGCGAGCAGTCCACCAATGATCGCCGTGAAGATTCCAGCAATAGCCGGGTACCCGCACGCCAGCGAGATGCCAAGACAAAGGGGCAGCGCGATCAGAAACACGAGAAAACCCGACAGGATGTCGAACTTCCAATACTTGCGAAGCCCTTCGAGTGTTCCCCTCGGCACTTCGTTTGATCCCTCAGTCATTGAATTAGACCCCTATCCTGAACCACGAACTGACTGACAGACGCCGTGGACATGGCGAATGCTCTCGGCACGCGCACGCATCTCCCCCATGCGCGCCTAGTGACACGACACACAGATTGTGAGCGCAGGCTAAATGAGCAAAGGCGGGCGGAGCCCATTACCTAACTGATGGCCAACGATCGCCGACTGGCGGCCGGCGTGCGAATTGATCCGCTGGAGCTTATCACGAATCTGGATTGGCCGAATGACGTTTCCGTGACGACGATGTTTAAGGCGACGATGTCCCGAGTTCGACACGACCTGTTTCGTATCAGTGCCCTCGCCCTCTTTTTGACACGGTCGTTCCTCTTCGGTCGTCTCGGCACGCCCTTGCAGTGCAACGTGAGACGGCAGGACGAACAAGGCGCACAGACAGACGATGTACCGAAAAAGACGCGGCCGTGATGTCAAGCAGATGTCGAGCGTCATCACCGTCGTTGTCCTTCAAACCTTTCCGAAGCTCGCCGCAAGGCCGCAGGTGGAACGGCAAATATGCGAAACCTAGGTGTGCAAATTGGACCGATACCGCCACTGGAAGTATCGACAGTTTCGCTTGGCTCAAGGGTTTTAATATATGAAGTCCGTGTCTGCAATCGCATTTCGCGAACTTTCTGTCGCCAATTCAGGCAAAACGTGCTATAGTAGTCGCCGCGCGGTTTTGCGACTTTAACCTGGAAAAAGCGGAATCATCCATTTTCCGGACCATGAGCAATCTGTTCAGATGAACAAAGCGGACGCAAAAAAAGGAAAACGTCTAGAAAGTGCGGCCGGTCCAAAACCGACCAGCGATTCAGTCGACTCCCCGACTCGTTGGACGTTCTTGACCAATCATGCACACGTCCTGGCAGTACTACACTCTGATCCGCGACTCGTGCTTCGACAGGTTGCCGTCGCGGTGGGCATCACAGAGCGCGCTGTTCAGCGAATCGTTCAGGATCTCGAAGAGGGTGGGTTCATTCGGCGCGAAAAAGTGGGTCGGCAGAACCGGTACCACGTGCTTACGAAGCAATCGCTCCGCCACCCCATTGAAGCGCACCGCAAAATCGGCGATTTGCTCAAACTCATCAACAAGTAGACCACGCCCGAGTTTGTGAGCCCCGTTCGCGCGCCGATTAATCCGCCTGCAGTTCGGACGTTAGAAACTCGCGGGTCAGCACGATCGCGGAGCGATAGAAGCCCGTCGTAGATTGACGTTCGGCGGCTGCGAGCAAATCCGCGGGCCACATCAAATGCGCCGAAAAGAATGCGCACGCCAACTCGACGAATCTGCCTTGGTGCGACTTGGAGAGGTTGCCCGGCGTTGCGACTCGCCGGACCTACCGACCGAAAGCAGCGTTGTGACTGGGAGTCGAGGCTTGCCATTGGCACAGCATCCACAGGCAATCACATTATTGTCCGGCTGAATTACCAGCGCAACCTGAACAACCTGACGTCCAGATGCAACGCTTGTGCCTCTTAAGCCAGTTCTAATTGTATCCCCGTAATCTCCTGTCGATGGTAAGGAATGTATGGAGGCGAATATCCCGGTTACCACGGCAAATCGGAGTTCAACCATTCTGCCTTATTTGTGCCGTGTATCGAAAAATACAGATTTCACTTTCAAGGCGAACGAGAACCGTGAAGAAACTCTGTTTTACCTACCTGAGCGTGGTGATGTTGACATTCGGCGTCGTAAACGCGCAGGAGCATCTGCCCGGACATCCGTTCTATTCGGGACAAGACGGTGACTATCTCCAGACCTCCCATTCGGCCGTGAACTTCGCTGACAAGGATCTGGCCAAACGGGTCAAGAAGCTCGAAGCGGAGATCAAGAAAGTCAAAACGGCTCTCCAACCGGGACACTCGGAATCCAAGATGAGAGTGGTCGGACGCGTCCATGCCGATTACTGGGGATTCCCTGGTGATTCGCCCGGAGTGAACATCATCGAGAGTACGAGAGATATCGGTGGCGGCACCGCCGGAAATCCTCTGGTCACGCCACAAGACCGATTGGGCTTTCGACGGGTGCGTTTCGGCGTTCGCGGCACGCTGCCAGCGAACATGGAATACCGTATCGAGATGGAATTTGCGGGCGGCAACAATTCCGAGTTTCGTGATGCATGGCTCGGTTGGAACGATCTGCCGTTTCTCCGAAAACTGCTGATTGGCAATCAAAAGCGTCCGTATGGTTTGGACCATTTGAACAGCAGCCGGTACAACGTGTTCATGGAACGGCCTTGGGTGATTGAAAGTTTCAATCAGGATGCCCGCCGACTCGGTATGTGTTCGTATGGCGTGTCTGAAGATCAAAATTGGAACTGGCGATATGGCGTCTACAATCAGCGGCTGGTCCAGGATGAAGGAAACTACGTCAGCGATCACCTCCAGCTCCAATTCGCCGGCCGGCTGGCCAACACAATCTGGTACGACGAGTGTTCGGGCGGACGCGGTTACGCGCACTGGGCAGTCTCGGGAACGCTTGCGAACCCCGACGGAACAGGCGGCGGGGCACGTGCTGCGAACGAGGCCCGTTTTCGTCATCGCCCGGAAGCCCGCTCGTCTCGTCGCTGGCTGGACACGGGCCGGATCGCCGGTGCCGATACGTACGGCATGCTCGGACTTGAAGCCGTTCTCAACGTCGGTCCGATGTCCATTGTCGGCGAGTATCAGTTCATGAACGTGGATCGCAGTGCTGGCTTCGGCAATGCGGTAAGTCTTCACGGTGGATACGTCTATGCGTCGTACTTTCTGACCGGAGAACACAGGCCGTGGTCGCGCAAATCGGGTACGTTGGGCCGCGTGATACCGTTTGAGAACGCCTTTTGGGTCCGTACGTGCGACGGTTGCACCGGAGGCGGCTGGGGGGCCTGGGAGATTGCCGCTCGCTATTCCTACGCTGACTTCAACGATGAAAATATTGCCGGCGGCATCGGCCAAAGTGTCACGATCGGCGTCAATTGGTATTTGTCGCCTTACGCTCGAATCCAGTTCAACTACATCGTTGGCGAAATCTTGAACCGCGATGCGAACAACAACAACGCCCTGGCTCCAAATATCGTTAGCGGCAACTTCGACATTATCGGCCTCAGGGCCATGGTGGATTTTTAGTCCGGCACTATTCAGCCAGGTCGCCCGGCGATCCCCGTTTGCCCGACGCCCTGTGGACTGCCGAACATCTACGCATAAGTGAGATTCGCCTAAATTAAACGGAGTTAAACATGTACTCGAAAACCATATTGTTGATCGTTCCGCTTCTGATCGCTGCCGTGGGCATCGCGGTTGCCGCCCGTCCGGTATCGTCGGTGCCAAAATCTTGCGACAGCGCGTGCCAACAAGAGGTTTCGTGCCCTTGCTGCAGTTGCAAACTAAACATCGAAGAGGTCGAAGTAAAGAAGCACTGCTACCGCGTCGAAACCGTCCAAATCTGCATTCCGGAAGTCCGGCTGCCCTTCCTGCTATTCGGGCGCTGTTGCGATCAAGGTTGCGATAGCTGTACGGCTCAGGGTTGCGATCAAGGAAATGGCTGTGGCACATGCTGCGGCGCCAGATGCAAAACCGTCCGCGTACTGGTCAAGGAAGAGTACAAATGCAAGGACTGCAAGTGCGTTTGGACTCCTGTCAACCAAGGCTGCGCGACAGTGCCGGGCATTATCAAGTGCGGCGACGCTAGCAAAGGTCGCCAAGCCGCCGTCGCGAATCGACCCGTCCAGCGACGCCGCACAGCGAGCGACGGGGTCGGTTCCCTGACGCGATAACGTAGCTCGAGCCGCGATTGCGGTTGTAAAGAGGCTCTCCTCGTTTAAATGCGAAAATAGCCCCCCCAGTAAATGGCGGGGCTATTTTCGCATATTTAGGTGCAGAGCCGGAGCGATTGGTCAATGCGATTCGGCCGGTTAGAAGATGAATACCATGTCGACCCCTCCACCACCGACCAACGATCCGGCCATGACAAGATCGAAACTCACCTTCCTGCATTATTTGGCGGCACTGTTCGCCACGTGCTGTGCGGGATGTGCCCAAACCGTAAGCATCAAGAGCTGGAATCCAGCGCCGGTCCAGATGACGGGAATACGCCGAATCGCTATCGCCACATTCGACAGCGGTGATGAGTCAGGCCGCCGCGCGACGATGGCCATGGCGGACCGCGTACACGCGCACCCACTCTATGACGTTGTGGGGCCGCTGCCCGCCCGCGAGGAAGAGCAGGCGCTCTCGTATGGGGATGCCGGAGATTCTGACCTTGCCCGACTTGCCTCGCACGTTGGCGCGGACGCCGTGGTGGTCGGCACGGTAAGCAGGACGATGAGTAACCAGGGGAGTTTCCAACTTGGCGACTCGATATTGCGCGTCACCATGAGCTGTCGTTTGATCGACACCCGCTCGGGCCAGATTCGGATCGCGAAATCGATTGAGCGGACATTCCGGTACCATTCCGACATGGATTTCCCGACCGATAAATCCGTCGAAGAAAACACCCGTAGACTAGTCGAGGAATGCGTTTCGGAATTCGTCGAGTCAACGCTCGCCCAAGCGGACGAATTCGAAGTCTCATTGGCCCGGACAGACGAGCCGGAAACCGAGTCCGTGGTTGATAGCGGAATCGAGTTGGCAAAGAGTGGTAATTGGCGGCAGGCGAAGCGCCAATGGCGAAACGCGTTAACCGCCGCACGCGACGACGATGCTGCTTTGTACAACTTGGGCGTCGCACACGAGGCAACATTGGATTATCGGCAAGCCGCCTCGATGTACCAGGCTGCATTGTCGTTGAACGACGACGACAAGTACCGTGAAGCACTCGACCGTGTTCGCCAGTCGCAGCGCAATTATCGAATGGTAATGGGGCAGCAAGAGAGCGCGGGCGACCTTCCGGCAGGGCCCGTTACCATTAGAACGTCCTTCTCACATTCGCAAGCGGACCGTGGATCGGTAGCGATCGCTGGCTAGGTTCGCGTAGACCTTTCGCTGCTACGCCGCCTAAAAGGTGATAGCTGCTCGGTTTCGGGTTGGCCCTACAGTCGTGGGCAAGCTGGTGCGCCAGAAGCGTGATTTAGGAACTCTTGAGCCGCAAGTGCATCGACGTGGAAGAAAGCCGGCAGTTTCAGGAGAAAAGGAAGTCGAGTTGCGTGAGCATTGGCAACGGTATCCCGATGCAACGGTTCTCGAGCGTCGCGATGCATTAGGTCTGAAGTGTTCCGGTGTCGTGTAGCAAAGTGTAGTTAATTGCCCTGAATCTGACTGAATTAATGGGGATTCTCCGCGATCTGAATTCTGGTTGGACCTACTGGAAATCCCATGTTTTTTCGGTCATATCGCGATTCCACCATCACACGGAATTACTTGTCGTCCGACATGATCAACACGATGTTGGGTCGCGGCTCATCGTCGGCTGTAACGTAGCCATTAAAAGTTAAAAAGGCGATCGGCAATAAAACCCGTAAAGATCGGTGTACCGTTTTCATTTTTGTTTCTCGCAGTGTGACGAGGCGGTTGGTCCGGTGGATTATTTGTCCGGAATTTCCGATTGTGGCCCTCATGCCGGAACTAAATTACCCCACTGGAACGCCAGCTTATCGCGGCAGAGTCGACCGTAGATTATACAAAAAAGTATGGTTAAGCTCGCTATTCAGAGGGCTTCATGGAACTTCTTTTCATCCGCCATAGTCAGTCCTGCGGCGCGCTCCCCCACCAGTTCTTGTTCGGCCGGTAATTCGCACCGAGAAATGCTGCATGACGTTTTTCGAGACCCGCTTTGCCCGTGGTCCCGAGCGATTCCCAGAGTCTCGCGCGTTTGGCAGAATCGAATTGTGCGTCTGCCTGCGGGAATAGCGCCCCGGTAGCCTTCAGCCACGCGTCGAGCTTACTGCGGAGGGCCTCGGCACGTTGCGGCTCAACAGGGGCGAGGTTCTTCTGTTCGCCCGGATCATTCGTGAGATGATACAACTCGTCGCGGCCATCTTCATGATAGTAGATCAGTTTCCAATCGCCCCGAGTAATGATCGACGACGGCTCGCCCCCTTGGTTGCCGTAGTGAGGGTAGTGCCAAAACAGTGACCGATCGGCAATCGCTTTTCCCTTCAACAGAGGCACTAGGCTAACACCATCGATATCTTGTTCGTTCGGTACCCGCACGCCGGTTAATTCCAACAGGGTTGGATACCAATCGATGCCGCTGACAGGAATTTCGCTGGTTGCACCAGCCTTGGTGACGCCGGACGCTTTGATGTAAAAAGGCTCGCGAATACCGCCTTCCCACTGCCGCCCCTTACCGCCTCGTAGTGGGAGGTTGCTCGTTGAAAAGGCATCACCCGACGACACGCCTCCATTGTCCGAGGTGAAACAAACGATCGTGTTTTCGGCGATGCCAAGTTCGTCAAGTTTGTCGACAACAATGCCGACCGCGTCGTCCATCGACTCGATCATCCCGGCGTAGATAGGGCAGTCCTGCACCTGTCTCACGCAGAGTCGTCGATCGAAGAGGAAGCGTTCTTTGGAATCCCCCATACCTACAGCCTTCCGACGGTACTTATTCCACAACTCGGCCGTGGTCTGGATCGGACCGTGTACGGAATAGAAGGACAGGTACGCCAAGAACGGCTTGTCCTTGTTAGCCTCGATGAACGCGGCGGTCTCGCGACCGAGGCGAATCGGCAACGACTCGCCGGGCGGTCCGGACTCAAGATTTGGATTTTGCCACGGTGAAAAAAATCCACCCCGGGGACTGCCGACATCCCAACCGCCTTTGTTTATTTCAAAGCCGTGATCCGTGGGCCAGGAACCCTTGCTGCCGAGATGCCATTTACCGGCAAAGAACGTTTTGTAACCCGCGCCGCGCAGGGCTTCGGCAAGTGTAATTTCCGAAGCGCGTAAGTTACGCTCGTAGTCGGCCGGCAAGTGGCTATCACGGCGGTTGCGCGACCGCCAAGCGGTACCCGCTGCGTCACCGATCCAAGTCGTAATGCCGTGCTTCGTCGGATATTTCCCGGTGAGGATACTGGCCCGCGAAGGGCTGCAAACCTGGCACGTGGCATAGCCTCGGGTGAACCTCATCCCCTGGCGGGCAATTCGATCAATGTTTGGGCTTTCATAATAGGCTGACCCCTCACAACTCAAATCGCGCCAACCGAGATCGTCCGCCAGAATGAACACGATATTGGGCCGTTGAGAACTATCCTCAGCTTGTGATTGCGGCACCGGAAAAAGTACGAAGGCAAGTACCGCGTAAGGCAAAACCGTTAATTTCATGAGGCGATTTCTTTTTCTGATTTCCAGTCAAAGCGGGCCACCGAACTTTGTCGTTATAACAGAAAGTGCGTTGCGAATGCTCGTACTGCACTTGCAACTGCCGGATAATCCCCAAAAGTTCCGCCCTGCGCAATGACGAGAAAATCCGCAGTTAGGGAATCGTAACGACTGCGAAAAGAGACGGCGCAGTCCGCAACGTCAAGAACAGATGGCCGCCCGACGCGACAGCTTGGCTACTACGGGCGAACGCGGTGGGAGGGATTCGCGCTCGGTTGCGGCGCGGCTTGGCCCGCGGCCTGCGATGGTGTGGCGAAGGGTGGCTGCCAAGTCCAGGGACTGGTTGAACTGGACGTCGGCGATGCAAAGACCGAACTGCGATCGGCCATCCGCGTCGTCACATCGCGAGCGGCCCTGGGCGGACTCTCGCGGCGGCCAGTTGCCTGCGAACGGTCTGACTGACCCGCCGATGCTTCGGTCGGGGCCGAAGCAAATTGAATTTTTGCCTCCGGCGGTCGCGTCGACCCCATCGGAGCTGTTGGTGCCGCTACCGGCTTCGACTGCCGAAGCTGAAGGTCTGCGGCCGCCGGTTGTTGGAGGCCTGGATTCGAATTGGAGCGGGCAATCACGTTGCGGTTTTCTTCGAGCCTCAATCGCATACTCGCCGCGCCCGCGCGGGCCGCCGGAGCAATTGCACCGCGAAAAGGCACAGCGGCCCGTGTCTGTGCGGCCGGCGGTGGCGTGGCCTGTCGAGCGGGACCAATTGAAATTGGCTGGCGAAGCAGCAACCCGTTTTGCGGAACCGCGGTATTGCCGCGGGGCAACGGGCCTACAGATCGCGGAGCAGTCGCGGGCGCCGTAATCACTTTGGCCAGTGCGGGCGACTGCGGGGCCGTCGCGCCACCCGGGTGATCTTGCGGCCCCGGTGCTGGTTGCGGTTGCCCGTGCAACTCAGCCAGCGGTTTCCGGGGCCGTGCGGGGTCGTTCTCCGCTTGACGAATGCCGACCGTCGGACGTTGATTGTCACCCGCCGCGGCCGCGAGTCCACGATCTGTCTCGGTATTCGATGTTTGACGTTCGATGTCCGAGGTTCCAATCGCCTCGGGTAGCCGCCCCCTGGCAGTCATACTGGCCATGGGCAGTCGGCCGCTGGACATTCCAGCGACAGCTGACGGTTGGTGATATCTGACGGCCGCAACTTCGGCGGGCGGCGGTTGCCGTCGTTTCGGCCGGCTCGCCAGTTGCAGCAACGCTTCGGCTGCGTTTCGTAAGTCGCCATCAATCGACAGGGCGCGGTGGTATTCCTGTTCGGCCAGGTCCAACTCGCCATTGAGCGAATAAACATAAGCCAAATTCGCATGCGCTGCCGCTGTTTCTCCGGCCATTTGAAACTGGGAAAAACTCTCCTGGAACCGGCCCTGCTCTCCCAGCACCAGCCCAAGGTTGTTGCGCGCCGCCTTGTTGGTCGGATCTTTCGTGATCGCTTGACGCAACATTTCTTCAGCATCGTCGGGGCGGTGCTGCAAATACAGCAGGTATCCGTAATCGCTCAGCAATTCCGGGTTGGGCTCGCCGCAACCAAGTGCTTGTTGAAAATGATAATCGGCCAAGTTCATCTGACGTTCGTTGGCGGCAATCACGGCAAGTCGCTGATGTGCCAAAGCATTCCTGTCGTCCTTGGTGAGCACCGCCTCGTAAATGCTCTTCGCTTGCTGAATATCGCCGTGGCGCTCACTAAGCCGCGCCAAACTCAACTGCGGTTCAAAGTCCCGGGTCGGGTTGCCGGCATCGCCGCTCAACCCGGCGAGGCTATTCGACTTCTTCCACGGCTTTAGCGCACAGCCGGAGATTGCCACCAGCGTGACTGCCAGAACAAGGGCGATTCGTGATGTAGATTTGTGCATGGCTCTTAAACAATCGGACTCAAATTTTCCGCCACCGCGCCGAAGCAGTGTTTCGGTGGCAATTATTCCAATTTTCTTTCTGTGTTCGCTCGTCGTTCGTCCCTTAGAATCCCGCCGCGCCAAAGCTCGATCTGGAAAGGGCTGAAACGCCGCCCCGGTATGCTCGTTCCGCTTCGCGCGACGTGTACGGTTGGGCAAAAGCCGGGGCAATCACGACACGTTGATCGGCATCGGGAATGCCCATCTGCGCGAGCGCCCGAACGACGACTTCACGGCGTTTGAAGTCGAGTCGCGGATT
>JAYZEI010000241.1:0-5526 GCA_036337375.1 Planctomycetota bacterium | reverse complement strand
CAACTCATCTTCGCGGACGGCGACTAGGCTGTTCAGCGCGTCGTGCAATTCGTCGGCATCGCGCACGAGCGGCCACGCTTCGGCGGCGACCTGCGTAACGGCGTTTGCATCAAGTTTTGTCAGGTCGCGGAATTGCTCGGCGGGCAGACCGCGGCGACCGGCCACCGCCCGCGTGCGACGTTCCTCCAGCGGCGCGTCGTCGAGGAACGCATACGGGTGGGCGTTGAGGATTTCTTCGCAAAACGGCGACGGCTCGCGGGTGTCGAACGGGATCAGCCGAACATCGCCCGCCTTGACGTCTTCGAGCAACTGCGTCCAACGCTTAAGGTCCATCGCCTCAAATAGGCCGTCGTGAACCGTCTGCCGAACGAGCGGATGATCGGGAAGTTCGACATCGCCGTGGTGGTTTTCCAGACAGCCAGTCGATTGAGGAAAAACGGCCGACAGCAAATCGTCGGAACGGAAACGCTGCAGGTGCGGCGGTACTTTTTTCCCGCTCTGCATACGCAGCACGCCAAGCGCCCGCGTGACGTTCCAGCGCCAGCGCGTTTGAAAGATCGGCGAAGCCAGCAAGGCCTGTTCGAGGATCGGCCGGGCGTTGTGCGGGCCGAGCATGCCGAACAGATCTTCGATCGCGAAACTGTGCTGCGGGCCGACGGACAGCAGAACGCCATTGTCGGTGGCTGCCGCCTGCAATTCGAAGTCGAAAGATCGGCAAAAGCGTTTCCGCATCGCCAGTCCCCAGGCGCGGTTGATCCGGGCGCCGAGTGGCGAGTGAATCACTAACTGCATGCCTCCCGATTCGTCGAAGAATCGCTCAAAGACGACGTTGTCCTTCGTTGGAATAACGCCCAGCGCTTGCTGTTGCACTTGCACATAATGAACCGCCTGGCTGGCGGCCCACGGTGTTGCTCCGCAGTTTTCGACGAGCCAATCAAGGCGTAGATCGCCTGACGGATCACATCCGCTCGGCCGCGTCTCCGGCCCGGGCGATGGTAACGGCTGCTCGGGGGGAGCACGGCCGGTCCAATTCGCGATATCACTTCGTAACCGCGAGACTTCCGTCGACAGCTCGACCGTTCGTCCCGGCGCTTCGCCGAACCAAAACGGGATCGAAGGCGGTGCGCCTTCGGCATCGCTGACAACAATTTGGCCCTGTCGCACATAGCGGACGCGCCAGGATGTATTGCCTAACAGGAACACGTCACCCGCGAGGCTCTCGACCGCGAAGTCTTCGTCCACCGTGCCGACGACCGCTCCTTCCTCTTCGGTAACGACCCGATATTCAGCCGTCTCGGGAATTGCGCCTCCCGATGTGAGCGCCGCAATTCGAGCGCCGCGGCGAGGCCGGAGGCGTCCGTTGATGGCATCGCGATGCAGATACGCGCCGCGGTTGGTTGCCGGCGCGATGCCGTTGCTGAGCATCGCGATGATTTCCTCGAAATTAGTGTGCGACAAATTGTGATACGGCCACGCCCGCCGAAAGCGATCGAAAAGCGAGGTTTCCGTCGATTCTTCTGCGGCGACGCTGGCGACAATTTGCTGTGCAAGGATATCCAGCGGAGCGATAGGAATTTCGATGGCATCCAGTTTTTGTTCTTTGACCGCGCGGATTAGTGCCAGGCATTCGATCAGCTCGTCACGGGTGAGGGGGAACAGGCGGCCCTTTGGTATTACTCCCAGCGAGTGGCCGGATCGGCCGACGCGTTGCAGAAATGTGGCGATAGAACGGGGTGAGCCGATCTGGCAGACGAGGTCGATGAAGCCGATGTCGATACCCATCTCCAGTGAGGCTGTGGCGACGATCGCTTTGAGCTGCCCGGCTTTGAGCCTCTGCTCCGCGGAGATGCGGATATTTTTTGATAGGCTGCCATGATGGCTCGCTACCGCATCAGCGCCCAACAATTCTGTCAACCGATGGGCGACCCGCTCCGCCAGCCTTCGCGTGTTGACAAAAACGAGTGTGCTGCGGTGCGACTGGATCAAATCGACCAGCCGAGCGTAACTTTCTTCCCATTGTTCGGTCGCGCAAACCGCCGACAATTCGCCGGCCGGAACCTCGAGCGAAAGATCGAGTTGGCGGACGTGGCCGACATCGACAATCGAGCAGTTGGGATCGCCGTTGCCGTCGGTATTCCCCGCGCCGACAAGAAACCTTGCAATCTCGTCAACGGGCCGCACGGTCGCTGAAAGTCCAATCCGCTGAAGCGGACATTCGGTCAGTGCTTCGAGTCGTTCCAGCGACAGTGCGAGATGCGAACCACGTTTGTCGCGGGCCAGCGCGTGGATTTCATCGACGATGACGGTCCCGACCCGTCGTAGACTGTCCCGGCCTTTTTCCGAGGTAAGCAGCAAATAAAGGGACTCCGGCGTGGTCACCAGAATTTGCGGTGGTCGGCGAAGCATTTTTTGCCGCTCGGACGAGGTCGTGTCACCGGTCCGCAGCGCCACGCGGATTTCTGGAGGATCGCAGCCGGTTTGTTCGGCCAGACGGCCGATTTCCGCCAAGGGTGTTTCCAGGTTGCGATGGATGTCGTTGCTCAACGCCTTTAACGGGGAGACGTAGACCACCTGGACGCCGTCTTCGAGCGGACCCTTGTCCGATTGCCGCACCAAGCGGTCGATGCAACAGAGAAATGCCGTGAGCGTTTTACCCGAACCGGTCGGCGCGGCGATCAGCGTGTGCCGGCCGGCGGCAATTTCCGGCCACCCGCGTTGCTGTGGTTCCGTGGGTTCGCCCAGGTTCGATTGAAACCACTGCGCAATTAGTGGATGAAAGCCGCCGTTCATGAGGGCAATGATACCCCGTTAAGGCGACAGCGGCGAGCCAGCAGACGAGATGAAACTGCGGGGCTTCTGCTCAGCCGAATAATCCGCGTTGTTTGGGCTCGTCGGCAGGTTCGCGCCGACGCATCAGCACGCGGTCAAATGCGCTCCAGTCGTCCGATCATCTCTGCCAGTTCCGCAATCTCTTGGTCGGTTTTGTCTTTCGTCTGTTTGACGAATTTATCCTCCGCGGCCGCTGTGTGGACTTGATCGTAATCGTCGATGATTCGAGCGCCGCGGCGGTCGTCTTTAGCCTTGGATTCTTCCACATCGCGTGCGATCTTTTCCAGCATCGCGGGCAATTGCCGCAGGCCGTCGATCACGTCGGTGACGCCGAGTTCGTCTTGCAGGATCAGACGTTGATGCTCCCATGTTGTGTCGTCTGTCGAGGTCGAAAGCAAAGCGGCGATGGCGTCCGCCTCAGCGTTGTCGGGCAACGTCCGGACTCGTTCGTTCAAACCCGCCAGCGCATAGTATCGGATGTAAAAACGATAGGCATCGATAGCCGGAGTGCGATTGGTTTCGAGCATAAAGTTCTTACCGAGTCCGTCGATTTCGCGATCGATATAAAACTCTTTGACCTGCTGTACGGCCTCAAGCCGGTTGCAGGCATCGCGCATCAGGTCAATCGTGTCGGGACGAAACACGTCGAAGATAAACCGCGTGCGGCGGGCTTTGTTGCGGTCTTTGTATTTGCCTTCGTTTCGCTTCAGCGTGTACATGTTGTCGGTCAACAGCCACGCCGGGATGATTTCGTTATAGGCCGGAGAGATGCCTTCGTAGTTGGCGAACGGGCTGTTGATCAGCGAAAACGGAAAGGTCACTTTCTGCGGAAGCGCGCTGACGCCACTGGCGATAATCGAATACGGAGCGCGGCTGAAGTCGGATGGGAACTTGATATTCGTGCCCAAACCGAAAAATGCGCCTTCGCCGGGCCAGCATTCCTGGTCCGGGGCCTTCGAAGTATGGTTCGAACCGACGTTCGCGCCGTAGCCGACATTGCCTTTGCCCTCCGGCCAGAGCACAGCGATCAGCAGGGCCTGATGATGGAAGCCGACAAACGGGCCGAGCAGGCAAGCGGTCGCTTCGCCTTCGGCCACGCCCGAATTGGGGCCGAGGATGCTATCGGTCAGCTTGCCGTGCCGTTCTACGTGTGAATGCTCGGTCATCACCGACGAAGCGACAAGGCCCATCGTCGTTGCGTCGCTTCCCCACTGGAAAATTGAATCGGTCACGCAAGCTCCGGATTCGACGCGGGTAGGCTCCTCCTCGCTGCTGAGCAACGTGCTGTCAGCGACCAGCGTTGCCCCATCGACAACGGCGAAGCGGCCAATGTAGCTATTGCGGACGGCCGTCGTGTTGCGGACTACGGCGCTGTCGGCGATGATGCCGCGCATCGAGGTTGCCTGCGAGGTGTAATCGGCAACCGCTTCGGTGTAGGCATCCACTAGTTTCCGATCCGACCGCGATCGAGCGACGACCGCGGCCACTTGCACATCAATCTCGGCAAAAACCGCAACCTCCCGTCCGCCGGTTTCGATGGCGATGGGCAATTCCTGACCGTTGCCGAATGCCGTGGTGCCTTCGCACGTTACGCTGCTGCAGCGGTATACAACGGCCCTTTGACCGACGACGTAATTGCTTAATAGGCCGACACCGTGGACCAGGGCATTGCTGCCGACGACACAGTTGCTCAGCACGCTTTGATAAACGCCGCAGGGCAATTCTGCACCGCCGCCTGCCGGGGCGCAGTCGCCGAAGTGTCCCAGGATGACGTCGCCGTGAAAGCTGGTTTGTCTTACGGAACCCGCATCGAACGAATCGGCAACTTGCACTCGCGACCAGTCGTCCGCGACGTTTCCTTGGACTTCGAGTTGTTCGATTTCTTCGGCGGAAAGCGGGCGGATCGAATTTGTGCCCAGCGCCAACTGGGTTCCGGCGTCCTGTTTCACACAACGGACGTCACGAATGAGTTCCGATCCGTCCAAGGCAACTCGGACGGCATCAACTGGGCTGCAGCGGTGATTCATGGATTAATCTCTGCCTGGGAACGCCGTGTCCGGTGGATTCTGCCTGCGCGATGCACGGCCTGTTCACGGCGTAGCCGCGATTCTAGTGCGTTCCCGGGCTCCGCCCGGGAACGAGGATGCGCCAGATGCAATTAAGAAGCAAGAATTTCCCCGCTGGGATCTCCGGCAGCCCGGTCCTCCCACGCCTGCTCTTTGAACTTGTAATAATCACGGAGTTCCAATTCGCAGGCGGCGTCTTCGTCGAGTACGGCGATCGTATCGGCATGCATTTGAAGCGCGGATGCTGTGATCGACGATGTAACGGGACCTTCAATCGCCTGGGCGACGACTTTTGCCTTTTTCGCGCCATTGGCCATTAATAGGCATCTGCGGGCTTTCATGATCGTGCCGACGCCCATGGTCAATGCGAAACGAGGCACGTCGCTTTGCGAGGCAAAGAAACGAGCGTTGTCTTCGATGGTTTCCTCCGTCAACGCTTCGAGTTTCGTGTCGCCGGTCAACGACGAGCCGGGTTCGTTGAAGGCAATATGGCCGTCACCGCCGATGCCGAGAACTTGGATGTCGATACCGCCCGCGTCGGCGATCATCCGCTCATATTGTTCGCAGAACGCTTCGGGGTCTTCAGCCAGGCCGTCGGGCACATGTGTTTCTTTCGGCCGTGGGTTGAGGT
>JAYZEI010000240.1:0-10882 GCA_036337375.1 Planctomycetota bacterium | reverse complement strand
ACAAATTTTTGCGCGTCGGCAAATGTCGCGTGCCGGCCCGCCGCGTCGTACGCCATCAGGTGGATTCTGTCGACCGCCTCGACCGCCTCGCTTGGCAAATCCTGCAATCCGGCCGCGGCGATCGAAAGCAGCATGCCGTGGCCACGGAACTTTTCCCGCAGGTCGCGAAGCAATGCGACAAACGACGCTTTCTCGGCTTTCGTATCCGGAAACTCCCAGTCAAGGTCGGCGCCGTCGAATCCGTGACGTTGACATAGTTTCTCCAGGCTGTTCACAAACCGCTGTCGAGATTGCTTTTGCGCGGACATGGCGGCGAAATGATTCGATCGTCCCCATCCGCCGACTCCCAGGTGAATGCGGCAGTTATTTTTTTCTTTGACGGATTTCAGCAGTGCGAGGTTCTTTTTCGACAGCGACCGCGTATCCAAATCTCCCGACGAAGTCGGCTCGACGGAGAAAAACACGAGATCTGTCACGCCCGCCGCCGCAGCCGGTTCGAACATGGACATGCGATAGTCCGGCAGGTATCCAACAACAGCGAATTTGTCAGCTTCGGGCTGCGGTATGTCATCCGCCGCGCAGCGCCCAAAATACGGATTTGAAAAACCGAACAATAGCACGACCGTCATCAGCGTGCGGGAACCTGTCGCGACGAGGATTCCGCCGGTTTTTGAGAAGTTGACGATCATCTGTTGACGAACTAAGCCGGTTGGATCGGGAAAAACCTTAACGATGTGCCGCGAGACGTACTTGATTAAAGCGGGCAGACGGTCTGCATCACATCCTGAAGCGTCAGCGAGAATCCTACCACAATTCGCGCCATCTTTCGCTTGCGGCTTGGGCCGTTATCCAAGGTCTGACGATTTCAGCGCCGCCGAACCCGTTGGGTTTACCAGGACAAGCTTCGTCAGTTCCGGTGGGCAGTTGTGACGGACCGGCGTTGTACCGGAAATGCCTCGGCTGACGTGCATGACGGTCGGCGGTTCGAAAAACGCGCCGCAGGCGTAACGCGTACCGTAGCGACTGGGCGACACGACGGCACCGATGAACGGCAGTCGTATTTGACCTCCATGCGTGTGACCCGCCAACATGAGATCTGCATCATGTTGCCTGGCCCAGACGAACTGGTCCGGTGAATGCGCCAGTACAATCCGCAACGATTGACTGTCGTCGCCCCGCGGAGTCGCGGTGCTCATGTCGGCCGCGGGCGGGAACCAGGGAAGTTCATTGCCGGCCAGCAGCACTTTGCAGCCGTTGATGCTGATCGTTACGTGTCGCCCGCCCAAATCCGACAAGCCAACCTCCGTCAGCCGGCGCCTTAATTCGTCCTCGTTCAACAGTAAATCATGATTGCCCAATACAAAGAAAATTCCGTAGCGTGCGCGAAGGCGTCCAAAGGTATCGGGAATCCAATCCAGGCACGCCCGGCGATCCAAAAGGTCGCCGGTGACGGCGATTAGGTCGGCGCCCATCTCATTTGTGCGTCGCATGACTTCCTCGAAATACGCCTTTCCGACCTTTCGCGTGAAGTGCAGATCGGACAGGTGTGCGATCGACAGGCCGTGCAACGGTTTCGGTAGCCGTGGAATTGCCAGTTGCTTTTCGTGCAGGCAAAGTTGCAGTAATTCGTTGCCGGGGAAACGCGCCAGGGCCGTTACCCACCCCGGCCCGTCGTAGCGTTCACCGAGTTCCGTCAGGACGTCGACATGTTTCGTATGAGTCGACAGCAAATAACCTGGTGCGTCGATCGGATGGCGGGGCCAAAACGTCACAACAACCCAGCCACCGACGACCCAGGAAACCGCGATATAGAAAAACGGAATCGAGAGTTGCGGTTGGGAAATAAGATTCGTCAGACGCTGCTCCGATTGCCAGTACCACACAGCCAGCGCCATTGGCAGCAAGAGAATCAGCAAATAGCAGACGATACTAATAGTCCGCATGCCCCAACACGGTAGCTTGCAAGAGTGTCGATGATTGAACACCTTGACCCACAGTGCGGTGGTGCCTAACAGCGCCAATGAGATCAGGAAAATCTCGACGACGACCATGGCTTTATGATTGTGCCACAGGGCTCTTGGATTCGATGACGCGCTCGACTGTTTCCAGCAACTGATCGAGACGAAACGGTTTATAAAGCACTTCTTTCAAACCCGCTCGCCGTGCTTTGACGATGGAGTGACCGGGGTCATAGCCGAATCCTGTCATCAACACCAACGAAGGTGCGTCGGCGATTTTGATAAGCTGTTGCATCAAGTCGTAGCCATTCATATCGGGTAGCCGAATGTCGGCGATAACGACATCATAGGCGCCCAGCGCGCTGGTGCGGCGGACCATCGACATGGCCTCGCTGCCGTTATGTGCCGTCTCGACTGCGCATTCATAGCGCTCAAGCAACGCGTGCGCCGCACTGCGGACACTTGCATCGTCATCGACGACCAGAATCCGCCGAGAGGCCAACAGCGGGCGGTGTTCGGGCTGAAGTGACGCCGGCACCGCTTCGCTGGGCGTCATTTGTTGGCCGACTTTTTGAATCACCTGCTTGATGTCGCGGGCGTTTCGTAAAATCTTCTCCAACCGGGCAACCACTTCCGGTTCGTGACCGATATACTTCTCCATGACGTTGACCGCTTCGTTGAGGATATCGTCAATCGGTAACGCCACAGCCGTATGAATCGCTTCGATGCTCTCGGTCGCAGTTGTCACTTTTTCTGCGACCAACAGTTCCAGAGTTCCCAGCGCTTGCGCGACATCGCGGCTGAAGATTTCGAGGAATTGCAGATCGCTTTCGTCGAACGCGCGGTGATCGGGACTTTCAACGTTAAACGTGCCGATCACCTCGTCGTGAGAGATGAGTGGCACCGTCAACGAACTCTTTGCGTCTTTGGCCCCTGGTAAATAGAGCGGGTCTTCCGACGTATCCTCGCACAGGTAGCTTTTGCCTGTAGCCGCGACAAATCCCGTCACGCCGTTGTGCTGGGACTGGGCGCACAGTTCCCGACTTTCGGCTTCCGGTTCCATACCGACGGCCAGTAGCGAATCGAGTTGGCCGGTCTTTTGATCGAGCAGTCGAATTTCAATCAAGTTGTAATTGAGCAATTCGCCGGTAAAGTGGACGATATTCGATTTTAGCAGGTCGATGCGCTCTTCGACCGTCATGTGCATCAGCTCGTCTGGCTTTAAGTCCGCCAGTTCCATTCCCGCCTTATGAATGGCCGCCAATTTTTGTTGTTGCAGGATTTCGCTGGTGACGTGGCGCAGTGTCACGATCAGGTGATTCGGCAAGCTATCGCCGTCAAAAATCGGCGCGACGTGAAGTTGAAAATAGCGATTGTCGCCGGTGCGCAACGTCGAGCTGCTGGCCACACCGGATGAAATTGCGGTATGAAACGGGCAAAAGTCCGGCCCCAGAATCTCCGGGGTATCCAATACGTCGTAAAAGTTCTTGCCGTCGACGTCTTCACGTCCGCACCAGTCGCGCAGGCACTGGTTGCTCCAGACGATTTGGTTTTCATTGTCCAGAAGCACGACGCCGTCGGGCATTGACTGGAGAATTCGATCTGTTTGAACTTGTCGACCGAGGCGGGCGAGTTCATCGAGATGAGCCGAGGCGACGTAGACGCTGTCAAAATTCTCGCGGCCGAGTTTCGCCAGGGCACGAAGTGGACTGCGAACTTCCACCAGTTCGAAGTTATCTCGCAGATAGCGATCAAACTCTTCGTTTTGGCTCTCGGAGTGGTTAACCAGAAGTATCTTCGGTTTTTGGGACAACCCCGTAACTCCGCCTATCCAAACATTCTGAAGGTAACGTCTATAGGGAATTATAATTGGCCCGATCGGCCGAACAACCTTTTACGTGCTCTGCTCTGCTGTGCGTACGATTAGAATCGGCTTGGACCGCGCCGCTTGTTGACGCCCGGAGGTTGGTTTCGGTGGGAAAATTGGTGGGGGGCTGGCCGTCGTGCATGATTTGCCCGAATGTTCGTTACAGTCGATTCCGCCGAGACACAACTTCGATGGTCCGCACACTGTCGAACAACCCTATTGTGGGGCCATCGTAATTACTTTCTCGTCGACGGGCAATATTTTCGCACGAAAATAAATGAGAATTTGCGGTCGCGTCGAGGGCGCGGGGTTCCGCTGTTAAAATGCCGCTCCCGCGGCCAAATACGAGAACGGCCTTCGCTTGGCGATCTACGGAGAAATCTTCATCCGCAGATTCGGCAAATCGAGTTGTGCATTGAAACGGCCTAGCGATTCGTCGGTGATTCGAGCTCCCAGGTCTTCACCTTCGGGCGGCAAGGCATAAACCTGCACGCCCTGCAGAAGGCTCGAGCCCAGTTGCAGATAAGAGATTTTGATGATGCGAACGGGCAGCCGTCGTCCGTCGTCGCAGCGAAAAACCGCCTCGTCGGCGTTATGGGGAATTTCGATGCCGGCCTTCCGGACCACGCTGGCAGGCAAGAAAGCCGGCCCGCTACCGGGGTGGTACGTGAAGGTGGCCGGCGTTTGTCGCTCGATAATCGCCGCAATTCGCAAGTGGCCATTTTGTCGGAAAACGGGAATCCAATCGCCCGTAATCATCCGCCGGGCACGGTCGAGTCGCTGGCGGTATTTGCCGGAATTAGCTCCGCTTGCCAGTCTGGCCTGCGGTCCTAGCAATCCGATTGCCTGCATCAATTGGCGATCTTCACGCAGCCTATTGTATTTGTTCTCCATCAAGAATATTTGCGACGGCATTTCCTTTAACAGCAGCGTTATCCGCTGCTGCTGAGCGTTGACGGTTGTTATCGCCTCGTGGGCCTCTCGTCGCTCACAGAGTTTGTGCGGAGCCGAGACTGCTTTTTCGAGCGCCGCGATTCGTGGCTGCAGGCTCGCGATCTGTTCCTGCAGTTTTTCTCGCAAGTCCTTGTTTTTCGCGCCGGACAACTTTTGTTTCTGCTGCATCAGTTTCGAGACTCGGTCTTTGGATCGCTTGAGTTCGTCGTCGTACTGCTTGTTCTGAGCGACCAAATTCGTGGCCCTGCCTCTGGCAAGCTGCAACTGTCGCACGGCTCGATCGAGCGAATCGGATTTGCGAGCCAGCACCAGATCCTCGGCCAGCAACCACCGATTTCCGGATTGCACCAGCCCACGATTTTCGAGCAGAGCAATTACCTTTTCGTTGGCGGAGGCGATTTGCGGACCGGCAAGAACGACCGCCGCAAACGTCGCGCAAATCGTCATCAATCCTACAGCCCATTTCACCGCGGGCCCTGGGCGGTGCAATCGCTTCGACCGGAGTTCCGGTTTTGCCTGCCGCGGCAGGCAACTTGGAGTTTTCGACCGCCTCCGCACGATAGATATCGGATAGCGAATGCAAAAATAGAGCGAGAAGGAGTTTCTGATGATCCGAGCATTCTTTTTGGCGGTCGGCATTTTTATTTGCGTTGTTGGTGCTGAATGCTTGTTTGTCGAAAAGGCAGTATTCGCCAGTTTTATCCCGCCAAAGCGGGTGGCGACTTCCAGCGACGCAGCCAACGCCCGACCACCGAATCGCGAACTAGCGCTGCCCGATTGGGCACCGTACGGATTGCTGGCCGGAGGGGCAGTTGTCATTATCTATTCGTTTATGATTCCGCGGCGGCTCCGCGCATGACATCTGCGACGAGCTAACTGCCGGAGTCGCCTTCGCGAAGTGCGTTGAAATATTCTTCGACTTGGCGTTGATGAGATTTCGGCAGTCTCTGCCCGGTAAGCGGGTCCGCCGGGCCCGTGTCATTCGATTCAAATTCCGCCTGAATCGCTTCGCGTAGTGTGCCCTTCGCGTTTGGCCCGTCCGCCGAGCCGGTGATCACTGCTTTTCCGGGGCCGATCTTCGCGCCGACACGCGAGTCAAACGACGATGTGTCGCCGTCGCCGAGTGGGCGGTTCCCTTTTCCGGCCTGGCCGTCGCCGAGTCCGTCTCCGCCCGGATTATTGCCTTTGCCTCGACCACGTTGGCGGCCAAACTGGTCGCCTTGTTGGCAATTCGGTCAACCGCCGCCTTTGCATTGATCGCAATTCATCGAGTCCTTGGCCTGCGCGATTGCATCCAGCCCGCTGTCCAAGGACTCCAGTTCGTCCAACTCGTTTTGAAGATTCTCTAAATCCGTCTGGAGATCGTTCAACGCGTTTTGCATGGCTTGCTGGTCGCCGTTTTTCGCTGCTTCAGAAATCTGGCCCAGCTTGTTGGCGAGATCACTTAGTTGATCCATCTGCGGCATCTGCTGCTGTAACTTGTCCAATGCCCGCTGTAGTTGGTCAGCTTTATCGATGTCGCCCGATTCGCGGGCGTCTTTGATTTGTTGCTCCAGGTTTTCCATCGCCCGGCTATGGGCATTGGCGACGTCCTCCATCTTGTCTTTCATCTTTTCGAGTTGCTCGGCCAGTTTTTCGCGATCTCCATCCGTAAGTTCTTCGCGTTCGAACTGCTTTTTGAGTTTTTCGAGTTCCTGCAGGGCATCCTTGAACTTGCCATTTTTCATCGCCTTGGCCAGTTCGTCGGCGGGGCCCTTTTCCAGATTTTTCATTTTGTTGAGCTGTTTCTTCAGCTCCTCGGCGCCGCCCAGTTTGTCGCGCTTTTGCCGAAGGCGGTCGGCCAGGTTATTCAGCTTGATCATCGACTTTTTGCGATCGCCGCTCGTCTTTTTGTCGAGATCCTTGAGGCCCTCGCTCAATTCACGCAGCGAGTCATCCGCCTCTTTGAGTCCCTTTTCGGCCAGTTCCTGGCGGCGTTTTTCGATTTTCTTGCGGAGTTCGTCGGTTGACCGCTTAACTTGGTTTCGTACTTTCTGCTGCTCGTCGGTATCGGCCCGGGCGGATTTGACGGCTTCATTCTGGCTGATCGCGAAAATCACCAGCAGGGCCAGCGCTGCAGGGATGAGCGGCAACAGAGACGGTCGCCCGAGGAAAACGCCGAACCGCTCGGAAACGTCGACCCGTTCCACGCGCCGCTCGGCGTCCTTAACGACAGCGCGGCCGGCTTCCGTTTCGCGTTCAATTTCAGAAAGCGACAGGCTGCTGGAAACGCGTTCTTTCAGCCCGAACCGCCGATCCAGTTCGATGGCCGCCTCAAGTGGCTCGTGCGGCCGGGTCAGCATCCAGACGGCTGCGGCGACAATGCCCAGCACGATCCCACCGCCCACCCACCCGGCATTCCAAATCCACGGTTCGCTGCCGGTTGGAAACCACTTGTGAACGGCAATTGCCACCAACGCTGCGGCGAGAGGTACCAACAAACACCACGGCAGGCAGTTCAAAAATTTTTGCACGTTCATCCGCCGTCGGGCCTGGCGAACTTGAAGTTGGATCTTTTCCATGGTCTGAACCTCGATTGCCGAACGGAATTCGACCCGATGGAGGCGGTTTTGACGAGAGTTTCAGCCCGCTCGGCCAACAACTAAAACCCGCTCCTTTTGGCTCTTCGGTCATTATAAGGCGTGATGCATCCGAAAACGTGGCCAATCCCCGACATTTGCGTTAATTAAAGTCCGCAATTTGCGTATATTTCAGTAGGGAGCGACTTGGTGTTCCATTCGTGACCCACAGCGCTGGCCGCGGCCGAACGGAGCCGCCTGTTGCCGCTGCGGATTGCCGGGACCGCCCCGCCTTTTTGGGAAGTAACCTTCACGATTCACGGATTAGACGCGCTGACGCGATGACCAGTTCCAGCGAATTAGAAACGCCGATCGCGGGCGATCTGCCCACGCCCAGCGAACGCCCGGATGCAGATGTCGTGATTTTTGACGGCAATTGCCGCATTTGCACGGGACAGATTCGCCGCATCGCCCGCTGGGACGGCGGTCGTCGCCTGGCATTTTTGTCGCTGCATGACGAAAAAGTTGCCGCAGGCTATCCCGATCTCTCCCACGAGGCGTTGATGCGCGACATCTATGTGATCGATCGCCAGGGGGGCCGTCATCGCGGTGCGGCGGGCTTCCGCTATCTGTCGCGCCGTCTGCCGCGGCTCTGGTGGCTCGCGCCGTTGATGTACGTACCGTTCAGCTTGCCACTTTGGCAGTTTCTCTACCGTCAAGTTGCCAATCGACGTTACCGATTTGGAAAAGTTGAAAGTTGTGACGACGACGGCTGCGCGGTTCACTACGACCGTAAGTGAGTTTGTCGGCGGATGGAGATTTCCGCCCCTTGGCGGGTCTGCCAAACGTATCGTCCGTTCCCGTTTTCGACGGCGGCAGTAGGTGCGTATCCGCCTGTTCCGCTCGGTCCGGGCGGAGCGGTTACCTGTTTGACAAAATTCGCGGGTGGCCTTACGATGACCGCGCTGTCTTGGTGGTGCAATATGCACAGGTCGATGTTTCGTCGACCGCGAACCGATGTGGTTTTTGAAAGCGTGACCAGTAGTTTCTGCGAAACTACTGGGAGTGCAAGATGGTGCGGGCGGGGCGGGTAACGCCTCGCCCGATTTTTTCCTCGATCCAGTTTGGTGTGGTGGGATGATCGGGTGGCTCTTGAATCTGCTGGGTTTTGCCGGCAAGGGGTACGGGCCGGATGAGTTGGCCCGTCGGCTCGACCTGCCACTGGAGCGGCTCGAAGCGGTCCAGCCGAAATATCGTGAATTCACGATCCCCAAGCGCTCGGGCGGCCGCCGCCGCATCACCGCTCCGGACAAAAAGCTAAAGCAGTTGCAGCGTCGGATTCTCCGCCGCCTGCTGGCACGGCTTCGCGCACATCCGGGCGCGACCGGGTTTGAGCGCGGGCAGTCGTTTGTTACGAATGCCGCTCGGCACCAGGGGCAGGCGATCGTGATTCGCTTTGACATCGTCGATTTTTTTCCTTCGATCTCCGAGGACCGCGTCAAAAAGTATTTCCGCCGGATCGGCTGGAATCGCAAGGCCACGCGGTTGCTGGTGCGGCTGGTCACCTGGCAGGGCAGCCTGCCTCAGGGGGCGCCGACCAGCCCGCGGCTCAGCAATCTTGTGAACTACAGGCTCGACGGCCGGATCAGTGTGCTGGCAAAACATTTTGATGCGGTTTACACGCGATACGCAGATGACATCACGTTGTCGCTTCCCACCGACCAATGCAATATCCGTCCGTTGATCGGCGGGGTAATAGCGATCCTTCGCGACGAGGGGTATGCGGCGCACCAGCGGAAGAAGTTCAGCGTTCTCCGCCGCCATCATCGGCAAAAGGTAACCGGTCTGGTCGTCAACGACCGCGTGCAGTTGCCGCGGCAGACGCGGCGCTGGCTGCGGGCGGTGGAAGATCGCGCACGGCATTACTGGCCGGAAGCCGGAACGATGTCCTCATCGGAGGATTGGCGGCCGCTGAAGTATCCGACGATCACCAAAGCGCAACTGGACGGCTGGCGGGCGCTGGTGCACATGATCGAACAGCAGGGTCAACCTCGCGACGGGGCGGATTGAGTTCACCTCGGGGCCTGTTTTCGTTTCGCAGATTTCCGCCGCGGCCGGTTTTCATCCAGAAAGTCGAGAAACGCGGCCAGTGGCGCGGGTTGCGGTCGATGGCGGTGTGTGATGGCGTAAAGCTGCCGCGAAATCCGCAGCCCGCGCAGCCGGATTGTCACTAGGCGGCCGGCGTCGATCTCGCGCTGTACTCCGAGCCGTGATTGAAATGCGATCCCGCTGCCGCGCTCGACAGCCGCACGGATCGATTCGTTGGAATTGGCTTCCATCACGATGTTCAGATCGCTGGGGACGACACCGGCCGCTTCCAGATGTTGCTCGACACAATGCCGACTGCCGGATCCCGGCTCGCGAATGATCAGCGGCTGCGCCGCCAACTGCGCGGCGGAGAACGACTTCCGCCTCGACAAATCATGGTTTGCCGGCGCAACCAGTACTAATTCATCTTCGGCGATCGGCCGCACCATCAAGTTGCCATTATGGGGCAGTTCGCCGATCAGACCGACATCGGCTTCGCCCGAACAAACTGCGGTAGCTGACGCTTCGCTGTCCGAAACGGAAACGACGACCTGCACTTCGGGCTGCGCCTTACGAAAGTCGGCCAACAGTGCGGGCAGCAGCGATTCGGCCGGCACGGAACTGGCGGCGATTTTTAGCGATCCGCTGACGGCGCTGGCCTCGCCCCCCACTTCACTTCGCGCTTCGCCCACCAGTTCAAAAATCCGCAGGGCGTATTTGTGCAGCGTGCGTCCGGAGTCGGTTAGGGTGGCGGTCCTCCCCTGACGGTCGAAGAGCCGCACACCCAGGTCTCCCTCAAGCTGAGCGATGTGTTTGCTAACCGCCGCCTGGGTAAGGCTTAAGAGTCGCGCGGCCCGCGTGAAGTTTTGCTGCTCGGCGGTCGCGATAAACGTCTGCAGATGCCTGAGATCCATGAGTGCGATTATAGCGGGGGCCGGGGCGGAAAAATCGTTTAAACAAGGACCGCGCTGTTCATCGGTCCCCCTCCGCCGTCTGGGCTGCGGTGCGACGAACGCATGAAAATGTACAACATATAGTTATTGAAAAAAAGTAATCAATAACAAATAATTATATCATAGATAGGTCGAGCGGAGTGTCTTTTGGATTTCAACCCCACGGGAAGCAGACGATGAAGTTGAAGGTTTTTGGTTTTGTGGTTGTGCTGTGCGCCTGCGGATGCGACTCAAGTAAATCGAACCGCGCGGTTAATGGTGGCGTTAACACGACCGCGCAGGTTCTCAGGTTTTCGGCCATCCCGGACCAAAATAAAACCGAACTGAAGGAAAAATTCGACGCGCTGGCAAAACACCTGACCGGAGAACTTGGCGTCGAAGTCCGGTATGTTCCGTCCAGCGATTACAAAGCGTCGGTCGATACCTTTAAGAACGGCGTGATTCAATTAGCTTGGTTCGGCGGGTTGACCGGCGTCCAGGCGCGGCACGCGGTCGAAGGTGCGC
>JAYZEI010000239.1:0-31914 GCA_036337375.1 Planctomycetota bacterium | reverse complement strand
ATAGCAAAGGCCAGCTATCTCAACTGTCGTTGAAGGGTGTGAAGTTTTCAAAGGTCGTGCTGCCGAATCCTCCCGAAGACAAAGAAACCGGCCAAGGACGACGACGACGGAATCGTCGCACCGAGTCGATTACAGACCTGGCCTACATCGACGGCAAAGTGTTGGTGTCCGGTTTGAGCGACGCCACCGCACCCTCGACGGTCCGTGAAATCGCCTTCCCCTTTGCCGATGCCGATGAGGGCATCAATATCGAAATCTATCACGGAGCTCACGGTCGCTACGAAAACTATCCAGCAGTCCGCACGTTTGTACCGTTCACGATCGACGGCAAACCGAATCTGCTGGCTGGGTTTACTTGCACGCCGCTGGTCAAATTTCCGCTAGCCGGCCTATCCAGCGACAAACCGCTGCGCGGCACGACGGTCGCCGAACTGGGCAACCGCAACCGGCCGCTCGACATGATCGTGTATCAAAAAGGCGGGAAAGATTTTCTGTTAATGGCCAACAGCGCTCGCGGCGTAATGAAAATCAGCACCGAAGGCATCAGCCGCAAGGAAGGAATCACCGAGCGAGTCGGCGGCGGCGGCGTCGCCGGGCAGACTTATGAGACCATTGAGTCACTGCAAGGTGTGGTGCAACTGGACAAGCTTAATGAGAAGCACGCCCTGATTGTGGTGCAAACTGAAGACAGCCCGGCACGGCTGCAAACGGTCGCGCTGCCGTAACGGGCATCGCTGGTATTACGACTCGTCCAGTTCTACCCCGAACTCCGTCGCAATGCGGTTGACGAACTTGCGATGCCGCTGCGGGCAGTGGCCGCGCCAGTCCGTCAGATATTCGGCGAAGGTCTGCGGCTTTTCCGGCGTGCCGTGATTTAAAAAACCGACCGCCGGCCAATGCTGCGGCTCTGCTTCAAACAGCGGCAACAGGGCCGTCGCCACCACATTGTTCAATTCGCGGTTGACCGCCGTTCCATCAAGTTCAACGGCGTGCCGCTCGTACCAAATGGCCAGCGTCCGGTCCTGCGGCAGGCGAGCTTTGCTCATGCGGTCTTCGGCGTATGCGGCAAGGTGTTTGGCGTAGCCTTTCCAATGCCCGAAGGGCGGCGCCGTCTTCCACGTTTCGCCCATGCGCCGCAGCGCAAACAACGACGCCATTTCGCAGACGGATTCCTCAAACCATTTGTTGCCGGACTTGTCCTGATCGTAGTTGCACAAGATGTGACAAAACTCATGCGCGAATTGGTAGGCGTATTGCGACCAATAGAGGTCGCCTGTGTTGAGCCGCACGATGTATTCGCCGCCGGGACTCTTGTCGTACAACACAATCGGACCGCCTTTGGCCGAGACGATGATCGGCGACAATTTGCGATCGGGGAAGTGCTGCCAGATTTCAATGGCCGTCGATTCGAGCACGCGTTTGACCGTCGGCGGAGCAGCCTGTCCCCAACCGTCGGGCACGACCAAGATGCCGGGCGCCGGCTGCTTCACGCGATTCCCGGGTTTGGGATCATTTGGCTGGCCGGACACGGATCCCGCGATACCGGTGGCGAGCAGCGACAGGACTGCCAAGTGTCGAAATAGCATGACGATTACCGAGCCTTACTACATGGTTATTAATCCGCCGGATTGGACACTCGTTATGGTGCGGCTGCGCGATCGGCCGGCTTCGTTCCCGGCGAGAAGGAAATCGACGTCTCCAGCCAGTTTCCACAACTGCAGCCGCCACCGGCTTCCGGCGAAAGCAACATGCCATCGGCGGCGATCGTGCTGAGCCAGCATCCCGGCCGCAGCCGCGCCCAAGATGTCGTCGCGTTGGTTTTGGCATTCCACATGGTGACGTTACCATTCCGGAAAAACAGATTGTCGCCCGCGCAGGCGTACGTACCACAACCGCCGGAAGGCACGGTTATCGGCAGAACTTTTCCCGATGCCAAATCGAAAACGTGCGGCCTCACGAAAAGCCTGTTGCCCGCCACTGCGGGCCGCGACATTGCTTTGCCGTGGTCGTGCTTACCGCCCGGCCAACCGAATCGATGATCCCATAGCGGGCTGCCGTCATCGGTTTTGAAGTTATAGACGTGAAATGCGCCGCCGCCCGAACTGGAAATAACAAGTTGTTTCTGTGAGTGGGCCATCGAAAACATGGTCACTCCAGCGTGGGTTGTGATCGGCTTTTCCCAATATTTCTCGCCGGTCCGCACATCGAGCGCAACGAGAAACTGGTCCTGCCACAATTCGCCCTGCCCGATGCGGCGAGTCTGTGCCGCTTTGACCTTCGGGTTGCGACACTCGACCAGGTAAACGCGATCGCCGCCGATTGTCAGTGTCGAGTTCAACACCACGCCGTCGCTGTATTGCCAAATCTTGCGGCCGGTGTCTTTGTCCAGCGCGAAGACGCTCTCACTGCAAACTTTGTAGGTTTGCGGACCGTGCGGAGAATCGTACCAGTCGTTCTTGCCCCAAAACCCCTTGAAGGCGGTATCCTTCTTCACCGCACTGCCCACCAGTAAATTGCCCTGGCTGGCAATGTAGCTCCAATCGTATTGCCATTCTGCATTCGGACCTGCAGGCACGTCGTACAGCTTCTCTCGGGTTCCGTCGGCTGCTCGCAGCCGCCAACATTTGTCGCGAATCGCAACATACACAAATTTTTCGTCTGCGCACCAATTGCTGGAATCTCGCGGCATGTTCATCCGCAGCATGTCGGGAATTTCGACGGACCAGAGAATGACGCCGTTGTGGGAATCGAGGGCGACAATACGATTCAGACCCTGCGCGAAAAGCCGGCCGCCGACCGCAAGTGGACCCGGCTTTCGTCCGTTGCGATCGGGTTGAAATCGAGGTCCGGGTCGGCCCAGCCATTGCACGACGAATTGCGACGTTGCGCTGCTGCCGGCCAGTTGCTCGCCGCCAAATGCCGAATTGTCAGCGCGGCCGTACTGATGCGTCCACTCCCCGGTGCCGGCTAGGCGGTCGCGGCGAACCGTCATCCAGACGCCCTCAGCGTCAATCGAAGTCGAGCCTTTAAGTTGCGCCGAATCGAGCCATTCGTTGACCGATTTGTTCGTTAGCTGTTCCGCGGCGCCCTTGGGCTGTCCCAAAATCGCCAGTCCGCCGCCGGGCTGTAGCAGACGACGCGTCTCAGACGCATTGGGAAGTGTGCCGCGGATAACGGCCCGTTCGGAAACAACCAGATTCGCAATCCCGTCGGGAAACGGTAATTTTTCGAATGATTTGACAGTCATCGCGCTGACACGCGCACCATAGATACGGGACTTTTGAAATAACTGCCGAACTTCCGCAATGCGCTGGGGGTCGCTGTCCAGGCAGATGATTCTTAAACGGGTCTTGCGGGCGAGTTCAACAGCCAATTCGCCGCGGTCCACTCCCATCACGATGCATATACCGCGGTCGATGCCGCTACCGTTCAGAATCCGTGCGGCCGCCGCTTGGTATTGCGGTCTACTTTCCGGGAGGGCTTCGCCCGTTGAATTTGAATAATTAAATGCTGTATCGCATTCGTACGCGCGCGACACTTTACCGCCCTTGAGAGAGTTACGAATCACATAGTTGTACGTTCGATCGCGTTTCAAATCCGACAGCCGGACTTCGTGGTTGCGTTTCGGCGCTGCGTGGACGACCTGCCGGGTGATTCCATCTAGCGAATACTGCAATACCGACGGGACTGTTTGCCGCGTTTGCCAGCGAACCACCGCCGTGCGGCGGTCAACAAACGTCAGATAAGGCCCCACTTCGGGCCGGTACGGGTCCGCCGATTTCGGCGCCGTGGGAAAATCTGCTTGCCGCGATTTGAAGTGTGCCGCAACTTCTACGGCTGACAATGCGCGCCGGTAGAGCCGCACCTCGTGCAACATGCCGTTTAAACGAAAATTCTCATCGTTGTCGTGGTAAGCGCCAATTTCGAAAAAGGTCTTCGGCGGATATTTGATGTCGCCTTGCTGATCCGTCGCCGTGTTTTCTAATTCTCCGTTGACATAAACGTTCAGCGTTTTTCCATCGAAGGTGCCGACGACGTGGTACCAGCGGCCGTTTTCGAAATTGTTTTTCGCGGCCAAATACGTGATGGCATCCCGCCCACCTGTGGCATTGACACCGAAGCTGAACTTGCTGCCGTTGTAGCCCAGGGTCCAGCCTCGCTCGTAGTTTCCGTTATCCTGAATCGCGCCGATAATTCCGCCCCACTGCTGCGGTGCGTCGACACGTACCCACACTTCGGCCGTGATCGATCGTACCGGCAAGTCTGCCGTGTTGTGGTCGTCGGTCAGCAAAACGCTGCTGGTCGCGCCGTCCATTTTAAGAACTTCAAGCGGCCCGACGCGTTGCAGTTCGCCGTCACCGACGATCGTACCGGCCAGCTTACCGGCCAGATTATTCACTTTCATGCCGCGAAGTTGCTTGCCTTTGGGCCGGGTACCGCGGTTGTTGCGCATTTCACTGGCGTGGAACACCCAGCGCCCGGTCAGTGCCGGGTCGGTAAACGGCACAACTTTCTGCGGCGGTGCGACCGGTGTTTTATCAAAATCGACGGTTTGCGAATCTTCGCGAATCTTGCGAGTTTGCATCACTCCCGGCCGAAAACACGAAATTTCGCCTTCGTCCGTCGAGACAAAAAGTGCGGCGTCGGCGGCGGCCAAGCCGTGTGCTTTTCCCGCGACCTGTCCCCGCCAGATTTGCTCTCCGGTCGCCCTGTCCAGCGCGAGCACTTCGTCAAAACTACTGGCAAATATGCAATCGGAAGTCGCGATCATTGACAGAAACGGGCCGCCGGCGGCCAGCCATCGCTGACCGCCCGTCTTGCGATCCGTGGCCGTGATCGACTTTGTTCTCATCACCAGCGTCAAGTCTCCGGTGACGATCATCGCTTTGCCGGCCGGATGTGCCGCGACTTTGGCGCGATTTTCGGCGTTGCTGGTAACAAGTTGGCCTTTTCGATTCCCCGGTCCGTGGATGATCTGATTGTCCGGTGTAATCACGGCAAAACAACCGCCACCCGCGCCGTCCAGCGCGCCGAGCGCTCGACCACTACGGCGGTCGAACATCATCGGCGGTATTCGGCCTTGCGGAACAAACACGTGCTGGGCCGTCGCCAGCAACGGGCCTTCAAAGGTGTTGCTCTTTTTCATCTCGCGGACGTACCGTCCATCGCCCTCCGGCTTACCAGTCGCCGCATCGACCGCACACAAATAGGACGACCGCCACGGCAACATCGATGCCGCAAAATACGCGGTGTCGCCATCGACTAACACGCCCGTCCGCACCGGCCAAAAGGAAATCAGACGCCCATCGTTTAACACGAGTCGCCCGCCCGGATTCGGACTGAACCGCCAGATCAGTTTTCCCTCGGTCGAGACACAATACGTGAAACCGTCGTCGCTGCCAAAATAGACGCGATTGCCGACAACACTTGGCGCGATGCGTACCGGCCCGTCGGTGGTGAAATGCCAAAGTCGACGGCCGGTTTTCGTGCTCAAGCAAGAGACCGAATCATCGACCGAAGAGCCGAAGTACAGCTTGTCACCTGCCACCGTCGTGTGAAACACGGGATCGTAGTTTCGCATCGACGAAAGATCACGGATATTCGCGTAAGCGTCCCATTTTGCCGGCCCAGGCCACGCGGGTTTCGGCGGATGCGGCGACCGCCAAGTCCACGCTCGTCCTAAACGGGCCGCAGCGATCTTTTCAGTACTCGTTGCACTACGGTGGTTATCGTGCTGATACGCGGGCCAGTCCGCTGCGTGAACCGTGTCGGTACGGCCAGTACCCACGATACTAAATAACACACACACACACATCGCGCGGCGAAAAGTCATCGGTAAACCTATTGTGGAGATTGCTTGTATCAACGGTCGGTTCCCGTCATCATAGTCGTTGGAGGGATCACAATGAAGCAGAATTTAAAAGCCGTTTCAAAATGGCGTCTGGGAAGGGCGAAGCTCCTGCTGAGCCTCTATTTCGCGGCCGCCTGGCCCGCGGTGGGCCTTGTCCTTTCGGCCGAAGAGCCGGTTGACGAAAACTCGCCCCGCCGAACCGATATGGTCCGCATCATCGAACGTTCCATGCCCTCGGTCGTGGCAATCCGCAGTTTCACGCCACACCAAAATCCAGGCGTGTTTTACATCCACAACGGCAGTGGCTCGGTGCTGCACGAATCCGGATACATTCTCACCAACGAACACGTCGTCATGAACGCCGTGCGCGGCGAAGTTTTGCTGAACGACAACCGGGTCGTACCTTATCGTATCGTCGCGCGGTTTCGGCATGAAGACATGGCGCTGTTAAAAATTGACGTGCCAGAAAAACTGAAGCCGCTGGAACTCGGTCGCAGCCACGATTTGATGCTGGGTGAGCCGGTGCTGATCATCGGTAGTCCCGGCGGCCTCGTCAAATCGGTATCAACCGGCATCGTCAGCGGCCTGAACCGCGCGGCGTCGACGGAACACACGTTCCTGCCCTGGATGATTCAGACCAGCGCAGCATCTAGCGGCGGCAACTCCGGCGGACCGCTGATCAACGCGATCGGGAAGCAGATCGGCATGGTCACTTCCGAAAAGAAGGAACTCGAAGCCGTCAATTTCGCTATCGCAATCGACCGCGTCCGCGAAATCTTGCCGCAGATGCTTGCCGGCGAACAACGATTCGGGTTCTGGCACGGCATCCAAATCGATAGTCTGGCCGACTCGGCCAAGATCACGTCCATCGCGCCGAAATCGCCCGCCGCCAAAGCCGACCTGCAACCCGGCGACATCATCCGAGCGATGGATCAGCTCGACGTCCGCCACGGACTCGATTTTCACCTGGCGCTCGTCGAGAAAAAGGCGGGGCAAGCGGTCGCGCTGCGTATCGAGCGGGGCGACAAGCCGCTCAGTGTCGAACTAAACCTCACCGAATTGCCGCTAGCCGAACCGGCCAGCGACAGCGGCGTAAAAAACGGTTTGAGGTTCGCCGCCTATGAAGGCCAGTGGGTTAACGTGCCCGATGTTAGCTCGCTAAAGCCGACGAAACAGGGGACAACCAACAGGCCGGACGTCGGGGCGCACAAACCACGCGACGATTTTTTCACGCTGCGGTATTCGGGATTCATAAAAATTCCAATGGAAGGGCTTTACACCTTCTTCACCTCCTCCGACGACGGCAGCAAACTTTTCATCGGCGATCGGCTGGTAGTCAATAACGACGGCCTACACGCAACGCTCGAATCAGCCGGAGTGATTCGGCTGAAAGCCGGCCTTCACCCCATCACCCTCATCATGTTTGAAGCCAGCGGCGGCGAGTCGCTGACGGTCAGCATTGAGGGCCCAAAACTCAATAAGCAAGAGATCGCGCCGCAATCCTATTTTTTTCGGCCGCAGGACAGTTCTTAGCTGCCTCGCTCGGCGCGCGTGAGGGCCGGCCTAGACTACGCCACTTTGGCCGATTACCATCGTTGAAAATGGCGTCCGCAACGGAACCGGCGTCTTCTGCGGGATCAATACTGTTCAAACCGATACCGGAACCAACGAGCTACATCGGGGTTTATAATTTGAAGGTCCTACCGCACACCCTATTTTCGAGGACTCCATCATGACGAAAGCAATTTGTTCGTCGACTCTCGCCGTAATTTTTCTCGTCTGTTCAACATCCGTCGAGGCCCAACCGAATCGTCGTCCCGGCGGCGGCAACTTTGTTCAGAAGGTTAAGGCATTCGACAAGAACAAGGACGGCAAGATCACCAAGGCCGAAGCCTCCGGGCCGCTGGCTCAGCGTTTTGCCCGCATTGACTTAAACGGCGACGGCGTTATCGACGAGGCCGAGCTCAAACGGCTCGCCGCTCGCGTCGGTGGCGGTCGTCCGGATCAAGGCGGCGGCGGTTCGGCAACCGAAGGTAAGACCGCACCGGACTTTCAGCTAAAGACGGTCGATGGCAAACAGCAAGTGCGGCTTTCTAACTTCACCGACAAGAAACCGGTTGCGCTAATTTTCGGCTCGTACACGTGACCGCCATTCCGGCGTCAGGCTGGCGCCTTGGAAGCAATGTACAGTAAGTACGGTGACCGTGTCGCATTCTTTGTTGTTTACATCCGCGAAGCGCATCCGACCGACGGACGGCAGGTCGGTTCGAACACCCGCGAACGGATTCTGGTGAAACAGCCGACGACGTTCGAAGAGCGGGTGGATATTGCCGAGCAGATGTGCAGCAAGCTGGACATTTCGATTCCGACGCTGATCGATGGACTCGACAATGCCGTGGGCAACGCCTACTCGGGCATGCCGGATCGCCTTTACCTTGTTGGCCGCGACGGCAAGCTTGCTTACAAGGGCGACCGCGGCCCGTTCGGATTTCGACCGGCCGAACTGGAGGAGGCCATCAAAAAAGAACTGGCGGATTGAACCCCTATTTATTTCGCGGCCTTAATGCGTGCGGCGAGCTTTTCTAGCGCCGGCTCGCGCTCAAACAAATACGCCCGCTCGGCGTTTACCGCGTCGGCCGTGCGCCGCAGTAGTTCGCGAAATTCAGGTTCGTTGTTGCGCCGCAGCCGCGCCGCGCGGCTTTCGCCGAGAAACTCTTGGTTGCTGCGAAAGACCTGCGGATAGCGCGTTTGCTGTTCGCGCTCGAGTTGCTCCCGGCGGGCGACCAGCGACGCAAATGCCGAATCTTTTGCGAATTTCAAACGAGTACGCTCCAACGCCGCTTTGTAAGCATGCGGTTTTAGTTCGCCCAACCCGTCTTGCTTTTCGTGCAATCGGGCCACTTCCGCCCGTTTCGCTCGATTGATTTCATCGTTCAGTTCCTTGAATTCCGCGTCGTTTTTCAGCAATGATTTGCGCAGCTCCAAAACCTGCTTTTGTCGCTCCTTGACCGTCCGAAACACATCCGGAAATCGCTCCCGCTCCTCGGCATTGCACTCCACGATGCGGTTTACCAGTTCCCGATACTTGGCGTCCGTTCGAAAAAGCCGATCCCGTGTGATCATCTCCAGATCGCGATACCGATCGACCGGCTCTCGCGGCAACCACGGACGCTCGTTTTGCTCGGCAATAAACCTCTCACGGGCTTGTGACCAATTGCCACGCCGCTCAGACTCCGCGTCCGAAATTCGAATATTATCGAAGGCGGCGCCGGGACGATCGACCTGCAGGGCAAAATAATCGCGGTCACGGTCGATGATCGGATGGCGTCCGACAACCGCATGGTCGTCGTCGGTCCGCGCAATAATCTCGTCGCCGTGAATCTCAATCATCATCGTGTGCCAGGTGTTTGGTTTAAATTCGGCGGCACATTCACCGTGAATTGTCGGATAATGCGGGACCGTTCTGTCGCGGGCCGTGGCAACCCTAAATCCGTTCGGCCAGATGTGTACCACGGCATTGTATTTTCCGGGCGTGCCGGTCATGATCCGAATCTCTCCCGCTCCGCGGAAAGAAAAGTCGACTTCGATGACCGCGTTGCGGATCGTCGGCTTCTTTATAAAAATCCGCTGGTTGACGCCCGCAAACTCGTTGCGGACCAAAGTGCCGTCCTCGATCGACCAGTGTTTCTGAAAAAACCAACGGTCGCTGACCGGCGCAAAATCGTCTTGAAACCGCAGCCGCAACCGTTCGCAGAGACGCGCATCCATATCGGACTCAACACCCAACCCGCGCCGCCACGTTTTCAGTTTGGCCTGCAGTTCGGCCGATACCTTTGGCATTTCCGAGGACAAGTCTTTTATCTCGCTCTCGTCCGCAGCCAGATTGAAGAGTTGCACATCGCCCGTTTCGTACGACTCGATCAACTTCCAGTCGCCGGCACGAATCGCTCCGCTGGACCGGCCGCCGAGAAAATGCGGTTTGGCCAGCGGATAGTGCCAGTAAATCGCGTCCCGCGACGGTCCGCTCCCGCTCTTCAAGGTTTCGAGGATACTGACACCGTCCAGTTGTTGCCGCTCATCCGGCCTGATGCCGGCCATTTCCAACAGTGTCGGATAGAAATCGACATTCACCGTCGGCTGCTTGCACGTCGAGCCAGCGGTCACATTTTTCGGCCAGCGGAGGACGAGCGGTACGCGAATGCCGCCCTCGTACAACTGGCTCTTACCACCGCGTAGCGGTGCGTTGGAGGTCACACTTTTTTCACCGCCATTGTCGCTTGTGAAAATCACAATTGTATTTTCGGCCAAACCCAATTCGTCCAGCTTCTGCAAAATTCGCCCAACTCCGGCATCGATACTCGCCAGCATCGCCGCCAAATGCGGATTATGATCGCCGGCCCAATGGTTCAGCGGGTCGCCTTTGTGTCCCGCGTCCCGGCAAAGATAACAACGTTCCCGCGTACTCGCCCCCGGCGGATGTTTCTTACGAAACTTGTCAACCAAATCCGGCCGGCCATTCAGGATAGAATGCGGCGCGTAGTGGCTGAGATAAAGAAAGAACGGCTGCTGCTTATGCCGATCGATAAACTCGACGGCTTCCAGATTCATGCGATCGACAAGATACTCTTTATCGCCTAGCCGGTTTTTCTCGATGCCGAGCCACTTGACGGGCTGAGTTCGAAATACATACGGCCAAAAGTTTGCACCGTTGCCGACTCCCTTAATTTCCGAAGCGATTTCTTCGTCGAACCCGTGATCGGTCGCCCGCAGCTCGACGGCCGCTTTGTGGTATCGATAGCCCGACAGGTGCCATTTTCCAATCATGCCCGTCGCGTAGCCCTCCCGTTTGAGCATTTCGGCAAGGGTGATGTGATCGGCCGTCAGCGGCCGATTGCTGTCGGGTCGCAAGTAGTCCAGCAGCCCGTGACGGGCTGGATATTGGCCGGTTAAAAAACTGGCACGATACGGTGAACAAACCGGCGCAGCGGCATAAGCCTGCGTAAACCGCATTCCCTGTCTGGCAAGCCGATCAAGATGGGGCGTCTCGTTGTAGTCGTTTCCGTAACAGCCGAGTTCCGACCAGCCGAGATCATCGGCGAGAATGAAGACAATATTAGGGGGCCGCTCCGCGGCCGCAGCAGCCGGGCACCTAATGGTAGTCGTAAGGCCGAAAAACAAAAGAATGAAAACGGTTCGTAGCATTGGCATAAACAGATTATGCCCGCGAAGGCGCGGAGATGCAAAGTCGTAAGAGAACTTGGCTCACAGCCGCGAGGAGGCCGCGGCGGGAACATTCGAAACGAAGTCCAGTTATGCGCCCACCGCAGTGGACTCTGTCGCCAACCCTTTGCGAACCCACTCGTTCAGACCACCCTTCATACTGCGGACATTGCGGTAGCCCATCGATTTGAGGTAGAGCATCGTCTGCTTCGAGAATTTGCCGATGTTGCAAACCATTACGATAGCGGCATCGCGATCTTCGGGCAGTTCTTTCGCGCGGCCGGGCAAATCGTCCTGTGGAATGTTCACCGCACCGGGCACATGCGCTTCGGCAAACATGTCCGGCGAGCGAATGTCGATTACCAACGGCTTCGCCGTCTCATCCTGAAGCTGCTCCTCCAGCGCCGTTGCACGAACAGAATCGTAGGGGTTTTTCAGATTCTCCATCATTTCGGCGACGAACTGATCGTTCTTGCTTGGCACCGCGTCGTCGGCATCCGGTTTCGCTGCCGGCGCCAGATCGGGGAAATGCCGCAACACCGACGATGCGTACTTAAAGACGTTGTCGGGGAAAATCACGACCACAATATTGCCCGGCTCGTCGGCCACCATCCGCAGCGCGCCGACCAACGCCATGCCGGAACTGGGACCGGCAATAATGCTCTCTTCACGATTCAGCCGCAGGCACATGTCGTACGCGTCTCGGTTGCTGACTTCGATTTCCTGGTCGTACTCGTCCGGCTGGTACAGCGTGGTTTGCTGCAATTGCCGATAGCTGCGCACGCCGGGAATGTCGTGGCCCTCTTCCGGAGCCACGCCGAGCACTTTCACGTCGCCCTGCTCTTTCAAAAATCGGCCAGTACCGGTGATTGTGCCGCACGTTCCCAGACCCGCGACAAAGTGTGTGATCCGGCCGCCCAGCTGACGCCAAATCTCGGGGCCGGTCGTACGGTAATGGCTATCCGGATTTGCCTCATTGGAATATTGATCCAACAAAACGACTTCATCCCGCGTGTTGGCAACTTCGCGCGCCTTGGCGATCGCGCCTTCCGGCGCTCCCGGCGCGGGGCACAGCGAATCGTCCAGTTCGACAACATGCGTACCGAAAAACCGCAATACCGTCCGCTTTTCCAAGGGGATCGCAGCCGATAACGGGGTCTCCAGCAAATAGCCTTTGACGTTGCCGATCATCGCCAGCCCCAGGCCCGTGTTTCCCGAAGTGGCCTCGACGAGTTGCTTGCCGGGCCCCAGCTCGCCCCGGTCTTCGGCGTCGCGGATTAAGTTCGCCGCAATGCGATCCTTGACGGCACCAAACGGATTGTACCATTCTAACTTGGCGTACACCTGTGTGTGCTCGAAGGGCGTGACCTTGTTCAAGCGAACCAAAGGCGTCGGGTTCTCCTCGCTTGAAAGGAGGCCCAGAATTGTATCGTAAACCCGCAGTGAATGATCGTCCGCCATAGTGCGCGGCACTATACCAAAACTGTCGGCGCCGTTCCATTGCGGATCGTCGCGGCGAGATTGATTTGGCAATAACGTTCTGATAAGCTGCGCGGTGATAAACCTCATCCCAGGAGCGGTTTGCGATGAAGGCCAGCAACGCACTTTGGAAGCAGCAATTTGCAGGACAAATCGCCGATCAGCTCGCCGAAGAGATCGACACCTTTGAAACCGAGATCGAACTCCGCTGCCAGGGCAAAGTCGACGAAAAAGTGTTCGCCGAAACACGGTTGAGACGCGGTGTTTACGGACAGCGTTACGACAACGGCCAGCGGCACGACGGCGCAAAAAGCCAGACGTTAGGGTTCGCCGAAAGGGAAGTCAAAGGCCCTAACACCGTCTGGGACGCGCCCGGTATGCAGCGGATTAAGATTCCCTACGGCGGCGTCACACCCGAGCAACTCGAAGTGATGGCCGAATTGGCCGAAGAGTACTCGGATGGCATCGCCCACATCACAACCCGCCAGGATTTTCAGCTTCACTTCGTCCACATTGACGACACGCCCGCGTTGATGCGGCGATTGGCGGCCGTCGATATCACCACGCGTGAAGCTTGCGGCAACGGCGTGCGCAACGTCTGCGGCTGCCCCTATGCAGGCGTCTGCCCGGACGAAACATTTGACGTAACACCCTACGCCCGGGCGCTGGCGCAGTTTCTGCTCGGCCATCCCGATGCACAGAATTTCGGCCGCAAATTCAAACCGGCGCTGAGTGGCTGCTCGCAGCACGCCTGCGGCTTGGTTGCCATGCACGACCTCGGCTTGGTCGCCGAAAAACGCGTAATCGACGGCAAAGAGAAGCGTGGTTTCCGTATGGTCGTCGGTGGCGGACTGGGGGCTGTTCCGCGGCAGGCCAAACTGTTCGACGCGTTCGTACCGGCCGACGAAGTTCTGCCAATTGCGCAGGCAATTTCAAGGGTTTTCGGTCGACACGGCGAGAAAAAAATGCGGAGCCGAGCGCGAATAAAGTTTCTGATTGAAAAGTGGGGAATCGACAAATTCAAAGAAGAGGTGATGTCCGAACGGGCCAAGTTGAAAGACGATCCGCGCTGGACCGAATATCTGGCCGACTCCGAGGACGAAACGGAAACGCCGCTGAAGCCGCCCGGCGAATTGCCGCCCACCAACGGCAACGAGCGCTACGCTCGATGGTTGAAAACTAACATCCGCGAGCAGAGACAACCGGGCTACGTTACGGCGACGGTCGCACTGCCATTAGGCGACCTGACGGCCGATCAACTTCGCAGTCTGGCAGATATTGTCCGCGAATTCACCAATGGCACGATCCGCACAACGGTCGAACAGAATTTTGTCATCCGCTGGATCAGCAAGTCCGATGTCCCCGCGCTATTCGATGCACTGGATAAAGTCGGGCTCGGCGAACCCGGTGCCAGTAATATCCTCGACATCGTCGCTTGCCCCGGAACCGACACGTGCAAGCTGGGAATCTCGTCGTCACGCGGCCTGGCCGCAGAACTTCGTACGCGACTCGCGGAAACAAGTTTTCAAATGGATCAGGCAATTCAAGATCTGCACATTAAGATCAGCGGTTGCTTCAACAGTTGCGGCCAGCATCACATTTGCGACATTGGTTTTTACGGCGCGAACCGCACGATCAACGGATACAAAGTGCCGCATTTCCAAGTTGTGTTGGGCGGCCAGTGGGAAGAAAACGCCGGTTCGTATGGGCTGCCGATCGTCGCTATCCCGTCCAAGCGTATCCCTGAGGCACTGAATCGTATCACATCCTATTATCTGCGCGAGCGGCGAGCGGACGAGCGGTTTCCGCAGTTCGTCAAGCGCATCGGCAAGGGGCCGATCCGCGAAGCGCTCGATGATCTGACGCAAAATACACCGGAGCCCGATGCCGATCCAGATTTCTACGCAGACTGGGCCGACCCGCGACAATATAGCATCGGTGATATCGGCAAAGGCGAGTGCGCCGGTGAGGTGGTGACGCAGTACGAATTCGAAACGGCTGCCGCCGAGCGAATGGTCTTCGGTGCCCAGGTGATGCTGGACGCGGGGAACGCAGAGCAGTCCGCCGCCGATGCCTACACGGCCATGGTCCGCGCCGCCAAAGCGTTGGTTCAGCTTCAATACGATGATGTGACGAACGACCCGGATGAAGTGATTGAAGAATTCAAAGACCGCTACTACGATACCGAGGTCTTTTTTGATCCGTTCGCCGGACCGAAATTTGGCGACTACCTGCTCGCCGCTTACGAAAATTCCGGCGCGGTGTACGACACGGATTCAGCACATCATTTGATTGAAGAAGCGCAATTGTTCATCGAGGCGGTGCATAGTTGCTACAACCGCCTCCGCACGGAGGGATTGGACGCCGGAACCGCAAAGGAATGAATCATTTCTGATGGCGAATCAAACAGAGCCGACATCTGACCGCGCGTTTTTTCATTTGGCATCGGGAATCCTTTAGGCATTTTTAATTCATGGATCTACAACACATCAATGTAAAGGTCTTCGTCGAAGGCGATCTGACGATCGATCTGGAGCGGTTCATAGAAGTTTTTCACCGCTGGACTGCCGAGCAATTGCTGGACGATTTGCTCATTGACGTGGCCGATTATCGACACGTGACCGCCGGTCCGGCCGTCGTGCTGGTGGGGCACGAAGCCGATTACACGATGGATAATGCCGGTGGTCGGTTCGGCCTGCAATACAATCGAAAAGCGATCTTGGACGGGTCGAACACAGACCGGCTGTCGCAGGCATTCCGCAGCGCGGCGATTGCGTGTCAGTTACTTGAGGCGGAGTTCGCATCGAAGGGCCCGCTCAACTTCAGTCACCAAGAATTCGACATCATCATCAACGACCGGGCAACCGCGCCAAATACGACCGAGACTTTCGAGACGCTGAAGCCGGAACTTGAGAGCTTTCTAAGCGGACTGTGCGGCGGCACCGACTTTTCCATCCGGCCGGAAAGTGAGCCTCGCAGACGTTTTGGAGTTTCGATCAAGACGGACCGGGCGATTGACCTGGCAGCCATTGCTGCAGCAAGCGTTTAACGTTGTGGCGAGATTCGTCACTCGTCCGTTTTCTGGGCTTTGTCTTCTTTTTTTTCGCCCGGATTTTCTTCTTCTATATTCTGTAATTCTCGCCACGGCTTTTTGGCTTTGTAGCTTTCCAACTCCTTGCTGAGCTGTTCCCCGATATCGCCTTCGCCAAGTGCTCCGGCCTTCTCGGACCACTCAACCGCTCTTTTAAAGTCTCCCGTTTCTGCATAAGCGGCCGCCAGCGTACTGAGGATGTACGCCGCCTTGTGGTCGGTCTCCTTAGCCGCCTTTTCCGCAAGGTCAACGGCACGCTCTCCGTTCCGCAGTTTTTTGTCCGGGGATGTGCAAAGCAGCCACGACAGATTATTGAGGATGCCGGGGTCTGTCGGATTCAGCTTGAGCGCCGATTCGTAGTCTCGCAGCGCTTCGGCCTGTTTGCCAATGCTCAACAGCGCGTCGGCACGATGGCGGAATAAAGCCCAGTGCTTGACATCGGCCTCCGCAACCCGATTGAACTGCTCGATCGCCTTACGCGGTTCTTTTTTTGAGTGATAAAGTACGCCCAGCGTCATTCGCAATTCAAGCTGGTCCGGATGCTCTTCGACCACGGACTGCAAACCCTTGATTGCCTCGTCGATGCGATCGGAGGTCACCAGCAAAGCCGCTCTACGGCGAACTGCCTCGAAAAAGTCAGGCTTTAACTTGATCACGGTTTCAATGTCTGCCAAGGCATTTTCGAACTGTTCGGACTTTTCGAAAATCTCGGCCCGCATTAACAGCCAGCCAATGCTGTCGGGCACCATCTTGAGTGCCCGATTGATGTCCGATAGGGCGTCGTCGAACTTTTGTTGTACGAGCAGCACCCGAGCACGATAGGCGTAGGCCGTGGCCGATTTCGGTGCCAATTTGATCGCCTCGTCGAGGCTGGCTTTTGCTTTTTCGACATCTTTATTCAGTAAAAGCTGAATTGCCAGCGCCTCGTGTGTCTTGGCGTGCTCCGGTTCCAGTTCGATCGCCCGTTGGAAATCGGAGACCGCTTTCTCATGCTTGTTCTGCTGCATGTAATGCAGCCCGCGAGCCCGCAGCGCCGCCGCATTGTCGGGAACCAGTTTCAGAGCTTCGTTGAAGTCGGCAAGTCGATCCTGCCCCGCATCCTTGGCTTCGCCTCGATACGTCAGCGCCTGCGATTTGAGAATCCGGTTATCGCCCGCGAACTCGATCGCCTTGTCAAACGAGGCAACGGCCCGCCGGCTATTCCCGCCGGGCAGTGCATGAATCCGCCCGAGCAGTAGGTGCGTTTCGGCAACCTTCGGCTGCACGCGGATTGCAAGCTCCAGATCGATCAGTGCTGCCCGGGCTAACTGCCGCCAATTTTCATTGGGCGGATTTCGATCAAAGATCTGGCTGCAAATCTGGTTGGCCCGCTGCAGCCGGGTCCCCACCAGCAACTGTTCGGCAAATTCACGGTTCTCGTCGGTCAAACCGGCTTTGATCGCCTTTTCACACCGTTCGATCACTTTGCTTAAATCTTCGAATGAACGGGCGGCAATTTTCAATTTTGTCGCTTCGTCCAAGTCCGCTTGTCCCGGCGACGGCTTCTCCGCGACGCCTTGAACCGGAGGAGCCGGATCTTTTTCTTCGGCGATCGCGAAACCGCCGGCAAGTAGCGGAGTCAACAACAAGAGCATCGCAAGACGGATCGTCATAATCATGGCTCGGTCGTCCTGGAAACTGGATTAAGAAACCGCCCACCAAGCCGGTCATTATGCCAAAACATTGCGGCGTTTGCCATGCGAACTGCACAAGGTCGTTTAACCGCAGCCCAGAGGAGCTTGCGTCTTGACTGAACCGCGCTAAGTTGGACCACACTCGAGCGAGGACTTCTACACCGGTGCAGGCAGATCGCGACGGTGGAAGATGATGCTAGCCGCGATAAAACAGACCGCGGCGAGTCCAAGCAGAATCCCGTTGTATTGAAATGACAGCCTCCAAGCCGCGTCCGATTCCGGTTGCATCGCTTCGGTGGCCAAGACTTGCGGCCAGTACGCGCCGAGAAATGTCAGTTTATAAAGCCACGACCATTGTTCGCTCGACATGCTCGCCATCGCCTTGACCACGATCTGGACGACGTAAAAGCCCCCCATGATGCCAATCGTTCGCCAGCGGTATCGGCCGCACGAAGAAATCAGAGTGGCCAACCCCGCGGTAAACACCGTTAACGCAAACAGATTGAACACCGAAAAGCCGTAATAGCTCGGTTGCGTGAGCGACGACATCGGTACGACTTTTGCGGAAAGGCTAAATAGCCCCAAAAATGTTCGCGGCTCTTCGACACTGACGATCGAGATTCCAAGCCATAATCCAAACCAAGCAGCTACGGCGATTACGGCGGCGCCAAACAGCGTGACCGCACTGTGGGCAAACAAAAGTGATCGTCGCGAAACCGGTTGCGCCAGAACCATTTCCATTGTGCCGCGATCAAGCGGACCACTGACCGCATCGGAACTCCGCGAAATCGCCCAGATCGCGCTGATCAAGATTACCGTGGGGTCGATGAAAGCCAACGCAAGCCGGCCTTGCCATGAGGCGGCTTGGTCGAGTGGGATACCAACCAATCCCTGCACGAATCCGGGCAGTTCGTCCACGATGTTGACGAACGACGACGCGGTTATCAAGCTGGCGAAATAAACGAACAGATACAAAAAGACAAACATCAGCACCGCGCAGCCGATCAATAGCCACATCGCATCGCAGAACGACTTCTTCCAGATGGCAAGATTCATAGTTCGGAGAGCGGGGTCTGTTCCTGATCGAATACAGATGGCGTTTCGCTGTTGTGATACTGTTCATATACACCGCAGATTCCGAGCGGTTCGATGCGAATTTCGTTGACCCGCAGCTTGGCCAGCCAGTCAAAGAGTGGGGCCAGTTGGCCAGGCGCCTCGAGTATTGCCGAACCGTTGCTTTGCGAGCGAATGACAACGTGGCCGCTTAAATCGTCGGGAATATCCGGCAGTGGGGCAGTCAGTCGAGCGTGAATGCGATGCTGCTGCCGTAAATCCGACATCACTTGATCGTGAACCGGCTTTCCTTCGCGAAGAATGATGACACGATCGCACACTTGTTCGACTTCGGACATCACATGCGACGAAAAGATTACCGTGCGGTCTGCCTGGCGTGCTTCGCGTATCAACGCCAACACTTCGCCGCGAACCGTCGGGTCAAGATTCGAAGTTGGCTCGTCCAAAATTAGTAATGGGCAGTTCATCGACAACACCGCCGCCAACGCCAATTTTTGCCGCATACCCGTCGAGCATTTGGCGACTTGACGCGAAGCGTCGAGCCCTAACCGGTCCGCGATTTGCATTGCCCGCTTGAAATCGCCGTCAGGCCGCACTTGGCTGAAGAACTCCAAAACTTTTCGGCCTTTCATATTACGAAACAGCCTCGCATCGCCCGGCAGGTATGAGACGAGCTGATGAACTCTTACTCGATCGGCGTAACAATCCAGGCCGTCGATTGTGGCGCTGCCGGCAGTCGGCCGCAGGAACCCCATGAGGAGCCGCAACAATGTGGTTTTGCCCGAGCCATTCGGTCCCAGTAAACCGCAAACTTGTCCGGCGGGAGCCGAAAAAGTACAGCCATCGAGTGCCGCCAAGTTGCCGTATCTCTTCGTGAGAGAGTCGACTTCGACGAGTTGTAGGTGATCTGACATAATCCTGTTGAGCACAAATGCACATTAGGCGTGTGGGATTTGACGGAGTGTGGCTGCTGTTACGGAAGACAGCCTTCGCCGCAACACGAGCCTCGCCTTCGGGACATCGGATTTCCTTTCGGCTCCGTTCTATTTTGTTGTTCGCAACGGCACCGGCACGAATTGTTTGACCAATTTCCCCGTCTTCGCATCGTGTAGAAAAACGACGCCTTCAAAGCCGCCTGACGCGACGGTCTTTCCATCTCTATCAAACGCCACGCAGTAAATGCCGCCCTTCACGCCATCCATCTTCGCGACCAATTTACCGTCACTCCCACTATAAATCCAAACATGTCCTTCGCCCGAATCACTGCTGCCAACGACCACCAGTCCGCCGTCGCGACTGTACGCCACATCAAAAACCCGTCCCGGCACTCGGGGCAACTTGTGAATCAGATTGTAGTCGTCGCCGATCTTGCGTTCCTTTTCACGGTGCATGCGGTAGATTTTCGGCACGCCGTCCCCGCCGCCGACGAGAATCTGATCTTGCTTTGGGTGCCGATCGACTGCGTGCAACCCGCCCGTAAGTGCTCCGGGGGTGATGCTGGTGATGTTGTCCAAAAATTGCTGCGTTTCGACCACGCTCAGCTTCATTGACCGGTCACGACCGACAGAAACCAAATGTGATGAATCGAGGGAAAACACCGTGTCGAGCACCCAGTCGTCGTGAGCACTTTGGTAGAACACTTGTTTGCCCGTTTTCATTTCGATCGCCCGCAAGGTTGAATCGGCACATCCGAATGCCACCAGTCGCTCGTCATGCGACCAACTTGCGCCATAGACCGTGTCATAAGTGACCACAATCGAGCGCTCAAGCTCGCGCTTGACGACATCCCAGATTTGCACTTCGCCAAAACGTCCCGGCGAACCTCCCGTCACAGCAAGTAACCGTCCACTAGGCGAAAATTTAACCGCCTCAATCCGCTCTGACATACCAATCAGCCGCGCGACCAGCTTGGAACCGTCGGCTGCGTGCAGCAAAACCTCGTGGTACCCGGACACGGCCATCAGAGCCCCATCCGGCGAAAAATCGATCGATGTCACAACCGGTGCGAGTTTGTACCGTGGCGGTTTGTCTCTCGTGAACCGGACCTTCGATATCTTTGGCGAGTCATCGTTGGCGCCCTGCTCGATCCAGTGGCGGACCAACTTGACTTGGTCCGCAGAAAGCGGCTTGCGGCCCTTCGGCATTTCGGGACGCTTGTCGCCACTCGGCGCGATCATCCGCAGCAGCATTCCGGCGGTTGGTTTTCCCGGCACGATTGTCGGCGCGTCGGATTCGCCACCTTTGAGCAATGCCTCGTGACTCGTCATATCCAGTTCGCCGCGGCGCTTTGCCGGTTGGTGACAGCCATAACAGTGGATCTGAAATATCGGGCGGATGTCGTCGTAGAAGCTAACTTGCCGTTGCAACTTCTCGTCATCCGACTGGCCGGCAGCCGCAGCAAACAGATTCAACAGACAGATCAAGATCGTACCGGTAATTGTCGCCGCTCCTCGCATAACCTAAGTATAAGGGAACGCGGGATGGCCCAACAGCGCGGCGGCGACGTTTCGTGGGGGGCGCGAGCAATCGCCACGCAAAACGCGAATGTTCGCTACAAGCATCATCGCCCCATATGATTGGTCCGGCGACTCTCAAAACACGCTTACCGGTCAGTCCGTGGCAGCGGTATAATAACAGGCAGACAAGAACAATGCTGTCACAAATGAATCGGTACCCCACACTATTGCGAATTAACGTTCCGCTAACGGTCGTAATCGCGGCTTTGCTGGTGGTAGAGTGTCCAAACCACAGCGACGCCGATGACTCGACGCCTGACTTTATTCGTGACGTCAACCCGATCCTCAGCCGAGTCGGCTGTAACAACGGCACGTGTCACGGCTCGAAGGATGGCAAAGGCGGATTCAAGCTGTCGCTGCGCGGGTATGATCCGGTCTTTGATCACCGGGCAGTGACGGACGACGGTGCCGCACGCCGCTTCAATCGCGCGGATCCCGGGAAAAGCCTCTTGCTGCTGAAGACATCCGGTGCGGTGCCGCACGAAGGCGGCGCGCTGATGCAACCGGGCGACCCGTATTACGAAGTCCTCCGCCGGTGGATTGCTGGCGGCGGGCGGATAAACCGAGGTGTTCCGCGTGTCAGCAATATCGAAGTTTTTCCAAAGACGGCGACCATTGCGCTGCCTGGAGAATCGCAACAACTGCGGATCGTCGCCCGTTACAGCGACGGCTCGATACGCAACGTAACTCGCGAGGCATTTATCGAGCCTAGTGACTTTGAGATCATTTCTATCGGCCGCGGCGGCCTGGTCACGGCCTTACGACGAGGCGAAGCCGCCGCACTGGCCCGTTATGAAGGCGCTTACGCAGCCGTGCCAGTCTTTGTAATGGGAGACCGAGAAGGATACCGCTGGAACAACGCACCAACTTACAACTACATCGACGAGTTGGTCCACAAAAAACAGCGTCTGGTTAAAGTGCTGCCCGGAGAAGTCTGTACAGATTTCGAGTTTGTCCGCCGCATACACCTCGATTTAACCGGCCTGCCGCCTACCACTGAAGTGATTAAAAAGTTCATGGCCGACCCGCGCGACAACCGTATAAAACGCGGTCTGCTGATCGACGATTTGATCGGCAATATCGATTTTGTCGAACATTGGACTAGTAAGCGGTCAGATCTGCTGCAAGTTAACACCAGATACCTCGGCGTGGACGGCGCCGGAGCGATGCGGGATTGGATTCGCCACAGCGTCCGCGAGAACACACCGTATGACGAATTTGTTCGCAGCATTTTGACCGCCAGTGGTTCTACTCTCCGAAACCCGGCAGCCGCTTATTTCAAAATCCACCGCTCACCCGAGGATCTGATGGAAAACACGACACACCTATTCATGGGTGTGCGATTCAATTGCAACAAGTGTCACGACCACCCGTTTGAGCGGTGGACGCAGCAGCAATATCGCGAGCTTTCCGCGTTCTTCTCCCACGTCGATCGCACCGCTGATCCGCAATACAAAGATAAAACGATCGGCGGTACGGCAACGATGAAACAGCAGCCGTTGGTGGAAATCGTCTCGGATCGGCGGGATACTGACGGTCGGCAATCGCCGAGATTTCCGTTCCACATCGGCGCGGGCTCTCCCGACGCATCGCTTCCGCTGCGCCAGCAACTCGCAGTCTGGCTTACCTCGCCGACGAATCCTTATTTTGCAAGCAGTTACGTGAATCGGGTCTGGAGCTACCTGACCGGCTTAGGCCTGATCGAACCCATCGACGATCTTCGTGCCTCAAACCCGCCGACAAATCCGGAACTACTCGACCGATTGACGACCGAATTCGTCAAAAGTGGCTTCGACACGCGACAGCTGATGGCCTCGATTTGCAAGTCGCGGACCTATCAGCTTTCCGTCAAGACGAACCGTTGGAACGAAGACGACAAAGTCAATTACACACACGCCGCGGCAAGGCGTTTACCGGCCGAAGTGCTGTTTGACTCGGTTCATCGCGTGACCGGGTCGCTTAGCCATCTGCCCGGTCTGCCTCCCGGCAGCCGGGCCGCACTGGTGATCGATCCCGGTGCCCGGCTTGCGGACGGGTTCCTTAACGTTTGGGGTCGCCCGCCGCGCGAGAGCGCTTGCGAATGCGAACGCCGCAGTCAGGTGGAACTTGGCTCGATCATGAATTTGATCACGGGCCCGACGATCAACAATACCATCGTCGATCCAAACAACAATATCGCGCGACTGGTAGCGGACGAATTGAGTGACCGCCAAGTGGTCGAAAAACTGTTTCTGATGATCGCCAATCGGCCAGCGAGAGAAGCGGAAATTGCCGCCGGCGTGACCACCATGCAAACCCGCCTGAACGACCTCGACTTGCAACAGCTACTCGATGAATTAGCCGCCATGGAAAAGCGGCTAAAAGCCAAGCAGGTCGATTGGGAGCAATCGCTACTGCCGCCACAATGGCACGTACTCAAACCCGATGAGGTAAAATCGAAGGCCGGATCGGCGGTCGTCATCGCCAAGGACAATTCGGTCTATATCAACGGCGAGCGCGGCAAAGACATTTATACTTTTCACGCAACGACCGATCTGAAAGTAATCACCGGTTTGCGAATCGAAGTGTTGCCCGACCAGCGGCTTCCAGGCGGCGGGCCGGGTCGCGGGTTGAAAGGCAATTTTGTACTCAGCGAATTGATTATCCGCGACCGCGGGGGCCGCGAGCCGGTTAAGCTGGAAAACGCCCAAGCCGATTTTAGCATGAAGGGTTTCGAGGTTCCGATGGCCATCGACGGCAATGATCTCACCGGATGGGCGATCGCTCCTCAGCTTGGCAAGCGGCACGTCGCCGTTTTTCAAACGATCCACAACCTGGGCGGTGACAGACCGACACGACTGGAAGTTCAACTTTCCCAGCAATACAAGGACAAGAAGCACCTGATCGGCAAGTTCCGTATCTCAATAACCAGTTCAATCCGGCCGTTGCGACTGAACGGTCCGCCAAAAGAAGTTGCCCCGATCGCCGCCATACCTGCCGATCAGCGGACGGCCGAACAGCAAGCCGAACTGGGCGATTTCTTCCGTGGCACGCAGCCGGAGTATCTCCAACTCCGCGCTGAAATTGCCCGCATGAGGCAAATCGTCGAAAACCCGCGCCTCGTCGGTGCGCAGGACATTGCCTGGGCACTGATTAACAGCCCAGAGTTTTTGTTCAATCACTAATCGAACCGTACGCCGGTTGACAAAAAAACCCACCCCGTAATTCGCGGGATGGGTCTTGTTCTCTTGAGATTGAATCGTGTTTGCGTTTACGCAAACAATTCTTTAATCAGCTTACCGCCGTTGGCGATCTTCATCGGTCGCCCATTGCTGGCCGTAAAGCGTGTGTCGAGTGAGATGCCCAGACTTTTCAGGACCGAGGCCATCAGATCCTCAGATGTGTAGGGCTCGGTCTCAACCTGCGTGCCGTCGACGCTGGTTTTGCCAATCGCAATGCCGCGATTGAAGGTCGAACCGCCAACCACCGCGCTCCAGCTTCGCGCCCAGTGATCGCGGCCCGTGTTGCCGTTGATCCGCGGCGTACGACCGAATTCCCCCATCCAGACCAGCGCAACGTCGTCCAGCATTCCCCGCTGCTCGAGATCTACGACCAACGCACTCATGGCCTGATCCATCTCGGGCAACTTCTGTTCGAGTCGGGTGAAATTGTCGTTGTGCGTATCCCAGCCACCGAGATTCACTTCAATGAACGGCACACCCGTTTCGACCAGACGCCGAGCCATCAATAGACCGCGGCCAAATCCTGTGTTGCCATACTTGTCCCGCAACTCTTGCGATTCCTTGTTAACCTTGAAGGCATCCATTTGTTTGCTGGTTAACAAGCGTTCGGTCTTGTGGAGCACCTTCGCGTGCTCTTCCGCAGCGCTGCCGCGCTTTTGGCTCTTGAAATTGTCTTCAAGCTTGTTGAGCAACCTGAGACGACTCGAGACTCGATCCCACTCAAGCCCCATTTCCAGGTCGTTGATGCGGCCGTTGTTGTTGACCACAAACGGTGCGTAGGACATGCCCAAGAAACCCGGGCCTTCGCTGCCGCCACCAATTGAAACAAAAGGCGGAATCTCCAACTCGGGACGCTGCTTCTCAAACTCGTGCGCGATCACCGAGCCGTAGCTGGGGTGCTTGACATTCGGATTCGGCACGTAACCGGTGTGCATGTAGTATCGGCCGCGGCCGTGGTCGGCTTCGCGGGTGCTCATCGACCGCACGATTGACATCTGGTGCATTTGCTTGGCCAGCAGCGGCATGTGCTCGGTGATCTGCATATCACCCGAGGTTGCAATGGGCTTAAACGCTCCGCCAGTGCTGGCGCCGGGCTTGAGATCCCAAATGTCAATCGTGGCTGGGCCGCCCCCCATCCACATGAGAATCGCCGCCTTTTGATTCTTTTGAAGCTCGGCGGCATTAGCCCGCATACTGCTGGTGAATTGCATGGCAGGTGCGGCCATCGCCGACGCACCGGCCAAATGCTTCATGAAGTGCCGTCGGGTCATCCCCCGGGGAATTCTTAAATTCATCATTGCGGCTTCCTCTCCCGTCTGGCTGGGTTACAAAACTGGCAACTCGGGCAGGTACGGTTCGGGTTTCGGGTTTTTGTTTATTGCAAAACTCGGCAGCGAGATATTAACTGACTGTGATTTAGTGGTTTAAGATGAATTCGTTCGTGTTCAAAAGCACCCACCACATATCCTGTAGGGCCTCGACCACATTACTGCGACCCCGCAAGGCGATGTTGGCCCATTGCCGCTCGGACGCAGTCGCCGGGCGAGCCAAAGCAGCCTTGAACAGTTTGTTGACCTTTTCGGTGGACGACGTACGTTCCAGCGACACGCGATGTAGGAAGCTGCCTGTTTCGGTGCTGGTTGCTTTCTTGACCATCTCGCCGTTAAACATCATCAAAATCTGCGGGATCGTTCCATCGAACGTTGAGGCCTCGTCGTTTTCGTCCGTGCCGAAGGCGATGATGAACTGGCCGAGCCATTTCCGCTTGGCGGCTTCCTGTTCCTCGTAGGAACCACGCGTCTTGTGGGCTTCGGTCGCTACCAGCAGCGATTCGTAAAGCTCTTCGGCCCGCATCTGCCGCGGGGAAAAACGGCTGAACATCGGCTGGTTGCCGAGCGTCGGGTCGTCTTCCTTATTTCCGGAATTGAATTTGCTGCTCAGCGAATACGCTTCGCTCAGCGTGATCCAACGGATCAAGTCCTTGATTTCAAATCCATTCGCCTGGAAGTCCGCGGCGAGCTTGTCGAGCAGTTCGGGATGTGACGAGGGATTGTGAGGCCCCATGTCGTCGAATGGCTTGGTAAATCCGTAGCCAAGAAAGTGTGCCCACATGCGATTGACCATCGCGACCGGCATGTACCCCGATTTTGAAACCAACTTGGCGAGTTCCTGACGGCGATTGACATCGTCCAGGAATCCGCTCCGCGGCAGTTTCTTCTCCGTCCCATCCTTGTCGATGAATTTGGGGTACGCTGCCCGCAGCTCGCCGTTGCGCAGTTCGTAAAACACCTCTGCTTCTTCGGGATTCGACGTCGGACCCTGGTAATCCTGGTTATCCAACTCGACGTGCACGACATCCTGCCCGCCCTCATAACGACGCAATGCGACCGTTTGACGGAAAAAGGCATTCATTGTCCAGAACTGGTCTTGCTTCCAATTGTTGAACGGATGGTCGTGGCACTGAGTACACTGGACACGGATGCCCATAAAAACTTGTGAAGTTCTGGCGGTCGCCTGTGCGGCTTCCTCTTCGAGCTTTTGCGTCAGGAAGTTAACCGCACCGTTGAAGCCGGGATTGCCGGGCTTGTTGTTGCCGGTCGCACTCACCAGTTCTTCGACCATCTTGTTGTACGGCTTGCCGCGTTGGAACGACCGCCGCAAATACTGCTGCATACCTTCGCGATTTATCAAACTATCGCGTTCGGTGCCGCCACTGCGGCCGATCAGAATATTGGTCCAAAGCGTCGTCCAATTCCTCGCGTATTCTTCGACATAGCTGTCTGAAAGGAGACGGTCGACCAGTTTGACTCTCTTGTCTGGCGACTTGTCGGCGAGGAATTGGTCCAGTTCCTTAACGGACGGAATGCGGCCAATAATATCCAGAAAAACCCGCCGGCACCATTCGCCCTCAGAGGCGGCTTCGGAGGGCGTGTAATCAAAATCTTTCCAGCCTTGCCGGATGAATTTATTGATGTAATCGGTCTGCTCGATCCCGGTGTAATTCGGCCCGCCTTTCGAACCGACCTGCTCGGCAGAAGACGCATTCGCGGCACAGATGACGAAACCAAAGAGGAACAGTGCGGCGTGCCAAGCGTGACGACTAGAAGTCATGTTACCTCTCTTTGGTTTCTTCCCCGGTTTCTTCCCCCACCAGACTTATTTCTTATTCGCAAATAAGCGGAGCAAATATTGCACCTCGAAGGGACAACGAAGGTTCCCGGGAGGAAGCTCATGGTAAACCACGACCCTGGTAAGTCAAACGCGGTTGCATGTCACAAAAAATTGGAATTTTGGGAAATTGACGCGTTGCATGACCACCTCGTTGGGGACGGTCATAAGTATCGTTTTTGAACAGATGTGTCAAAACAATACATTCAAAATGCAACAGGCGAGTTGAGATTCCTTTTTGGAAAGGTCCCAACTCGCCTGTTGTCGAACATTCGTCGGTCCTAACGAATGCCCTAGGTGCCAACCTCTTCTCTTCCGGGACTGCCTCTCTCAATTCATCGCAATAGAACCTAAGTTCCAATATGCCTTATGGTTCCGTCGGACCACAGGCACCGACCTCTTCTTCAGCCGGCCCCACTTACATGGCCTCTGCTCTGTTCCGGCCCCGGTTAGCCTCGTCAATTGTCAAGGAGCAACGCGCTGTGTGCGAAGGCACTATCATGCAAGCAGCGTGCCGAACGGTGCCACAAGACCAAAAAATTACCCCGGCGATGGTCTCTGACCGGAATTCACGGCCTAGGCTGCGGCGGCTACCAATCGCTCGTCGCCAAATCTATAGTTGCGCAAAAATGGAAATTTCGCCGCTTCGCGCTGCACCCGCCCGATCAATTCTGTGGACCACTCGGTTTGCGTCTTCGTCTGCTTTGGTTTCGCAAACAGAATGCCTGCGCAATCGGAAATATAATCGTCCGGCGCATCGACCCCCAAAAATGAGCATAGACTGCGCAGATGTGATTCGGGCTGGGAGATCAGCTCTTCGAGTTCAAAGGTCATCACGCTCTCGCCGCACTGCTGCATCAGTTGCCAGTTTGTCTCGCAGCGGCGGAAGTAAATCTGTGCCGACTTTTCCATCGAAATCTTTCGCCGCCGATGGACGGTAGTGATGACGTTGAACGGATCACGGACCACATGCACGATGCGGATAGGTAGACCAACCGTGTTCTGCAATGTGTCCATTAGTTTCGGACGCCGCCGCAGTTGATCCGTAGAGAGTCCTGCCTTTTTGTCGCCTATGACCTGCAACTCCTCGGATTTTCCTTGCCACTGATTGGGCACAACGTAGTCGTACCCTGTCCACTGACGGCCCCCTTTGGCAAATGTCGCGTCGCGCTGCATCAACAGCCAGAACAGTTGCCAACGATTGTATCCTCGCCGCACGTATCGCAGCGCGTTTAACTCCTGGGCCACGCACATGCGACGATGCGCATTCAAAATCGAACCCAGCAAGGACGTGCCGCTGCGCGGCTGGCCGATAAACATGACATAAGTTTTCAGCTGGTCGAATAGGTGCCGACCACGACTGCCGGCAATTCGCGATTCGATGTACGTCCAGGGGAACGCGCTTGATCGCCGCATGGCTGGTGGACTCCTTTTTTGTTTCCATAAGCAGTTTCGAAACCGCTCAAATTACTTCTGAGTTCATGACTGGTGATTCTTGCCGCACCGCTCGGCTACTGCTATGCGGCGACGTTCCGCCCGCCCGTCGCAACATTCGATTTGTTCCGCAACACGGGAGCGAGCGGCTTATAGACGAATTCTCGCAATAGCCCGCTGAAAATCTGTCTGGGATAAACCGGCAACGGTTTGTTCGTCGCCCGGAAGGCTGAAACGTCCCGCTCGAACGAATCGCCGTACCGGCGAATGTCCTGTGCGAACAATTCGTCGGCGGCAAATTGGTACAGCCTGTCATCTTCTCGATTCGCTTCCGCAAGTTGTGCGCGTGTCTTCGGATCGTTCAGCAACTGCTGCTTGATCGCCGAATTCGACGAGACGTTTTTCGATTCGTAGCGGATATCTAACTTTGGATCGGCGCACCATTTTTTGAGCAGTACCAGCGACTCGTCGAAGCGTTCGACGAGACCCACCATGCCGACCCGCCGCCTGAGCATAGCTATTGCCGCATCCGCGTCTTCTGCAGCGGCGATCTTTTTGGTCTGTTGATTACGTGCGACCTCTGTCTGAATCCAATCGTCGAACGGTATTTGCAAACCGCCGCGACGAACACGGAACTGATAATCCGACGCGCAACGGGCGAGCGGATCACGCAGAAAGGTAAAATACCGAATGTCCGGGTAGCTCGTTTCCAGGTCGCTGTGCGGCACAATGCCGTGCCCTGAAACCGAACGCATACTCCAGTAAACCCAACGGCAGCGGCGAAGTTCGTCGGCTGCGATCACCGGCGCCAACGCTCGTGCTTTGCCGTGTCGCACGCGACAATGCCGCGCGCCGTACGACTGTCGCAAGATCATATCAACCGTACTACCGGCCGTTTTGCGAATATGAATGAAAGCGAGCACCTGATTTTTCTCCTCGATCCGCGTCAACATCGCCGTCACGCAGCGGACCGAACCTGCCGGGCGGTAAGTTCGGGAAACGCGACCGTCCGCGGCACATCCGTCTGCGCGTCGACCGGGTATCCCAATTTCTCCATCGTTTCTCCGGCCTCCCGGAGAAAGTCATCACGATCACCGCTGGACAGCCTCCTAATTTGGTTGTCGTTGACATCGCTTTGAAAGTGCGCACCGAGATTCTTCAAATCGAGCCAAACAACCTCCCACTCAAGACCGCCCACCAGCTGATGTTTGCCGTCCTTGTCCATCACCCGCCTGATCTGCATCCGCACACCGTTTAGCTTGTGGATATCCAACGCTGCGTGATCATAAAGACCGCGAACCTGGCTTGCCGGATCGCCCATCAAATCCTCAAACCGAAGCAACAGGCAGCGCGGCAGTTGCTCTGCATCGTTTAGCATCTTTTCGCCCAACATTCGGTAGCGGTAGCCGATCTCAGCGGCAGAGCGGCCGCGGCGCAAATGGCCTTCGCACAGTGCCAAGCCGTTGCGGACCAATCCGATAAACGTGGCGTCGGGATACATCTCGGCAAATGCGTCGGTGGCATAGATCATGCCATCGACGTTTTTTGCAACCAGCCGCGAGGCGGCAATCTCTTGGCTCGTGTACTCGTCATCCTGATTTTTGAACCGATTAAAAAACGCGTGCCGCGCACGGACCTTTTCCTTGTAAATCACGCGATCAATGAACCGTTGAATTCGCGGCGAAAGCGGCCGCCGGGGCCTGATCAATCTGGGGCTGAAAAAATCCTGACGGACACTAGCGATGACGCGGCCGTCGTGCAACAGACATTTTCCCAGGACGCAAAATGCCGAATCCGTGATGTTGTCGCCCTTAAAAAGATGGTGGATTTCGGAGACGGTGCATACATCCGGGTGCGAAGCGATCAGGTTCGTCAAAATCGTGGTTCCGCCCCGTGAAAAACCGTTGACGAAGATCGGTTGTCGATTCAACATGCCGATTCCCCCTTGTCGACCGCCAATGCGGCGGGTGCCGCCACGGCCTGATCTTCCCTGTTTAAGCCGGTGCTGAATGGTATGGAACGAAATCGCTCGACGGCATCCGAATCAGACGGTGCTTGAGGGTCGCCGGCTGATGACGATATTCGCAACACGGGAGGCGCGTCGAAGCGATAGCCAAATTCGTCGATATCTTTGTGGAACAATCTTCCGACAAGTTCGGCCGTCGTATCGGCGTAATAACTCCGGTAATCCCTGCGGCTTTTGGCCTGCCGTTTGTGCGGTAGTGGACGCGGTTTAACGCCCAGCCGATCGCAGACGGCCGCAAAGTCGTCTGCCAATTGCTCGTACCTGCCGACAAAATCGACAATGGTGTTGCCTGAAATGTCGACCAAATGCTCAAACTGCGGTCGCCGAATGGCGGCCACCAGCACCGGTTTGGGTCCACGATAGTCGGCCGCATCCTCGACCACCCACCGCACAAAATCGTGAAAGTCGCCGATCCGTTTCTCTTTCAAAATCGACGATTGTTCGCGGGCAAAGTGGTGAAAGGAGCTGACGACGCGGTCCCACGGATTGCGGACAAACGCGAATTTGAACAGTGAGCCGAAAAACAACGGGCTCATCATTTCCAATGCGGCAACCGCCGGCGCGTGGCGGGGAAACTTGGCGCCAATCCGATGACCGCAGAGGTGACTGAGGCGATTACAGAAAAACAGCGGAACGAAAAGCGGATCGCGCCAGCACAAGCGGCGAAGCGACGAACGCACGCTGGTGCCGCCCGTCTTGGCGATATGAACAAACAGAAATTTGAACCGGGGCGAAAAGAGCATAAGACCAAAATCGGAGCGCTGGCTACAGACACCCCATGTTTCGGAATAAATGGGATAGTCACTTGAGGTAAACTTTGCGGGCGCAGCAGTGCATGCAAAGCCAGTGCTTGAATTAGGCTGCCGTCGAAGAATCCGCAACGCTCAGGCAGAGGCCACCGGCAACAGACGCGGGTGGTGAGGCCGATCGTCCCGAGGCCCCGCGGGGCCGGTGTGCGGAACTGGCCGGTTGAACCGCACGTCATGCGCTGGCGCGGAAGTCTAATTGACAGAGGTGGCCGTAGAGTTCGCAGCGGCCGCTCAATTCCCCGTGCGTGCCGCTATCGAGGATGCGGCCGGCCTGCATCACGACAACGCAGTCGGCCAATTCGAGCAGAGACATGCGGTGCGTAATGATCACCGAGGTGCGATCCTGCATAAA
>JAYZEI010000238.1:0-9002 GCA_036337375.1 Planctomycetota bacterium | reverse complement strand
CCGGGAATCTGGCTGCCGGTTTGAATGTACGTGATCGCCGGGTCGTGGTTGATCGCTTCGGTGTAGGCGGTGTTGACGACACAAAGCTCCTTGGCCATCTTCGCCGTGTGCGGCAGGAGTTCGCTAATCCAGACCCCTTGGTCGTTGTTTTCGTGCTTGGTGAATTTGTACTTGCTCGGGCAGACCGGCAACGTCTTTTGGCGCGAGGTCATTCCGGTAATACGCTGTCCATTGCGGATGTGGTCGGGCAACTGCTGACCGAACATCTCGTGCATCTTGGGTTTGTAATCCCACAAGTCGAGATGACTCGGCCCGCCACTCATGAACAAGTAGATCACATGCTTGGCCTTCGCCGTGTGATGCAGACCACCCGATGGTTTGCGCGGATCAGCCAGCAAATCGTCCGCGAGCAGGTGCGCCATCGAAGCAGTGCCCAAACCTAAAGCGGCCCTGCCAAATAGCTGCCGCCGTGTGACCATAAGCTCGCGCTCGCGAAGAGGGTTGTTGTTCATCGTGATCTCGTTTCAGTCTCAGGGGTCTTTAACGAAGGGCTACAGGCTGGGGAATTGCCAAGGCCCCATTTCGGCTGGCTGCGCACGCTTTCATCATTGGAATTTTTGCGCTTTTTGGCCATCAAACCTTTAGCTCGCGGAGATTGGTCTCAGTACAACAAAAGACTCACATCGCTGGCCAGCACCGTCACGGCCAATTGCGTCCACGCCGCATGTTCGGCCGGTTTGAACTTCTGGTCACCCGGAATCTCGCCCGTCGCGAGCAATGCCAATGCATCCTTTTCAGCGTCTGCATAGCGTTCCTGCATGGCCCTTAACAGCTTCGTACACACCGCCCGCTCGTGATCCGTGGGATGTCTGCAGGCCAGTAACTTGAAAAGTAAATTCAACCGTTCGGTGTCATTTTGACCTTCGCGCAACAGTCGTTCGGCCAGTTTGCGCGACATTTCGATGCGCTGGGTTTCGTTCAGCAGACCAAGCGATTGCAACGGCGTGTTGGTCCGCGATCTCCGCACGCAACTGGATTCGCGGTCCGGCGCGTCAAACAGGATCATCATCGGATGCGGGCAGGTGCGTTTCCAATAGACGTACAAACTGCGCCGGTAGAGCAGCGCGCCCTTATCTCGGACATAGTTTTTTGTGTTGCTGCCCGGATGCATCAGCGCCGCCCACAGGCCGGCGGGCTGGTATGGCTTGACGCCTTCGCCACCCATGTGCGGATCGAGTAACTGGCTGGACCAAAGCGCGACGTCGCGAATTACTTCGGCATCCAGCCGGTGTCGCGGCCCGCGTGCGAGCAGCCGGTTCTCGGGGTCATCCACATCCGCTCGCCAAGTGGACCTCTGCCGAAAGGTCTTGGAGTCCACCATTACCCGCAACATCTGTTTCAAATCCCAACCGCATTCGTGAAGTTCGACGGCCAGCCAATCCAAAAGTTGCGGATGCGTCGGCTGCTGTCCCTGCAGTCCAAAATCTTCCGGCGTCCGCACCAGTCCGTGGCCGAACGTCCGCTGCCAGATGCGGTTGATCAACACGCGAGCCACAAGCGGATGCTCGCGCGACGTGAGCCACTGCGCCAGCCCCAATCGATTCCGGGGCGCACCGTCAGGCAACCCGCCCATAGCACCGGGTGTTTCCGGCTCAAGCGGGTCGCCAACCGGCAGATTGTATTCACCCCGCTGGAGCAACCGGGTCTGCCGCGGTTTGGGCAACTCCCGGGTGACGAGGGTCGTGGTGAAGCCGGCCGCTGCTTTGTCCAGACCTGCGACGATTTCGCGCGCCGCAGCTTGCAGTTTCAGTCCCGCAAAGGGCCCGTCCGCCTCAGCCAGTCGCAGCAAGCGGTCTTTCGTGTTGGTCGCCCCCCACTTCTTGGCATCCTCGGCCGGCAACTTTGCCACGACATCTTTTGCCCTGGCAAAAAGCTGTTCGCCGCGCGAATGAAGATCGGTCCAGTGCCGCCACATGGTTACGCTGTTGGGGGCGCGAATTACGGGAGCGTAGTCGTACTTGTTGCCGTCCAGCGCGTTTTCGGCCGTGCTGTTAAAGAAGGCCATCAGCCGGTAGTACTCCGTCTGCGGAATCGGATCGTACTTGTGTGTGTGACAACGGGCGCACGTGAGCGATATTCCCAAAAACACCGTGCCGAGCGTTTCAACGCGGTCAAAATTATTTTTGGCCTGGAACTCGGCGGGAATCACGCCGCCCTCGGCCGTCGTCGGATTCATTCGCACATAACCGGTAGCCACGTGCTGCTCGAGCGTTGGATTTGGCAACAGGTCGCCGGCAAGCTGCCAAGTGATAAAGTCGTCCAGCGGCAGGTTTTTGTTCAGCGCGTGGACGACCCAGTCGCGATAAGGATAAATTCCGCGGCGGTTATCCAGGTGCAGACCGTGTGTATCGCCGTAGCGTACGGCATCCAACCAATAGCGGGCTTGATGCTCGCCGTAGTGCGGGCTTGCGAGCATTTCGTCGACAAACCGCCGGTAAGCGTCTGCTCGTTTGTCTCCTAAAAATGCGTCGAGTTGCTCCGGTTCGGGAGGCAGCCCGGTCAGTACGAGCGCCGCTCGACGAGCCAGCGTCGCGCGATCGGCTTCGGGCGCAAAGCCTACATTTCTTGCCTTCAACCGGCGGAGAACAAAGGCGTCGATCGCGTCGCTTTTGGCCGCGCGGTCGGCGCCCGCCGGCAGCTTCTTGGTTGGCGGAACAAATGCCCAGTGCGTCGTGTACTTGCCGCCCTGGCGTACCCAGCGCTCGAGCACTTCCCGTTCGGTTTTAGTAAGCTGCTTCTCGGCCTCGCGCGGCGGCATCGGTTCCTCGGCGTCGGCGAGCCGTGCGAGGATTTCGCTTTTTTCGGGCGCAGTCGGATCGATTGCCCGCCGCCCCTCCGATTTTCGAGTCGCAGCCTCAAACGAATCGAGCCGCAATACTTCCTTTTCCTCGCCGTCCGGGCCGTGGCAGACGAAACACTTGTTGGACAATATCGGCAGAACCTCACGGGAAAAATCGACCGGTTTGGCGGCCGCATCGACCGCTCGACCCGTCGGCGCAAAGCCGAAATAAAAGATGCATGCCAATGTCGAATAGCGGATCGCCATATTCATAGCCGTACCCCCCCGGTAACCGCACAACAGTTTCTCCACGCAGCAGCATACCCGCAGCAGTTCACAGATTCAATTTCCATCATCGTGAATTTATTGCCTTTTAATCAACGCGCTCCGGCTGTGCCGCCAGCCAAGCGGCACGCGTCACTTTCTTCACCTCATGCAGGTGAAGAAACGCTCCTTTTTTGTTACCCACAACGACATCAGGCAGGCCATTACCGGAAACATCGCCGGCGACTACTTGGGTGCCGATTCCCGAATCGTTGTCGATCAAATACGGCACAAAATGAACATCTTTGCCGTCGCCGGTCCGCGTCAACCGAAACCAGTACAGCACGGCCGGTGCACCGGGTTCGGCGTCGCCTTTGGGGCCGTGCGCCCAATAACGCTTACCGGTGACGAAGTCCTTCAACCCATCGCCATCCATGTCCACCGGGAACAGCGCGTGCATCTGCGTGATCTTGACCCCGTACGGATTATCCTCCGGTTTGCGGCCGACAATTTGATGCTCTTTAAACGTAACGCCGCCACCGGCAGGCTGCAGCTGTTCGAACCATGACAGTCCGTAGCCGTGCGCATCAATCGTAGTGATGACGTCGTTGTCTTTGTCGCCGTCCACATCATACACCAGCATCTGCGCGCCGCCGCGGCCGGCTCCAAAATTGAAGGCGTGATGTTTCCACGCCGCGTCGCCACCGGACGGAGCGGGCTGTTGCCACCAACCTCCATGCATGAGAAAGTCGGCGCGGCCGTCACCGTTGATGTCACCGTATCCGAAGCCGTGTTGATAGCGACCCCAGCCATGCTGACCAGAAATCGGCTGAAACCGCCACAACTGCCCGGGCGATTTCCAATTCGGTTCGGCATATCCCAACCGGCCCCGCGTGTGGAACAATAACTCCGGCTTGCCGTCGCCGGTCACGTCCGCCAGTCCCGGCGACTCGTTATCGACAATGTCAAACGCCACGTGCCGCTTCCAGTGCCCCGCAGCGGCCTTCGGATTTTCGAACCACGATGCATCTTTGCCCGGCCAACCGACCACGAGAATGTCGTCCCAGTCATCCTGATTGAAATCCCCCGTAAACATCAGAAAGGCATTCGAGTATTTATGCGGATCGAATGCCTGTGGCGGCCGGAATTCATGCGCCTGCTTATAATCGGGCCCCTTGTACCAGAACGGACCCGCCGCAACGTCGCCGTTGCCATCGTGATCGAAGTCGCCCCAATGCGCGCCTTCACTGTAGAACTTGTCGGTCAGCTTCACTTTCCGAAACGTGTGCAGTGTATAGTCTTCGGCCGCTGCTACCGAGCAGCCGGCGGCCAGGATGGCAACCGTGACCAATGAGATTCTCGCCTGATTTCTCCACACGCGGCCAAACTTCATGACGGCACCTTAAAAATTGGATATCATTGGACGGGTAGCGTGGCCCTACATTGAGCGGCCATTATAATGAACCCGGCGGGCACCTGTACGGGAAAAAGGCCTGATGATTCGGACAATTACCTGTACAGCAATTGGATGTGTGATCCTCACCTATACAGTCGCCTCCGCGGCGCGGCCCGAGGATGAACGGTTTCCCGATCCGATCAATGTCCGCGTGCCGCATATTTCAAAAGACAATTCCGTCCGCTACGACTACGACATTGTGTACGTCCGCGCCGGACGCGGGGGCGACAAGGTTCACAAGCGGTACTACACCGACTTCTCACAACCCGTAACGATGCAGCCGGGCGCAGATCTGATGTTGCTTCGTCCGGATGGCTCCGAAGAACTGCTGGCCGCAGGCGGCAAGGGTTCCATCACCGATCCCATGGTCTCGTTCGACGGGAAGTGGGTTTACTACACACACCTTTACGACCTGACAAAAGCCAACCAGTGGACACCGCCACGAGGCGGGGCCGACATTTTCAAGATCCACATCAAATCGCGGAAGATCGTGAGATTGACCAACCAGCGATTCTCTCCCAACACCGGCGCCGCCCGCTGGTCCGGCGACTTCCGCTCGGCGGAACCGGGTAAATCGCATTACGACTATGGCGTGTTCAACATGGGACCGTGTCCGTTGCCGGGGGGTAAGATTGTATTTACGAGTAACCGCGATGGTTTTCGGCCGGCGAAAGGCTACCCGCGCGTAGCGCTGCAACTGTTCGTGATGGATGACCGCGACGAGAGCATTCTCGACGGCGACGACCCGCCAAATCTCGAAAAAATCGGGCACATCAACATTTCCGGTGCGCTGCATCCGGTTGTACTTAAAGACGGTCGGATCATGTTCAGTACGCTCGAATCGCAAGGTATCCGCGGCACGATTCTGTGGGGAGTTTGGACGATACGTCCCGATGGCACCGACTGGGCGCCGCTGATTAGCGCGTTCGACCCGGGCGGTGCGCCGAACGGGTTTCATTTTCAATCACAATTGGGCGACGGCGCGATCGTCGTCGAAGAGTATTACAACCAAAACAACAGCGGCTTCGGTGCGTACATCAAGCTGCCGCCCACACCGTCGGCAGGCCAGGCAGCATTCGGCCCGGCGTACATGCATGATCCCCGCAACAAGCCGTGGCGGTACGGTCGATTTTACAATACCAAACCCAGACTGTACCGCATGCCGTTCATGCCGGTCGGTTCGGTTTCGCTGACGCCATTTTCGCACGGCCGTGAAGGGCCGGCCGATACTGCGATCGTTGGCGACAAAAACTCGCCGAAAGTCGGCAAGTTCACGCATCCGGCCGGGGCTCCGGACAATCATTTACTGACGATCTACTCGCCCGGTCCGGTAAATCACCAATACACGTTTTTGCCGCAACTCGACGGCGGCATTTATCTGATCAAACACGGCGATGTGGTGACCGAACCGAGTCAAATGCTGTTGATCAAAAATGATCCCAAGTACAACGAAAGCTGGCCCCGCGCCGTCGTGCCGTACAAGCGGATTTACGGTGTGGACGAACCGGCAGCGCTGACGCCACTGGCAAATGACGGCAAGCTGTCGCGCCACTTGCCGGCAGGCACGCCGTTCGGATTGGTCGGTACCTCAAGTCTTTACAAGCGAGAGAGCTACCCCAACGGCGTTGTGCCCGAGGGGGAAGTGACCGCAAAGTGCCCCGAAGAAACAGCGGCGCGAGATCCCTGGAAAGGGCTCGACGCCTTCACCAGCCACGGCAACGGCATGCCGCTGAACTGGCACAATCAAGGCGGCGACGCCGGTTTGTATGAAAACCGCGAAATACACGCCGTGCGATTTTTAGTGATGGAACCGACAACCGACCGTCAGCGGGGCGCAAATTCCGGTCGGCGATTTTACAATCACGCGAGCGAGAGGCTGCGAATTCTTGGGGAAATTCCGGTGCGGAAGTTCTCCGGCGCCGATCAGCCCACCGATCCCGACGGCAACCCCGACACAAGTTTTCTGGCAAAGATTCCGGCCGACACGGCATTCACATTTCAGACAGTCGACAAGGACGGCCTGCTGCTCAACATGTCGCAGACCTGGCATCAACTGCGGCCGGGTGAAATCCGCAATAACTGCGGAGGCTGTCACGCTCATAGCCAGAAACCGACAGAGTTTTCCCTGACGGCGGCGGCGAAACCGCATTACGAAGTTTGGAACCTAGCGGCCGCGACCCCGCTGCTGACCGACAAGCCGCGCGACGAGTCGAATAAACGGTGGAATGTCGATGACAGCGCCGGCCTAAGATTTTCAAAACAAGAAGTTGTTAACGTCGAATATCACCGCGACATCAAACCAATTCTCGAGCGGAGCTGCGCCCTCTGCCATTCGAGTGACGGCAAACAGCCGCCGGCCGGCAATTTAAATCTGGCCGCCGATGACGAGCAAATCGACATCCCCCACACGGCGAAGGTTCCCGGCACCTTCTATCGATTGGCTGCCGACGAAAAGGCGCGGTTTGGTCACAAACCGCCGGGCTACGACACCTGGGGCTATCCGAACGCCTCGCGCTACATTCGTAAATTCCAGGCGCGGCGCAGCTTGCTGGTCTGGAAAATCTACGGCCGGCGATTGGACGGGTTCGGCAACGACGACCACCCCTCCGAGTCGAAACCCGGCGAACGCGATCTGATCCAACGGGGCCAGCCGGTCGATTTGCAACGGTTCCGGGCAAAGTGGGATATCGACTTCGTCGGCAGCCGGATGCCGCCGCCGAAGGCCGTGGCCGCGGGCAAAGTCGCGGCCCTTTCCGACGAAGACCGCCGCACGATCACGCGGTGGATCGATTTAGGATGTCCGGTCGATTTAGATTACGACCCGCAGCAAGCCGATCGCGCAGGCTACGGCTGGATGCTGGACGACAACCGGCCGATTCTCTCGGTCGCATACCCGCGGCCCGGCGCCAATCCGCTGCTGGATCGCATTTTGATCGGCGCACACGATTACTACAGCGGTTTGGACGCCGGCAGCCTATCGGTGACAGCCGATTTCGAAATAGATGACGTCAAACCGGGGGAAAATCTGGCTGCAAAGTTGCAGGCAACTACCGCAGGCATCTGGAAGGTGGAACTTAAACGGCCGATCAACAAGCTCACCCGCGGCAGACTCTTCGTCAGCGTACGCGACCGGCAAGGCAACGAGACGCGGGTCGAGCGGGAATTTTCGATCGGCCGATAATCGATTGCGGCGGTCAAACATGATTTTACGCTGCGGCGAAGGAGCAGTTCGAGCCGCGGCCAATAGAGCCGATCGCCCCCACGCTCCAGGATCGTTGACAAAAACCAAGATGGCAACTAGCGTGAGTGTCCGGCGCCGATCAAATAAACCAAAATGCGACCGGGGTCACCGTCTAATAACGGCCGCCTCAAAACCATCCAAACACGACGGTCGTCCACGAGGCACTTGTGCCCGACGAATCACAACCGATCGACTTGCTCAACCAGCGGCCGGAGGCCGATATCTTCCGCGACGATGTCGTTCGCGGACTAAGCTGCGACCATAAGCGACTTCCGTGTAAATATTTTTACGACCAGCGCGGTTCGGCGCTGTTCGAGGCGATCTGTGAGCTGGACGAGTATTACTTGACGCGTACCGAACTGGCCATTATGGACCGGTCCGTCAAAGAAATAACCTCGAAGTTCGGCACGGATGTGATGTTGATTGAATTTGGCAGCGGCAGCAGCCGCAAGACGCGGATGTTGCTGGATCATCTGCGCGATCTTGCGGCCTATGTGCCGATCGACATTTCTCGAGATCACCTGATGCAAACGGCGGCCGACTTGGCAACCGCGTATCCGCGGGTCGAACTGTTGCCCGTTTGCGCGGACTTCAGCAAACCGTTTCAACTGCCGTCCGCCTCCCGCACGCCGCTGCGAAACATCGTCTATTTTCCCGGCTCGACTATCGGGAATTTTCGACCGGACGATGCGGTCGCGCTGCTGAGCCGGATCGCCGCCATGTGTGGTGCCGGTGGCGGGCTGTTGATCGGCATCGACCTGAAGAAGGATACGGGTGTCCTCGAGGCGGCCTACAACGACTCGGCCGGTATCACGGCTCAATTCAATCTGAATCTTTTGCTGCGCATCAACCGGGAACTGGGTGCCGATTTTGATTTGGACCGGTTCCAACACCTTGCGACCTACAACCAATCGCGCGGCCGCATCGAGATGTATCTGGCGAGCCGCTGCGACCAGACCGTCACTTTGGGTGAACACCAATTCGAGATCGCCAACGGCGAAGCAATCCGCACCGAATATTCTCACAAATACGACGTCGGGCAGTTCGACCGCATGGCCAACGCCGCAGGCTTCTGCCTCCGGCAGTGTTGGCAGGACGAGCTAGCCCGGTTCGGCATTTTGTATTTTGAGGTTCAGGCCGACCCGGCAGAGACAACTCGAAAATAAAAATGCCGCGGCTGCAAACGCACACCGCGGCACATT
>JAYZEI010000237.1:0-22453 GCA_036337375.1 Planctomycetota bacterium | reverse complement strand
ACCCGCCATCGAATCGAACGGCGTGGAAGAGGAAAACGCCGATGTGGGTGGATCGAAACAACAACCGGCGGGAGAGCCGACCGCAACAAAAAGGCCATCCGTCGACACAGATTCCGCCGATGCGGCGGTTTCCATCGGCGGCCCCCGATCGGTGACGCGACGCAGTCGTATCGCCCGCAAGAAATTCGATCCTGCGCCGATCGTCGCCGCCGTCGGGATTGGCTTCGTACTAATCTGCGCCGCGATCTACGCAATCCGATCGGCAGAGCGAGGGGAACAACCGGGCGACCAAAAGTCCGTGGCCGCGGGAGCGGCGGCAGGAAGCAGCCGGTCGACGCGCGACAGAGCAGCGGCGCGGACGACTAGGCCCGTCCCGCAGGCGGCGAACGAACCATTGCAGGCTGTTCCCGCAGCCGACAGCGAGAGCCCGCCCGCGAACAACACCGGCGATAATCCCGAAACAACCGGCACTGATGTTTCCGCTGACGCGGTGAGCGATATCTCGAACCCCACGGCGACGGACAAGCCTGCGGCGGACAATATCAAAAAAACAAATCCCGATGACGACCGATTCGATGGGGGATTTAAACTTTCGGAGCCCGTGAGCGAATTCCCGCCGGACAAAGTTCCGTTCAAGCCGAATCCGGATTCCGCCGACGAGCCGCTCGTCAGTAAACCGGCAGTCGATGAACCGACAGTCGATGTAAATCCCGCTGAATTGCTCGCCCGTAGCGGCCTTACCCGAGAACGCGAGCGCTGGATCGCATCGGAAGAACTCGAACTCCGTAAACAGATGAAAAACCTGAAGGTTTTAGAAGACAAATTCCGCGATTTGTCCTCGCTGCTTGCCACCCGCGGGCGGCGACTGGTCGCGATGAAATCGCAGCTAGCGCAGTCGCGAGAACGCTTAGAAGACTTGTCATCGGATCGTGATTCCGACCGAGATTCGAGACGAGGATCGCGCGGGTCCAGTTCCAAAGCCCTACGGAAGTCTCTAGAGAAGGTCGTAGACAACCTCGACAAGCAAGTACCCCAGGAGGAGGCCTTTCTCGAAAAAGTGCAAGGTGCCAAACGGGATGCTTACGTGGCCTTAATTAACGAACTGACCGCCGCAGACGCGTCGATCGCGGCGTCGAATGATAAGTATTCTGCGCTCCGCAAAGACGACGCGGCGCTCGCCGCAATCGACGAACTGGGTGACAAACAAGGTCCGAGTCCAACCTTGAATTCGGCGACTTTCGCACTGGTTCGATTAAAAAAACGATTCCCGACCAACGGCGTGCCGCCATTTCCGCGCGGCGACCCGAAGGCCGACGACGAACCGCAACAGAATAACGACCCCTAGGCGGTGACGGGCCGGCCGGTTCTCTTTTTCGTGAATTCCGTCAGGTTTTGCCAGGGCTGGGGCTGTTTTGATATACTGGCGGATGGTCGGTTACCCGCCTCGGCCCGTTAATGACACGCTGCATCCCTGCTCATTGGTACGACATGTGGTTCAATCCCAGTTTCCGTTGGCGCCGCTGTTTTTGGTTCACTGCCATCGGCGTCTGTCTCATCGAGCCGGCGGCCGCGGACGAATCGCTCATTGACTTTAACCGCGAAGTTCGCACGATCCTTTCGAACAACTGTTTCAAGTGTCACGGTCCGGACAAAAAGGAACGGCAATCCGGTTTGCGCCTCGACCAGCAGCAGGCTGCGTATGGCGAAGCGGAATCCGGTGAGATTGCGATCGTGCCCGGCAAACCGGACCAGAGTGAATTGATCCGCCGCATCACTTTGGACGACCCGGAGGAGGCAATGCCGCCGCCGGATTCCGGCAAAAAACTTAGCGAGCGAGAAATCAAGACGCTGACCGAGTGGGTCCGTCAAGGCGGCAAGTACGCCAAACACTGGTCGTACGAAAAACCGGTTCGTCCGAATTCGCCCACCGTCAAAACTCAAAACTGGCCGCGGGGCGAAATCGATCGGTTCATTCTCACGCGGCTGGAACGTGAAGGGCTCAAGCCGCAGCCAGCGGCAGATCGGCACGGACTGATCCGCCGCGCCACGCTCGACCTGACCGGCCTGCCGCCGGCGCTGGAAGAAGTTGAACAGTTCGTTAATGACAAAGATCCGCAAGCCTACGAAAATCTTGTTGAACGATTGATGGAGAAGAAAACTTACGGCGAGCATTGGGCCCGCATGTGGCTCGACTTGGCTCGTTACGCCGATTCGGCCGGCTATGCCGACGACCCGCCGCGCGTGATTTGGGGCTACCGAGACTGGGTCATCCAATCGATCAACGACAACCAGCCATTTGACCAATTCACGATTGAGCAAATTGCCGGCGACCTGCTATCCGAACCGACGAACGATCAGCTGATTGCCACCGCGTTTCAGCGCAACACCTTGACCAACAACGAAGGCGGCACGAACGACGAGGAATACCGCAACGTGGCGATCGTGGACCGCGTCAATACGACGATGGCTGTCTGGATGGGCACGACGATCGCCTGCGCTCAGTGTCACGACCACAAGTACGACCCGATTTCGCAGGAAGAGTACTTCCAAATGTTCGCGATCTTCAACAACACCGAAGACGCCGACCGCCGCGACGAAAGTCCAACATTGGAGGCTTACAGCGAGCAGCAGAAGCAACAGCAAAAAAAGCTGGGCGTGGAAATTACAGCGCTGGAAAAACAAATTGCCGCCAAGGTCGCCGGGCAACAGCCCGCGGAAAAACCGCCCGCCGCCACAGGCCCCTTAAACACCCGCTTTGTGAGGATCGAATTGCCGGGCCAAAAGAAATTCCTGTCGCTGGCCGAAGTCCAGATACTGGTCGGCCAGGATAACGTTGCCAGGAGCGGCACGGCGACGCAGATCAATACCGCCTTCGAAGGCCCGGCGAAATTAGCCATCGATGGCAACACCGACGGCGACTATCACGCGGCCAAATCTACGACTCACACGGCCGAAGCAGACAATCCCTGGTGGGAAGTTGATCTCGGAAAAAGTGTCGTGATCGACCGCATTGGAATCTGGAATCGCACCGATGGGGACGTCGGCCCTCGGCTCGCTAATTTTCGCATTGTGTTGCTCGACAAAAAACACCAACCGCTCTGGCTGACCAGCGTCGCCAAACCGCCCGCACCAAACGTCGATTTGAATCCTCCCCGGGAGGCCGGCAAACTGAGTGCCGCCGACCGCAATGCGGTGGCCGGCTACGTATCCTCTAAAGCGGACGAAAACACTCCTGAAAAAATGCGACTGGAGGAACTTAAGAAACAACTCGCCTCAATCAAGGGCGTCAAAACGCCCATCATGCGCGAGCTTCCTGAAAACCGCCGCCGAAAAACTCGCATACAGCGGCGAGGCAATTTTCTCGACGTCGACAAGGAGGTAACGGCCGGCCTGCCTTCCACGTTCTACTCGCCCAAAGAGGGCGAGAAGATCAATCGTTTGACGCTGGCCCGCTGGTTGATGGACGAAAACAACCCACTGACGGCTCGGGTGATTGTAAACCGCTATTGGGAAGCGATCTTTGGTGTCGGACTGGTCCGCACCAGCGAAGAATTCGGAACGCAAGGCGAGTTGCCATCGCATCCCGAATTGCTGGATTGGCTCGCCACCGAGTTGATCCGGCTGAAATGGGACACTAAAGCGATGGTGAAGTTGTTGGTTACCTCGGCAGCGTACCGGCAGTCATCCCGCTTGACACCGGAACTGTTTGAGCGTGATCCGGATAATCGCCTACTGGCCCGTGGACCGCGTTTTCGCCTGTCGGCCGAAATGATCCGCGATCAAGCATTATTTGTCAGCGGCTTGTTGAGCAAAAAAATGTACGGACCACCGGTCAAACCACCGCAGCCGAAACTGGGTATCAACGCCGCGTTCGGCGGTGCCATCGACTGGAAGACGAGCGACGGTGAAGATCGCTATCGCCGCGGACTTTACACGACTTGGAGGCGATCGAACCCGTATCCGTCGATGGTCACGTTCGACGCGCCGAATCGCGAAGTTTGCACGATCCGCCGCGACCGCACCAACACGCCGCTACAGGCGCTGGTGACACTGAACGATCCGGTTTATGTCGAAGCGGCGCAGGCGCTGGGACGCCGCATCGCGGCGACTGGTGATACGACGGCTGAGAAGGCGCGATTTGGTTTTCGATTTTGCCTGGCCCGACCACCCGCCGACGATGAGTTGCAAGAAATCGTGACGCTTTATGAACTGGCGCACGACCGGCTAGCAGAAAATCCGGACGCCGCAAATAAGATCGCCACCATGCCGATCGGCCCCGCACCCGAGGGCGCCGATGTGGTCGAATTGGCGGCGTGGTCGGTCGTCGGTAACGTGCTGTTGAATTTGGACGAAATGTTTATGAAAAGGTAGATCCTTTTGCGGCAGACCGGGGGCGGCGGCAGCATTTGAAAGTCGTTGACCTCGGCCGGGCATCAGGCGTGCGAGCGATAAAACAAAAGTGCTCTCGGAGAATACGATGCATCCCCGTCTTGAACTTCTACAAACCGCGACGCGGCGGCATTTTTTGAAAGATTCGGCCATCGGACTGGGCGGAATCGCGCTGGCATCGATGCTCGGTGATCAAGCGACGGCAGCTCCGGCGAAGGTTGTCGATCCGTTGACTCCCAAAGTTCCGCACTTCGCCACCAAGGCCAAGCGTGTGATCTACCTGCACATGACCGGCTCTCCGCCTCATTTGGATTTATTCGACTACAAGCCGGAACTGGTCAAACACAACGGCCAGGATTGCCCGAAGGAATTCCTCGAGGGCAAACGGTTTGCCTTCACTTCCGGGACACCCAAGTTAATGGGCACGCCGCGAAAGTTCGAGCCGCGCGGCGAAGGTGGCGTACTGATGTCGGACGCGGTTCCGAACCTGCACGGCGTGGCCGACGACATGTGCGTCATCCGCTCGATGAATACCGACCAGTTCAATCACGCTCCGGCGGAGATGTTTGTGTACACCGGATCGCCGCGATCGGGCCGCCCGTCGCTGGGGTCATGGGTCACGTACGGACTCGGAACCGAAAACGAAAACATGCCCGGCTTCGTCGTGCTGATTTCCAGTGGCGTGCAGCCCAATGGCGGCAAAAATTCGTTCGGCAACGGATTCCTACCGTCAGTCTATCAAGGCGTGCAGTGCCGCTCGAAAGGCGATCCCGTGCTGTACTCGTCGAATCCGGCGGGCATGGATCGCAAAATGCGGCGGCTGACGCTCGACGCACTGCGCGATTTGAACGAAATCCAGGCCAGCGAACTCGGCCACCCGGAAACGCGCACGCGGATCGCGCAGTACGAACTGGCATTCCGCATGCAAATGTCCGTGCCCGAGGTGATGGATATCACGAAGGAATCGAAGGAGACCCTCGAAGCCTACGGCGCGCAGCCCGGCGGTGGGAGCCTGGCGAACAACTGCCTGCTCGCTCGGCGATTGATCGAAGCCGGCGTCCGCTACGTGCAGCTGTTCGATTGGGGCTGGGACTTCCATGGTACAAATCCCAAAGAAGATATCCGCGACGGCCTGACCAACAAGTGCGCCACGATGGACAAACCGGTCGCCGCGCTAATCAAGGATCTTAAGCAGCGGGGCCTGCTCGATGAAACGCTGATTATCTGGGGTGGCGAATTCGGCCGTACCCCGTTTCGCGAAGGCCGCACGTCCAAGGGCCAGGTGCTCGGCCGCGATCACTTCCCGGATTGCTTCTGCATGTGGATGGCGGGCGGCGGCGTCAAAGGCGGCACGATGCACGGCGAATCCGACGAACTTGGCTTCGCCGTCGCACGCGACAAGGTTCACGTTCACGATCTGCAAGCGACTATCCTGCATCTGCTCGGCTTTGACCACGAACGCCTGACGTTTCGCTTCCAGGGCCGCGATTACCGGCTAACGGACGTGCACGGCAAAGTGGTTAAGGAAATCGTGGCCTAAACCGGCAACTCTTGATCGGTCGTCCCGTTTTTGGCGAGAAGTTGGGCCCGGTCCTTAACGGCCATAGACCCCGGTGGAACGACTTCGTTTAACTTGAATGACTTCGTTCAGCGCAGCGTCAAGATCTGGCGTTCGGGTCCGCCAATCGAATTGTCGAATGTTGCGGCGCGCCAAACTGGCGAATTGCCCCGGATCACGGTTACGCACAATCACCTTTTCCCAATCGGCGAGTTTATCTGCGACGTTTTCCGCAGTTCCATCGTGGAAAAAAACAACCGCCTCTGCATCGCGATCAAGACCAAGTAGTTCCGGATAGGCGAGTGAGCGAGGCACAAGTGGAATCGCACCAGCAGCTACGGCCTCCGCGACGGCAATTCCAAAAAACTCGTGAATGGCGGTCGAAACAACAACATCTGATTTACACAAAGTGTCGCTGTATGCTCGGTGGGATGGTTGGAATCCCCAGTGATCAACGCGATCGGAAAACAGGCGGCGTGCCCGCTCAAACACTGCTGGAGCGTTTTCAAAACTTTCGCCGAGAACGCTCAGTCGAAAGTCAACTCCGGCGTTTTGAAGCAACTCCAGCGCCGAGAAAAACGTCTCCGGGTTCTTGTCGGACTCCCATCTGGCGGCCCAGAGAATTCGCAGCGGTCCGGGCTTGCGATCCGACTGAGGAGTAAACGTGGCGATTCCTGGGGGTTGCACGTACGACTTTTCTCGAATCGCGTCGACCGCGGAAACGGGTTGGTAATCGGGCATCCTCGACAGGAATTCCCGCAATGCTTCAAGAAACGAATCGCGATGATACTTCGAATTGAACCAAACGCTTTCTGCCGCCAGCGCCGTGGTCAGATTGGTGAAGGCGAAATGAAGATCGCGATCCGTTTCCGCTGCGCCCGGATAAGTCAATTGATTTTCGTGAAAATAAACAACCGCGGGCAATCGACGCACCGCTTCAGGGACAAGACCGAGTAGTTCGGCGAGATTCAACATGTCGCTGCAAAACAGCGCGTCCCAAGTCGCCCCTTCGCCGATTCGCGCCGCGACATCATCGGCCATCGTGATCGCCGCGTGCCGCATCCGCCATTTCCATTTGTAAGCGGGCAGGCCAATCATCTCCCATTCGTGCTGGCTCCGCGCGGACCAGCCATCCAAAAACGCTTTATGGCTGCCGCCGAAATACGGTTCGAGAGCTAAAATTTTCATCGATTGCACCGCACAACTGGTACCGTGTCAGGTCTCATCGACTTTTCCTTTGATAACCCTGTTTGCCACGGGCGTGAAAAACGCCGGCTCGTATATCCGTTACTTGCTCTTGCGAATCAAGTCGGCGATCGCGCGAATGTCACGTTGCAGAAACCTCGCTAAAAAGAAAATACCCAGCAGGCCCACAGCGGTGCTACTGAGCACAACCAGCGGTGTGCGATCCGGACTGCCCGACAGGGCCAGCAACAACACCATGGCAAACATCGGCACCAGCGCGGCGATACCCAAATAGACCCACGTAATGTGCCCCAACCAATCGAGCAACGCGCAATCGTCGGCAGTCGCTGATTGCGGCCGGAACAGCAAGGGCAGCCAACTACGTACGGCCAGCACCGCAAGCCCGAAGAATGGATAAGACGCCGCGATCAGCCCACAAGTTGCATGCGACATCAGAAAATGCGCAAAGTCGTTTATCCCTAAATCGGCGCCCAGCGAAACCATCATAAGCGGAAAGGCAATGCCGCCGATGCCCCATCCCACGATGCCAATAATCGCGGCAAAATGACCGAGTTGCAAACATCGCTTGCGGGCCAGCGGCAACTCTTTCGATTCCGCTGCAGAAACCGATTGCTGCAACTTGAGCGCGCGGCGAACAGGCCAAAACAGGTAAACCGCGATGGCCAGCCCCAATGGAAACAAGATCAAGTTGATGACGAACAGCAATAATTCAAATACGTTGGCCGTCGCCTCACCAAGTTTTTCGATGATTTGCCGCTCGTTGTAAAAGATGTTGAAACAACTGGCCACCACGTTCGGCAGAAAAGTGGTCCACAAAAATGCAATCAATGAAAACTGCCTCGCCCACCGCCGCCAGCCCCGGTTCGGCGCTCGCAGTACCGCCCGCGCCGCGGGATTCAAGCAAAGCCGCAATTCGTCGGCCAACTCGCCGATTGATGAGAACCGTTCTTCCGGATCGGCAGCCAGGCAAGTTAACAAGATTTCCTTCAACGCGGCCGAGCAATCATCGGGCAACCGGGCAATCGCTTCCTGTGGCACGCCCGACTTGCGCCGCGCTGATAACTGGTCGAGCACATTGCCCCAGTCGGCCCTTAAGTTACCCTCATCGAATGGCCGCTCCAGCGTCAGAAGTTCCCATAGCACCATTCCCAGTGAGTAGATATCCGAAGCCGGTGTGAGCGATTCTGGCGTATCATCACGGTTGGGATTGGCGGCGTCGAGTTGCTCGGGAGACATGTAAGCCAGGGAACCGCCAAAATACGCCGCCGGACTGGCACCCGCTACTTTCGAACAGGAGCTGATGTTGAAGTCCACCAGTTTCGGCGCGCCTTCTTCGGTCAGCAGAATATTGGCCGGTTTGAGATCGCGGTGCAGCACCTCGCGCTGATGCGCATATTGCAGCGCGTCGGCCAACTGCATGCCCACCCAACAGACCGTTTCCGGCCACGATGCGGCGGCCAGCCGGTCGCGCAGCGACGAGTCGATCGGCGGCGAATCACCGCGCTGGTCGAGCGCCCGATCGACCGCGGCCAGTAGTGTTGTTCCGTCCCGCGCATCTTGCTTGACTTTCTCCGCAAGACGAATCGCGCCTTGCAACGTCCCCCCGCGGACGTATTGCATATACAGCAGCCTCGTGCCGAGATCGGGCAACGTCCGCTGGTCGTAAACTCGCACGATGTGCGGATGGTCCAACTGCGCCAAAGTCTGCGGTTCCACTCCGCGATCGGCAGATATTTTCAAAGCCACAAGCCGCTGCATCGACCGCTGGCGGGCCAGAAACACACTGGCAAACGCACCTTTGCCCAAACGCGTTAACAAATCAAAATCGTCGATCGACTCGCCGACGCCTATCTCAGTCTTGGGCTGAGTGGGAACCAACGTCGTCGCCAGTTGCTGATGATCGATCCCCAACAGCCGGGCCAAATCGTCCTTGCGCTGCGGAAATCGTTCGAAATAATACCGCGCCGACACGTCGTCGCCGCAACGCTGTCGAATATGAAATTCTTCATATAACAAATCGACGGGTACGCCACCTTCGTCAGCCAGTTCGGGGAATTCTGCCAGGTAGTCTTCAACGAGTTTCGGAGAAATGCGTTGTGACCAGCGAAATTCCATATCCACTTTGATCAACTCGACAAGCGTAATGCGACGCACGGCCGCCGGCTGAAGCGGAACGTAGTTCGCCAATGTTGGCGGCTGGCCGGCCTCTTCCCAAGCATTGCTCACCGCTTCGATCCGTTTGGCGAGCGCGTCCCATATCACGTGGGAATCATTTAAGCTGAAGGTCGCAGTATCGTCGAACTCGGTCATTTTTATACCACGGATGATTCGGTCGTTGTCGCCTGTCCATCGAAGTGGTTCAATAGAGAGGCTGCGGGCTCATAAAACTTACGCCGGTAGCCCGTCAAATAAAAGCACCTCGAACCGAGCTCCAAACACGATGTCGCCCGACAAATCGCTCAAAGATCGCATCCGCGGCCACGACGAATCGGCACTGGTCGAGTACATCGACTCAATCCGGCCGCGGCTACTGGCGTTTGTCGCAAACAACATGAGTCAGAAGCTGCAGAGCAAAATAGAAGCGGACGATATCCTGCAGGAAGTCAGCCTGGACGCGGTGCGGTCGCTGGCCAAAGTCGAACTGGACGAACGGGAACCGTTTTCCTGGCTTTGCCAGATCGCCGACCGGCGAATTATCGACGCGCACAGGCGGTTCTTCGGCGCGCAGAAGCGGGCGGCCAACCGCGAGGTTGCGCTGGATCGCCCCTCGCTCGACGACGACCAACATGGTCGGTTGATCAACATACTGGTGGCCAGTATGACCAGCCCCAGTGCGGCCTTTTCGCGGGATTTGAAGCACATCCAGTTGTCCACTGCGGTCGAATCATTACCCGAGCAATGCCGCGACGCCTTGCGAATGCGGTACGTCGAAAGCCGGCCCACAAAAGAAATCGCTCAGGCAATCGGCAAATCTGACGCCGCTGTCCGGGTAATGCTTACCCGCACCCTGCACAAGCTGCAGGAACTGCTCGGCCCCGACGCTGCGCCGCGGTAGATTTCACGCCCCCGCCTCACCAGGGGCGCGCGTCTACACGGGTTATCTCAAGGGTGTATCCGACGCCTGGAACAAAGTTTGTGAATAACTGATTTCGATGTAACAGCACAACAATCGTTGTCGGGAGAATTCCATGAAATCGGTGCACACTCTGGCGAACAAAACGGCGGTCCGCGCCGTCAAGGCGGAGTCCAAATTGGCGAAGGCCGAGGCGAAACTTGTCGCAGCCAAGAAAATCTACGACGCGGCAATTGCCGAAGCAGAACACATGGGTGTCTATTCGGGCGATACGACAGGTGCCTAGGTGAACCTCCGCAGAGGGCGTATCTCCCAGCGAAGTGTACCCGCGACTCAGCAGGTGTTTCTACCTTCAGGTTTGGGACGTAACTTCTTCAGCATCGCGACGTTCGCCGCCGGGAATTCGTAATCGGAAAAGTCGTCCGGACGAACCCACCGATAGGTCGCGGGGATTTGGGCAGATCCGTTCAGCAGCCGACATGCAATGAAGTGGATATGAACAGCGAAATCACCGTAATCATGCCTTACTTCGCCGAGCGAACTGCCGGCTTCAACCCGCAGCCCTGCTTCTTCGTGACACTCCCGCACGGCCGCTTGCGCTGGAGTTTCGCCGGGCTCAATTTTCCCGCCGGGGAATTCCCAAAGTCCGCCGAGTTCGACACCGTCCGGCCGGTGGCCAATCAAAAACTTCGCCGCGTGCTCCACCACGGCGACCGCAATCGGCTTAGGATTGGTGTGGCAATCTTCCGTGTTACGTGCCATCGCGGTGTGCATCCAGAAAACGTCCCGGCGAACCCATCACGTTGTAGCCGGCGTCCAGATGCAGAATTTCGCCAGTGATCCCCGCTGAAAAATCCGACAACAAAAACGCACCGCTCTTACCGGCCTCCTCATGCGTCACGTTGCGGCCCAGTGGTGCCATGCCCTCGTAAAGCGCCAGCATTTCGTCCACGCCCGCGCCGCGGCCGGAGACGGTTTGAAGCGGCCCGGCGCTGAGCGCGTTGACGCGAACGCCGCGGGGCCCGAGATCAAACGCCAGATACTTAACGATTGAATCAAGCGCCGCCTTACAGATTCCCATAACGTTGTAACCCGGTACGGCTTTTTCACCACCGAAATAAGTCAGCGTCAAAATGCTCGCGCCCGTGGCCAACAGCGGACGAGCGGCGGCCGACAATGCTATCAAACTGTACGCGCTGATTTCCATCGCCGTTTTGAAACCTTCGCGACTTGTGTCAATCGTGTCGCCTTTCAAATCGGCCGGATTGGCGAACGCGATCGAATGCAGCAAAAAATCGATCGTGCCGAATTCCGCTTGGCACTGCGCCATCAGGTTGCTGATGTGTTCGTCATTCGTCACGTCCATCGGTTGCAGAAATGCGGTGTTGTCCACGCCATCGGTCAGTTTCTTGAGGCGACCGAGGTTCTTCTTTCGCGCATCGTCAGGCTTGTCGGGAAAATACGAAAACCCGCATTTGCCGCCTTCGTTCATCACACGATCGGCAATGGCCCACGCGATCGACTGCTTATTGAACACCCCGGTTACTAATCCCTTTTTGCCGTCAAAGAGCCCCATGTGTGGTCTCCAAATGTCTTAAATCTTCAGTATTTGACTGTTTAGGAAATAACCAAAATAACGATTTCCAGTCGTTCGCTCAACGTACCTGACCGACCCGCGACTGTCATCGCCAGGTTTCAGATGTTAGACTGGCCGATTCGATTGAGTCGCAATCAGCGCGTCGCTGCGCACAACCTAATAGCGGAGTAGAAAACTATGCCTTTGGTTCCCATGCGCGTGCTTCTTGACCACGCGGCGGAAAACAGCTACGGCCTGGCGGCCTTTAACGTCAACAACATGGAGCAAATTCAGGCGATCATGGAAGCTGCCGCCGAAACAGATTCCCCCGTAATCGTTCAAGCCTCGCGGGGTGCCCGCAAATATTCCCAGGACGCTTACCTGCGGCACCTCATGCTAGCAGCCGTGGAACTGTATCCACAAATTCCGATCGCCATGCACCAGGACCACGGCAATAGTCCGGATACCTGCCAAACCGCAATCGACAATGGATTTACTTCCGTGATGATGGACGGTTCGCTCGAAGAAGACGGCAAGACGCCCTCGAGTTTCGAATATAACGTCGAAGTAACCCGCAAAGTCGTCGAAAGTGCGCACGGCCAGGGTGTCTCCGTCGAGGGCGAACTCGGCTGCCTGGGTTCGCTCGAGACCGGTACCGGCGAGGCGGAAGACGGCCAGGGCGCCGATTGCGTCCTTTCACGCGATCAATTGCTAACCGATCCGGACGAGGCTGAAGAGTTCGTCAATAAAACCGGCGTTGATGCCCTGGCAGTTGCGATTGGCACAAGTCACGGCGCTTACAAGTTCACCCGCAAACCGGACGGCGAAGTACTCGCCATGGGCCGCATCGAAGAAATTCATCGGCGGCTGCCTAATTGCCACTTGGTGATGCACGGTTCCTCCAGCGTTCCGCAGGCGCTGCAGGATATCATCAACCAGTTCGGCGGCCAAATGGAACAAACCTGGGGCGTTCCGGTCGAAGAAATCCAGCGGGGAATTCAGTCGGGCGTTCGCAAGATCAACGTCGATACCGACAACCGCATGGCGATCACCGGCGCAATTCGCAAGGTACTGCATGAGAATCGCGAAAAATTCGATCCGCGGGACTACCTAAAGCCGGCTCGCGAAGCGATGCAAAAAATCTGCGCCGATCGCATGGTCGCTTTCGGGCAGGCCGGTAACGCGACGAAAATCAAGACCGTCACGCTTGAAGAAATGGCCAAGCAGTACCAAGCTACGACCCTGGTTTCCTAGAGCGAATTCCGCATCTTAGCGGCGAGGAAACGTGCGGGTTAAGCTATCTCAAAGGCAACGCCACCGCGCGATCGATCAACAATTTCAGGTGTCCGCGGTGCGCGCGGGTTTCGGCGTCAAGGGCTTTGCCGGACTCCAGTTCCAAACTGGATCGAATCTGCCGCAATTGCTGTAGCGCAATCGACTGGGTGACGTAGTGATGGCTCGGATTTTTATCGTTCAAAACGCCGGGTTGCGGCGAGATTTTGGCAAGCCGTCGCACATACTCGATCTGTAAATTCTGCCGGATCGAATTCACGTTGCCGCCTTGTTCGGCGTCAAAAATTGCCCCGGTCAGGTCGGCTATCATTTCGGCCAACGAGTACTCGTTGCCATAAGTCTGCGAATCCGTGATCCGCTGCAGAACATTCGCGTGCAACAGATGGTCGAGCACACCTCGCTGGATACCCAAGATGTAGCTGTGAATTTTGATATCCTCGTTTTCGTCATAATGATTAAATCCGCGGCGCTGTTTCTGCAGATGGGCAAGCAGTTCCGGCGAGAGGACAAAAGCATCCGGCGCAAACAGATATTTGGCCAGATGCTGCATCGCACGCCGCTGGTCGGCAAGTTTGACCGGCTGAAGCGGTTTGGCGGCGCCCGGCTGTCCAACCGTCGATCGATTGTTGTAAACGCCACCAATGAACCGCGACGCGATCCGCGCAGTCCAATCCTGCTGGCGCGTCAACAGAAAATACTGGTCGCGAAGCGGATGATACGACTTGTCTTTGTCGTTGTAGTTTTCAAGCAATTTTTCCATCACCTTACGGGCCAGCCGGGCGCGTCCTTCGGCCCACGTGATCGGATCGCCGGTCAAATCGAAGATCATCGCCCGCGGGTCGATACCTTTGCCCACGGATCGCATATCATCGGCGTCGTTGGCAAACGCGAGTTCGGGTTGCGTAGAGCGAGCGCGGATATTCCGCAGGCGATTTTCTTCAGCGGCCGGATTTTCCAACGCGGAACTGTAGCCATACTCGATTGCCCACTTGTCGTAAGGCCCCGGTCTGGTCTCGTAGTACTGACCCTGTTTTTCGCCCGGCGCAGCCAGATTGATTGCCGGATAATCCATCACCGATCCGCTCAACCCGACTTTAGACGTCAGCTTCTTATCGTGGATCGAACCGGGCGGATGTAGATGACTCGCACGGAAGTTATGCGACAGACCGAGCGTGTGACCGACTTCGTGCAGAATGAGGTGTCGCAACGATTCCTTGAGCAGCCTATCAACTTCGACCCGCGATGCGCCCTGCACCGCAAGCGCATGACGACCGAACAATGTCCCGTGGTGTAATCCGGCGGAGAGCGTGCAAGAACAGCCCCGCAGGCATTCGGAGTTTGGCCCAAACGGCGACAGATCGGCATCGCCAAAAATCTCGCGATAGCGAACTCGATTCGTGACAAACACCCACTCTAACATGATGTCCGCACCGAGAATTTGTCCGGTCCGCGGACTGACGAAACTTGGACCGTAACCGCCGAATGGTGGATCGGGCGAACTTGTCCAGCGCAGCACGTTGTACCGCAGATCGCTGGCGTCCCAGTCGGCGTCGTCCGGTTGTGTGCGGACGACCAGGGCGTTCTTAAAACCCGCTTGTTGGAAAGCCTCGTTCCAGGCCAGCACGCCGTCACGGACGGTTTCCCGCAACTCTCGAGGCGTGGTGTTTTCAATCCACCAGACGATCGGTTCGACCGGGTCGCTCAGTTTCGCATCCGGATTTTTCTTTTTTAGATGCCAGCGATGGATGTAATCGCGGTAGGGCGTGGCGCTCGCAGAAGTCATGTCGTCGAACTGGCTCATGAAATAACCGACGCGGGCGTCGTCACGCCGCGGACGATAGTCGTTGCGGGGCAGCTCGATCAAGCTATGCTGCAGGCGAACCGTCACGTAGCGGGAGTCCGTAACGCCTTCGTCGCGTTCGGCCCGTTGAGACGGCGCAAGTTCCTGGTAAACGTATTCGACGTCGAAATCTGTATTCTGCGGAAAACTTCTTAGGTCAGCGAATCGTGTCTTGTCTTTATCCAACTTGCCGAGCGCGAACGATTTGTTCTTGTTGTCTGAATCGGACGAAGGTTTGATTTGCTGAAAGAGTTCGCTGAGAAACAAGTTGTCTGCGCTGATGGCATATTCACCTTTTTGTTCGTCCACGGCAACGAGCTTCTCGGCGGCCAGCACGGCCGGACTGACATTCGCTTCCGCCGCACGGCTCAGTGCATTGTTCGGATCAAAAACGTACCGGGTCGGTTGTGAAATTACACGCAAGCGGCGAAAATCACGTTCGATCGTAAATATCCGCTCGTCCTGAAAACGCCCGCGAAACAGTCTAAATCTCGCGATGCCATTTTCCGTGTACGAAAAATGGATGTACTCCTTACCCAGCTGCCCCTTCTTGACCAGCAAAAAAACCTCGCCCGTGTCGCGGTCGCGCAGTAGCGTAAAGAGGCCCTCGATCCGCTCGCAGTTTTCCGCCAACTCATCGACCGTCTTCAACGCATCTTTTTCTTTTTCATCACCGGACGGCTTGGATTTGTCGCTCGCCGGTGTTTCATCGTCGGATAGAACGACCGGAGCCAACGAGAATTGAGCTGCGAATATTATCGAGGCAAAAAACCAGATCGGGAGCCGAAATTGCAACATGTCAGTCCTATGGCGCACAGGCCGAGCTAGGGCAAATCGAGGCAGGAGACACTTTATCAGTATAATTGGCGGGCAATTTGGTGCACCGGAATCCGCAGGAATCATCAGCTATTCACGTAAGTCTGTCACGCTACTCCAATCGCGATTCTACTTGCTTCCAGTCAAAGACCGACCGCAGTACGGGCCACATGCGGATCAAGTGTCGGGCAACGCCGATATCGCGAATCACGACTCCAAATATCGCGCCGAGAACTGCGGCCAGTACCAACCGCGGCAGGTGTTGATCGCCAGGCAGCACGGCGAAGGCGATGATCAACAAAATGGTGAAGACCGCCGCGATTAGGCACCAATTGGGCAGCATTCGCTTGACGAGGACGAGCATCGTAAACGGCTGATCGCGGTGGCTGAAATAAAGTTCCAACATCCGCCGCTCGATTGTCGTTAATGGCCGGTCAGCATCGTCGATCAGAATTGCGTCAACGGCCGGCGAGCGGTACGGGTCGAATTGGTCTTTGTCATCGGTGATCATGAGATGAATGGCTTGTTCCCCGTTCAGTTTTCAGTGTTCGCTACTGATTCGTTGAATGTTCGATCTTTTGCCGTTAGCTGCGGAGCGTATCTTCACGCCGCGCGCCGGCTTGGTTCGCCTGCCAATAATGGCCGGTTTCCGGCTCCAAACACGTAAGCCAACCTCCCGCACAGGCGGCGGTATCGATGCAAACCGCGTGGCCCAGATTGGCCGGCAGACCGCTGTCTTGTGGAGAGTGGCCGCAGACCATGACTTTGCCCGAACGATGGGGCTGCGGGTTTTCGAACCGCTCCCAAAACAGGGAGAATTCGGGCTGATGATCCAAATCCACATTCGCTACCAACCCGGCGTGGACAAAGATGTGCGATTCGGTTTCGTACCATGGCAGGCAGCGATCGAAGAACTCCCAATGATTTTTCGGAACGTGGTCCAGCGACTTTTCCGCGCCTGCAGGTGTATACGAATCGATCGTCTCCGCGCCGCCGACCGCCGACCAGAAACTACGCGATTCACTGTCTTCGGACGCGGATGCCATCATGATCTCGTGGTTGCCGAGCAATGGAATCAGGTTGCCGGTTTTCGACCAGTTGATCAGCCAATCGACCACTTCCCGCGACGACGGACCGCGATCGACGTAATCTCCCAGCGTGATTAACCGGTCTTCCGGCGCCAGCACAATGGCTTCGACCAGCGAGAGCAGGGCGTCGTTGCATCCGTGTATGTCGCCGATGACGAGCGTTCGCATTGAAGAATTGTGATCAGCGGTTAGCGTGCCATTTCACAAGCCAAAATATTCTCTCGCCCGCGCCGCGTGTCAACTGAATTTGACGCGACAGCCCCGAATTTGACCGCGGTGCCGACGAGGGGTGTTGGGGACGACAGTCGAAAACCCAATCCACTGCTTTGTGACGGTTTTTGTGACGGTTTTTGTGACGGTTTGCCCATCTGTGTTGTTTTCCATGTCGCTGTGAGTTTCTTTCGTTCCATTCGCCCGATCGAATGAAACAACCTCACGCTCTAGTTATGACCTACCCCCCATTCTTGTGCCACCCCTAATAAGCGAGTGTGGATTCAATGTTGAGGCTGTGTTCTGCCGGACGGATGCCGCGAGGTTCTGTGGAACACAACTGGCCGGAAACGCGACCGGGAACGGCGATGCCAAACCACTACCGCCGCCGCGACTACCGTTTCAAAAATACCGCGGGAAAAACACAAGCCGAGCCGAGCGAAATTGGTGTCGCACGTTTAAAAAAGAAACACGACAAAGTTGCCGAAGTGCCGCCGGCGAAAGTGCGGGCGACTGACCGCAAGTTCGTGACCGGACTGAACAAAGCGGCGAACCAGCTTCGGCGATCCGCGATTGTTACTGCATTGTCCGGCGTACAAGCGCCAGTAAAATCCTTCGATGCCGGCGCAAATTTTGCGCACTTGTATGAGGCAGACGCACCGGACAATTATCTCGTGACCTGAACTTACAGCAATTAGGGGCATTTACGAGTTTTTGGAAAACTCAGGCATCCCAAAAACTTACGCACGGTCGATCTCTACAAGAAAGATTGCAATTCTTTTGATGTGCCTGTAGCATGGGTCATATGGGCGATGCGCCGCGAGCACTCAACACCACTTTCCATTTAGGAGAGCCCTGCCATGTTGACGCTTTTCTCGAAACGCATGCACGGATTCTGTGACGGAGTTTCTCGTCGCGAGTTTATGAAGATCGGTGCGCTGGGCATCGGCGGTCTGACACTGGCCGACGTTTTTCGCAGTGAAACCGCAGCGGCAAGCGGATCTTCGCACAAAGCGATCATAAATATCTTCCTGGGCGGCGGACCTTCGCACCAGGACATGTTCGATCTGAAACCGAACGCGCCGATCGAATTCCGGGGCGAGTTTAATCCGATTTCGACGAACGCGGGCTTTGAAATCTGCGAGTTATTTCCCCGTCTGGCGACCATGGCCGACAAGTTCGCCGTCATCCGCTCGATCACCGGAAAGGTCAATTCGCATTCCAGCTTCCAGACCATGACCGGCTATACCAAACGCGATTTGCAAAACGTCGGCGGGCGGCCTGCGCTGGGCAGCATCGTGTCGCGGATACAGGGAGGCACGCAGAGCGGCGCGCCGCCGTTTGTTTCCTATATGGGTGGCGAACCCGGTTACCTCGGACCGGTTTACAAACCGTTTAAACCGAGCGGCAATAATTTGCGTCTGAGCGGCAGCATGACGGCTGAACGGCTGACAGATCGAACCGAACTGCTCAAGTCGCTCGACAAGATGAAACGCGCCGCCGACTCCAGCGGTCAAATGGACGCAGTCGACGCATTCACACAACGTGCGGTCGGTGTCGTCACGTCCGGCAGGGTGGCCGATGCGCTGGATCTGAAAAAGGAAGACCCGCGGGTCGTGGAGCGGTACAGCAAGCAGGGCGAGCGATTTCTGCTGGCCCGCCGGTTGATCGAAGCGGGCGTGCGGACCGTCGCATTCAGTTGGGGCGGTTGGGACACGCACGGCCAGAACTTTGTGAAATTCCGCAAGCAGTTGCCCGAACTCGACACGGCCTTAAGTGCGCTGATCGAGGATCTGCACAACCGCGGCCTGGACAAAGATGTCACGGTCGTCATGTGGGGCGAATTTGGCCGTACGCCCCGCGTCAACAAAAACGCCGGCCGCGATCACTGGAACCGCGCCAGCATGTGCTTCCTGGCGGGCGGCGGAATGAACACGGGGCAAGTTATTGGCTCAACGACCAAATACGCCGAAGAACCGAAGGACAACCCAAAACATCTCCACGAAGTCTTTTCAACGCTGTATCACAACTTGGGCATCGATTCGCGAACGCAAAAAATCATCGACCCCAACGGCCGGCCACAGTACCTGACAGATATCCGCGAACCGATCCGCGAATTGGTTGGCTAGCGCTGGCTTGAACGCGTCATGAAAAAAGGCTCGGGCGACGTGCAGCACCCGAGCCTTTTCTGTAGCTGCGCTGCCTTTTCTGTAGCTGCGCCGAGCCGCTATCGCGCGCTTGTTACCGTTTGATCTTGCGGCCTCGATGGTCCGGCCTGATTCAGTGCATCAATGACCTGCCCTTGTAGAATAGGGCCGTCGAAGATGATCGGCTCGCGACCGTCTCCCGGGTAGATCACCAGATACGGGATTGATTTTTTGGTGTTTCCAAGTTCCACCAACAGGCGGGTCGCTTCCGGCGCTTCTCCCCGGTGCGTTATGTCGGCAATTAACGGTTTGACATTAAGTTCGAGAACAAGTGTTTTTGTGCTTTTCGTGTTCAAGGCGACCGCCTCGTTCGTTTTACAGGTCGCTCACCAATCGGCCGTGAAATCAACCAAGACAGTCTGGCCCTGGTTTCGCAGGTCGTCCAGTGTCGCCCGGGTAAACGGCTCCCAAGGCAACTGCGATGACTGCAGGACGATCCAGGAAACGGATGCTGCCGACACGACCACCACCCCCGCAGCGGCCCATCCCCAAATTTGCCGACTCAGATTCGCGGCATCCGGGATTCGCGAGACGACCCATACACCGATGGCAATCGCGGAAACGACGGTCGCCATGGCCGTAACATAACTATTGCCGCCATAACCGACGACCGCGACGTATGCAATCGTGCCGACGGCCCAAAGCCACGCTTGGGTTCTGACGGAAGAATCCGCCGTTAGCGGAACCCGGCCGATCGCCCAACATCCGAAGGCGATCGCTACGAACAGTGCTAATGTTGCCGAATGATATTCCGCGCGCAAGGACGACAGTAACCAGACCACCGTGCCCATTAAGATGAAACCCATCACCTGTTTGAAAACTTCCATCCATGCGCCCGGCTTGGGAAGGAACGCGATCAAGCGAGGAAACGCACCGATCAACAAATAGGGCGAGGCCATTCCAAACCCGATAAATGTAAAGGCCAGGTAAGTGATCTGCGTCGGTTGATTGAACGCCCAAGTCGTCGCTGGAATCAATAGCGGACCCGTACAGGGTGTGGCCAAAACGGTGGCGAGAATTCCCTTAAAGAACGCGCCGGTGGCTCCCTCTTTCTCGGCGATCTCATTGGCCGAACTTGTCCCCACGAATCCAGGAATCGGAATTTCCCAAACGCCGAGAAAACTAAGGGCAAAGGCAAACACAATCGATGTGAGCACGATGTTGAACGAAGCGATCGAATAATGTTCGCCCCATCCCAACGACGCCGAGCCTTCGGTCGCCAGGCCGACGGCAATCGGAAGCGTCGCCAATATCCAAAACACGGACATCAGTCCGAGCGAAAACCAAACGTTCAAAGTCAGTATGCGTCGCCGGTTTTCCCCCGCCTGCTGGACGAACGACATTATTTTCAAGCCGATCACGGGCAGCACACACGGCATGAAGTTGAGAATGAAGCCGGCTGCAAAAGCGACCCCCAAAATTGCATACAGGGGCAATCCCGCGATCCAGCTTTCGCCTCCGCTTGCGGCCGCGGTGCCCGCAACCACCTCCCAATTCGGTAGACCGGCGATTTCTTCGGCGGCTTTTTTATAACCCGCATCGTCGAGGACGAATTGCAGAGGTGTCGTACCGCGCTGCCCCTGTCCCGCCACGTTCAACTTCGCGCTAAAACGCGCGGCCACAGGTTGTTCGCAATTTCCTCGTTCGTGGCACAATTGAAACGCAACGATCCCGCTGATGGGATGCAGTCCCGGGGCCGCATCTTGCGGCACGGTAACTTGCAGCGTCATCGTCACGCCGCCCTCATAATAATTGACCGCTTGGTCGGATTGCTGCTGCGTCTTTAGCGGCTTGTCTGGAGAGGGTGGCGAGAATTGCAACCCCGACGGCTCATCGATGGCGATCAAGGTTGGAAACGAGAACGTGCGATTCTCCGGCAACCGTGGCAGCAGCTCGTAGACGTGCCAGCCCTCGTCGCACTGAAACTGAATTTGCAGCTGCAATGATTCGCCGGGAACGGACGCGACGCGGTCGAAGCCGCCGCCCACCGTCACGTGGCCTGCTACGAACTCGGGGCTTGCCGGATTCCCGGCAACCGGCGGCAGCCGCACTGGCCCGAGCCCATGCACAGTAGTAACACGGGCTTCGAACTTCACGTCGAACAGAATACATGCCTCTTTGCACGCCTGGCCGGAGATACCGCCTTTGATAACGACATCGTCCATCTTGAGACCGCCCGCCAGCTCAACCGGTATCCGCCAGGCGACCGAGCCGTGGTGTTCTTCGGCCGGTACATCCCAAAATTCGTACTCCTTGATCGTCGCCGCAGGGTCGGCCACAACTTCGCCGGCCGTGCGGTATTGCGCCGACGGCTCCAACCTGATTTCCGTTTTTTTGGGACCACCGGCTTGCTGAGTGATCGACGAAATGTGCCAACCCGGAATGATCTTTGCGGTGATCAGTAAATGTGGCTGGCCACCATTCGCGGCGGGCAGGATTTCGGCATCGACGGTCACCGTTTCCGAATCCGACTGATCGCCAACCCCGAATCCCGGCAGACCTAGTCCAGAAATCGGATCTTGCAATTTTTGACCGGCGGCGGACCCTACCGCCAAGCCCGCGGCCAACACGGATAGGAACACCATCGACCACGGCCGCAGAACAATTCGACACACCTCCCGTAACTCGTTGTGACCCATGGCGTTATTGTACGGAGCCGTTTTCGTGGACGTCAACGGCTACTGCCGTCTTGGGGCGTCAACTACCGATGGCCCGAAACTCCAACAAGTTGTGTGTGCTCTGAGACTTAAGCTTTTCGCTCGAACTCGCAACTAGGTGCAGTGCTACCAGCTATACGCCCGCCAGTCGATTTCGGATCGTCCGCAATCTCGTAATCACTGCCGCAAAATCGTCGAATTGACGATTTTCTAAGAACAACCACCGCAGCCAGTTCATACCGGACAGCAGGAGTGTACTGCGATCGAGCGTCGCGATTAACCGGCGTTCGTCGTCCGCGAGTTCATGCGTGGCTGAATACGCCTTGATTCCCCGCTCCCAAGCATCGCGAACATTGCCGGCCATGCTGCCGAGCAACCGTTGAATATCCGTCGCGACGCTATCAATTCGCATCGCGCCGAAATCGACGATGCCGGCCACACGATCTCCCTCGAACAACACGTGTTGATCCCAGATGTCGCGAATGCACGGTTGCAGACGAACACGGAGCGACGCGGCAGCTCGCAGATCGTCATACAAAT
>JAYZEI010000236.1:0-10075 GCA_036337375.1 Planctomycetota bacterium | reverse complement strand
GAAGAACTCGACGATATTCTCCGAATTCAGAATAAACCTCGACTGGATGGTGGGACGTTGGTTCTCGGCTTTTCGGGCTGGATGGACGGTGGCGATGTTTCAACGGGCACGGTCGAGCGGCTCGTCGATATGCTTGATGCGAAGGGAATCGCGGAAATCGATCCGGAGCCTTTTTACATTTACAACATTCCCGGGACGATGGAGGCTGCATCTTTACTGCGTCCCGACGTCGATATTGACGGTGGGCTGATTAAGTCGATCGAACTGCCGTCGAACACATTCTACGCGCACGAGGCCGAAAAGCTTGTGCTGTTCCTCGGCCGCGAGCCGAATCTGCGCTGGCGGACGTTTGGGCACTGTGTTTTCGAACTAGCGCGGGCTGTTGGAATCAGCCGAATTCTCTTTGTGGGGTCATTCGGTGGCGCGGTGCCTCACACGAGAGAACCCCGGATGTATACGACATGTTCCGAGGAACGCTTGATTTCAGAGATGGAAAAGTATGACGTGCGGGCGACCAATTATGAGGGGCCCGGCTCTTTTGTGAGCTACTTGATGTCACAGGCTTCGGCCGCGGGTTTCGAAATGATGTCGCTGATCGCCGAAATACCGGCGTACCTGCAGGGTCCAAATCCTCTCAGCATTGAAGCCGTTACCCGACGGCTCGCCAAGATTCTGCGACTTCCGTTAGACATCGACTCACTGCGTAGCGCCAGCACAAAATGGGAATTGGAGATTTCTAGCGCGGTCGAAGTGGATGACGAATTGGTCGCCAAAGTGCGTCAACTGGAAGAAGAATACGACAACGAGTTGCTGGAAATGGATACCGACGAGGTATAGCGTCACATTTTCTCGTTTCTGGAATGAACGCAAGATGGCAACGACTGTGGCGTTGTTTCGCAGGTGTCGTATCCGTGCAGTTTTGCTGTTGCTCGTGATGTCGTCAATTGCCGACGCGGAAGAAGTTGGTTTCCATCGCCACGTCATTGACCGCTCGTCGGCTTACAGTGCCTGCGCTGCAATTGACATCAATCGCGACGGCAAACTGGATATCGCTAACGGCGGATTTTGGTTTGAGTCGCCCACGTGGAAAAAGCACAAGCTGCGCAATGTGCAAATGATCCGGGGCCGGTACGACGACTATTCGAATTTGCCGCTCGACGTCGACCGCGATGGATGGCGCGATTTGGTCAGTGTCAACTACCGCAGCAAATCACTCTATTGGGTCAAGCATCCGGGGTCGTTATTGGGCGTGTGGACGAAACACGTGATCGACACGCCGGGACCGAGTGAAACCGGCCGGCTGGTTGATGTTGATGGAGACGGCCAATTGGATGTGTTGCCCAACGGCACGACTTTTGCCGCTTGGTATGAACGAAAATACGACACAAACGGCGATGTCGGTTGGATTCGCCACGATCTACCGAAAGAAATTGTCGGTCACGGTATTGGCTTTGGAGACATCGACGCCGATGGTCGGGGCGACCTGGTAGGCACGCGAGGATGGTTGAAAGCACCGGAGAATCCGCGCACGGAACGGTGGTTATGGCAGCCCGAATTTTCACTGCACCGCGATGGTGGCATTCCGATATTGGTTCACGATGTTGATGCGGATGGTGACGCCGATTTAATTTGGGGTCGCGGGCACAACGTGGGGCTCTATTGGCTGGAGCAAACTCGTGACACGCACGGCGGCCGCGGTTGGATCAAACATGCGATCGACACAACTTGGTCGCAGTCGCACACGGTTATGTTGGCCGATATTGATGGAGACGGACAAGAAGATGTCGTTGCCGGAAAACGATATCTAGGACACGACGGCAAGGATCCCGGCGAGTACGATCCGCTGGTTGTTTATTGGTACAAATTTGATACACGGCAAAGAATCTGGCGGCGAAACCTGGTGTCGTGGGGGAATCACTGCGGCTTCGATTTGGATAGTAAGTGTGTGGACATGGATGGCGATGGCGACGTTGATATTCTCGCCGCGACCCGGGGTGGTGGACTTTCGTTGCTGGAAAATCTGCGAATTCACAACGGCGAACCGCTTGCGGCAACCAACAACTTGCCCCGGGCTCCCCAGTATGACGACCATGCGGATTTGCTGAACTACATCGACGCATCCGGCGTCCGCCACGACGTCGAGCAACCGTTTGACTGGACCGTGCGGCGGTCGCATATTCTGGCTAACATGCAGCGGGTGATGGGGTCACTGCCAGGGCCAGAGCGACGCGTGCCGTTGGACATGAAAGTTGTCGAAAAAACGGTCGCCGAAAAATATATTCGCTTGCGGATTACGTATGCCGCCGAACAAGGTGACCGCGTGCCCGCTTTTCTGTTGATGCCGACCGATCTTAAAACTCCGGTTCCGGCCCTGCTCTGTCTGCACCCGACCAGTACGCTCGGAAAGTCGCAAATCTGTGGTTTGGGCGGCAAACCGAGTCGCTTTTATGCGCACGAGCTGGCCGAGCGCGGGTATGTTTGTCTGGCGCCTGATTATTTGAGTTTCGGGGAGTACCACGATTACGATTTTGCTGCGGACGACTATGTTAGCGGGACGATGAAGGGAATCTGGAATCACATTCGTGGAATCGATCTGCTCGAGTCGTTGCCTGAGGTTAAAGCGGATCGAATCGGCTGTATCGGACATTCGTTAGGTGGTCATAACGCGCTGTTCGTCGCGAGTTTCGATCAGCGGCTTCGGGTGGTCGTTACCAGTTGCGGGTTCAATGCTTTTGAAGACTATTACGGTGGCGATCTTAAGGGATGGTCGAGCGAACGTTATATGCCTCGCATCCGAGAACAATTCGATAGCGACCCGCGGAAAATGCCGTTCGACTTTCACGAGATTGTCGCGGCGATCGCACCGCGGCCATTGTTCATTAATGCGCCGTTACGCGACAGCAATTTTGCCGTCGCGGGGGTCCGCAAGGCCGTCGAGAGCGCGCGAAACGTGTACAAGCTGCGGGATGCCGAAACGAATTTACACGCCGTCTATCCCGATGCTGCGCACGATTTTCCGCTAGAAATCCGCAACGACGTTTATCGCTGGCTGGATCAGCACCTGCGAAAGTGAGTTTTGAGTCCGTTCAGAATTTGATCGCGCAGCGTGTGCGGTCGTAAATTCGACGATCAGCCAAGCGGATACGGATGTTGTGAAGTGATCGCGTCGATGCGTTCCATGGCCGATGGTTCCAGTTGCAGGTCCGCGGCTTTCAAACTTTCGTCAAGTTGTTCGACGGAATTTGCGCCGATGATTGTCGAGGCGACAAAGTCATGTTGCTTGCTCCAGGCGACGGCCAGGGTTGTCGAACTAATTTCCAAGTCCCGGGCGACATTTGCGAGTTCCTTTGTCGTAGCAAGGCTCTTGTCGTTCACGAAGCGATTGACCATCTTTTGCTGGCGTTCGCCGAGGCTTCGGTACTGTGTAAATCTCGCCCGGTCGGGCCAGTGTCCGTCGTTGTATTTTCCGGTTAGCACTCCGCCGCCGAGAGGCGAGTAGGGTAACAGGCCAATCTGTTCGCGGCGGCAGATATCCGCCAGTGTATCTTCAAACCGGCGGTTGACCGCACTGAAGTTGTTCTGGATGGACTCGTATCGGGCAAAGCCGTGACGTTCGGCCACCGATAGCGCCTTCATGGTGCCCCAGGCTGTTTCGTTGCTGGACCCGATAAAACGCACCTTGCCTTCATCAATCAATTCCGTCAGGCACTCGAGTGTATGCTCGTACGGAAAGTCATGGTCTGGCCAATGTGTTTGATACAAATCGATATAGTCCGTCTGCAACCTCCGCAAGCTTCCTTCGACGGCCGTGCGAATGTGGTGGCGATCGATACTGGTCCGACCGCTCCGTACTGGCGGTACAAACCACGAACTCGAAGGCCCGCAGAATTTAGTTGCGATCGTGATGCTGCCGCGATCGCGCGTTGCCAGCCAGTTACCAATGATTTCCTCAGATCGATGGACATGCGAAAGATCGGGCGGTACCGGATAGACTTCCGCGGTGTCAAAGAAATCAATGCCCGCTTCGACTGCCCGCTCCATGATGCGGAACGATTTGGGTTCGTCGCAGGTCGAGCCGAAAGTCATCGTGCCCAGGCAGATGTCTGAAACGAGCAGGCTGCTGCGGCCGATACGTCGTTGTTGCATGACTTAGAAACTCGAATTGCTGAGAAGGCCGCTTTTTGCAATGCCGCTACCGACTGCCGTATGTCGCGACGCGCATTATAACGGGTGACGTGAATGCGGCGAATGGGCTCGCGAGACAATTTCAAGACGGCGGCATCGTAAGCGAGTAAATACAACGCCGGCGGCAGGGTCTTACGGCTGTGACCGCGATGAGCTGTCGTCGAGCGGAGGACCGAAAGCTGCGAGTGCTATTGCGTCAGTTCCGGCCAGTTGATGGCAGCAACCAAGGAGACAATAACGAAGCACCAAATACCAATCAACGCGATCATGTTTACCTGTCTGATGGTGGCAAGAGAGCAGTGCCCAGCATCCAGAATAGGATGCTAGAGAGAATGAAGAACAGTATTGCGATAGCCGAATTTGTCACAACTTCAGTGTAATTGGGCAGGCACGGGTTGCAAATTAAAGGGCGACAGCCTCTCAATGATGTTAACCGTTGTTAGCACTTCCACGTGCCAAATCGCCGAGGGATACATTAATCAGAGACCGGACACGTTTCAGATGTTTCACATCGAACCGCTGGACATTCAAAATTTGCGAAAGTCACGAAAAATACGATCTTACTTTGCCGCGTAGCGTATCCGGTGTTCTCTGCGGGCCGGTTTTTGTTACCGCATTTTCGGTGTCGTCCAGTAATGTGAAGTGTTCGTAAGATCGCGATAAGCGCCGATCAGCTTTTTTTTGAGGCGTTCGGCTTGCTCCGGATGCCGCTCAATGACGTTGGTGTTTTCGCCCACATCGTCGGGCATTCTATAAAGTTCAAAGTTTGTCAGCTTCGCCATGCGGACTAATTTTGCGTTGCGATCACTGACGTTTTGAAGTTTGGGAAAACGGCCGTCATCGAGCTTTGCCAACAGCTTCCAGGGGCCGTCCCGCATGGCAACACGATGCTCATTCAAAGAATTAAAGTAGCACCAGAAAAGCGGCGCCTCTCGAGTAATCTGCTTGCCTTGGAAAACGGGAAGGAAGCTTGTGCCGTCGAACTTTCGTCCGGCCGGTCTCGGGGCTCCCGCTAATTCGCAAAACGTGGGCAGGAAGTCGAGCGACGAAACCGGCTCGTGGGAAACCTTGCCCGGCTGAATGCGCGCCGGCCACCTGATGATTCCAGCTACGCGAAAACCGGCCTCTGTGGTCCATAATTTCATGCCCCGCAGCGGACCCGGTGTCCCGTACGAACGCCCGGCGCCGCGATAGCGGCGCAATGTCTCCGGGCCGTTGTCGGACGTAAAAATGACCAGAGTGTCTTTGGACTTATCCAGTCGATCCAGGGCGGCCAGCAATCGCCCGGTGGCGCGGTCGACGTTTTCGACATTGGCAAAGTATTGGGCTTGGTTTTCGTTTTGCGCGATTGATTTGTAGTGGGCCACGAGTTCCGCAGGCGATGCAACGGGCTCGTGTGGTTCGTGGAATGTAGCGAACAGGAAAAACGGCTGCTGCGGCGATTTCTTGGCCAGCCGATCGAGCCAGTTGATTGCTTCGTCGATTACGAGTTGGCAACTGTAACCCTGTAGTTTGCCGACGCGTTTTCCGTTTCGCACAAAGTTAACGGGGTTCTCGTGTGACGGGGCGGCGTTGTTTTGCGTCGCGAACCAGTGATCGAATCCGGAGTCGCCCGGTTGCGGCTGTTTGGGTGAGTTGAAGTAGCTGTTGCAGTGCCATTTTCCTGAAAGACAGGTGGCGTAGCCTGCGGTCTTGAGCAGATGGGCGATGGTTGTTTCTTCCCGCCGCATGTGGACTTGATCGCGGGCATCGGCACGCGGTCCGCCGGCTGCAGGAATCCAGTCGTAAACACCGGCCCGATTCGGAACGCGTCCGGTCAACAAACCAACCCGCGAGGGAGAGCAAACCGGCGCCGCGGAGTAACACGCTGTCAGGCGAATGCCGGCCGCCGCTAACCGGTCAAGATTTGGTGTCTTGATGTGAGGATGCCCGTAACACGCCAGATCGCCGTAACCGAGATCGTCGCAAAGAATGACCACGATGTTCGGTCGAGGCGGTTCATCTTCAGCGAATGTTTTGGCGTCAAGCCCGAAAACGATTGGCGCGACGAGCGCCAAAATGCGAATACAGATCGGAAAAAAATTGGCTAATTCCACGGCGAATCCCTTTAAATAGGGGAATTCAGATTTGTTTTTCTTCTCAACTTGATTGAGCGGATGCGGTCATAATAACATAACGCGATCCGTAAGAGTGTCTGCACGCCGGCGACCGCATGCGCAAATCAAAAATATTCGTCTGTGCAATCCTGCTTTCGGCGATTTCGACGGGCAATGGCGGGTCGCTGCGCGGGTGCTTTGCGGCGGATGAGCATGCTCAACGGCTGACGCCGCAAGTACGACGCCCGGCGGCGCTGGTTCCACACGGCGATTGGCTCCTGGTTGGTAACCAGCGGAGCGGAACGGTGTCTGTTGTCGATATGGCGCAGCGGCGCGTTGTCGCCGAGCATCGGGTCAGCGAACAAATCGCCGATATGACTCCGCACCCCGGCGATTCCGCCGCCTTTGTAATCGATGGCGTCAAGCACCGCTTGCTTGCGATCAAGGTAGGTGTCGACGACGTTGCGGTAGAAGCCATTGCCGAGGTTGCTCCGTTTCCGACGAGAATGATTGTCTCCGAAAAACATCGCTGCGTGTTTGTCAGCTCACGCTGGTCGCGTCGCGTTTCGATTATAGATTTTGATGATCGATTTAAAAAACCTGTCCGTGTGCGGCAGGTCCCCTTGGAATTTCCGCCGCACGAACTGCTGCTGATTGAAGGCCAGCGCAAGCTGATTGCGGCTGACGCGTTTGGGGGACGACTGGCGGTCATCGACGTGGCAATGGCGGACGTTGAACGGGTCCGCGATTTGCCGGCGCATAATATTCGCGGGCTGGCGCTGAGCTTTGACGGGTCGACGTTGCTGCTTTCATGTCAGATGCTTGCCTCGCGGTCATGGGCAGATCGCGACAGCGTACATTGGGGCATTTTGTTGTCCAATGCGGTCCGCGGACTCAACGTTAAATTGCTGCTCGACCCGCAGCAGGATGTCGTGAAGGAAAGCTGGCTCGAAAAGCTCGGACTGGTCGGTAGAGCTGCCGGCGACCCCGGGCCGATATTGATCGATAAAAAAGGTCGCCAAGCCGTTGCGCTGTGCGGTGTTGGTGAAGTCAGGATCAACGCCTCATCTTACGCACAGACGTTGCCGGTCGGGCGTCGCCCGTCGGCCATGGTCTCGTTGGACAATCGTCTATTCGTGGCCAATCAATTTGACGATTCCATTTCTATAATCGATTTGCCATCGGGAACCGTGTACGAACCAATTTCGCTCGGACCGCCGACGAAACTTTCGGCCCGGGACCGCGGCGAGCTTTTGTTTTACGATGCCCGACTGTCACACGACCGCTGGATGAGCTGCCACAGTTGTCATTCGGACGGACACACAATCAATTTGTTGGCCGACACCCTGGGTGACGGCGATTTTGGTGCGCCGAAACGGATTCCATCGCTGCTGGGTACGAAAGCGACGGGACCATGGGCATGGAATGGTAAAGTGAAGTCGCTCGACGCGCAGGTGCGAAAGTCCGTTCGGACAACGATGCATGGAAGCAGGCTCTCCAACGCTCAGGCAGGCGATCTCGTGGCGTTTTTAGAGAGCCTGCGGCCGCCGCCGTCGAGGTTTGCGGCCGACGCGGCGCTGGTAAGCCGCGGCCGCCGGGTGTTCGAGAGGCGGAGCTGCATTGATTGCCACGCACCGCCGGAGTACACCGCCGCAGATACGTTTGATGTCGGGCTCAGGGACGAAGCGGGGCTGCAGCACTTCAATCCGCCGTCACTGCGGGGACTGGGGCAACGAGATATTTTTTTTCACGATGGCCGTGGCTCGCGGGTCGAAGACGTCATTCAAAAGAACCGCCACCAACTGGGCGAGCCCTTAAGCGACGACGAAGCGGCCGCTCTGCTGGCATTTCTGAGGAGTCTTTAACGGATTTTTCCCGCAGGACAGCGGCGGAAGATTATTCGGCAGCTAATTGACGGCTCCGTTGAACCGGAGGGGGCGGGAAGCAGGTCTCTCCGCCAGCGATGTCCGATCGAATGAGATATCCAGTCACTTTCAAATAAGCAGTTTTAGCCGGTTCAAATATTATGAGACTGTTTGAGGGTACCCAGTGGGATCGGCCCCCGCGTTGTGAACAGTGCGGAGAGTTGGAGGAGGATTGCCGTTGCCCGCCCGCTCCCCAAACGCTGATTGCGCCGCAAACACAAACGGCTCGCGTCGCCGTCGAAAAACGCAGCAAGGGTAAACTCGTTACCATTGTCCGGGGTTTGCCGGCTGAGGGAAATGACCTGCAGTCGTTGCTGCTGCGTCTGAAGACGGCCTGTGGTGCCGGCGGCACGTTGAAGGGCGACCTTCTCGAAATCCAGGGAAACCATACGGACCGTGTTCGCGAAATGCTCGCGAAAATCGGCTATCGCGTTCAGCGCTGAATAAAAGTGCGGCTGGATTCGCTGATGTCCCGGTTGCCGGATGCCGCGTCACATTCGGGGCGTTTCCGCTGCCGCCCGCGGTTTGTGCCGCCCGCGGTCGTCAATGAACGCCGTACGTCCCATCGTCCTTGTCCTGCGACATCGGGGGAAAGTTGGCGTAGTCTTCCGGTTCGGTTTTGTATTGCACTTCCAGGATGTCGAACAATCGTTCCAGTTTATCCGACTTGTCGTCGCTAATCTGTTTCGGGTTGTGGCTGCGAAAATACGCACCGATTCCGGCAATCGCGGCATCGATTTCGCCGGTTGAACGAGGAAAGAACGGGGGCCTGACTTTCGTTTTTGACGGCGGCTTCAAACCGCCGGCGTCGCCGCGTGACTGGGGAAATTTAATCTTCCCCGTCCACTCCTCGCCGGACATTAACAAGTGTTCGCCGGCCGGAACGCCCAGGATACGGGCATCGTGCAGCAGATAGATTTTTTCGATGGCTTGCTTCGAGCGAATGGGGGGCGTGTTCCGGCCTTGCCAAACGGGGTGCGGTGAACCAAAGACGAGATGGTCAAATCGTCGCAGTCGCGCGGGCAGCCAGGCATTAAATCCGAACTGGCCGTTTTCCCCGCCGCCCACGTTGCCGCGCGGCTTCCAAAACACGTTGTGATGGCAGGAATGATTGGGGCCTTGCAGAACAATACTCCAGTAATTTCCCGAAGAAAAATTACCGGCAATCGTGGCGCTCACCGGTGAATGCCAGCAATGAAAGGCGTAGCCCTCCCCGCCCACAATGATGTTGCCCAGCACGCGTAAATTGCGGCTGTTCCAGGGCAGGTCATGACGAACGCCGCCAGCCATGTACATGCTGTGACCGTGGGTGCCGCGGCCTTGATGGACCATGCGATTGTCTTGAAATAACCAATTGTAAGCCGGTCCGCCGGCGAATCCCTGCGCATTGAAGAACGTACAGCCGACAATTTCACTGTTCCTTGATGTGTAGCTGCCGCCGCCCGATTTGTGAGCGCTGTCGATTGCGCCACCGATCCACAGCCCCTGCAGGCTGAGATTGTCCGACAACGACCAAGACGGCGCGGTGAATTTCTGGTTGGCGGTGATGACGACTCGGCCCGCGGCTAATGTCGGATCGACTGCGCGGAAGACCGTCTTTGAGTCTTCGCTCGGTCCGGCCGGTCCGAATTGACAGTTGAACTGATACAGACCCGGAAAAATATTGACGACGTTGCCGGGTTTAATGGCCTGGCGTGCGTGCCCGATCGTTTTCCAGGGCTGTGCTTTGCTGCCTGGTCCGCGATCATCGCCGCCGGGCGAAACCCAGTAATGCCGCCCGGCCTTGGCGAAGGGGTTTTCGGTCGGTCGGAAGCCGGGGTAGAAAAAACCGCGTTGCTCCTCAGCATGGGCCGTCGAGACGAAGGCAAC
>JAYZEI010000235.1:0-4126 GCA_036337375.1 Planctomycetota bacterium | reverse complement strand
CACCGCCCGCATATCGTCGATGCCTAGCGTGACGACAACTTCCACACCATCCTCACCGACCCACTGCGGCGTGATCAGCTTTGGAAACTCGCGATGAGCGTAGTAGGGATTGCAAAAATCGTCGAGATACGTCAACCGGTTCGCATCACCGGCTAGCAGGTTACCCGCACTGAACAGCGCAATCGCAGCAAGCAACAGTCGAGACCACATTGGAATACCTCCGCCTGGTTGGCAAATGATTTCGCCAGACTTTTCCCGGTAGTATAATCGTTCCGGCCCAGTTTTAACCTGTGACCCCTGCACAACAATCAATAATCTTCTCCCCATGATTCACAAATCCCTCGCGATTCTTCTTTGTTTCACCATCCCGCCGGCCGCGGCCGACGACAATCAGCCGCTCGAGCCGGAAGAAGCCGCACGATCGATGGTCGTACCAAAGGGATTCAATGTGACGTTGTTCGCCGGCGAACCCGATGTGCGGCAGCCGATTTCGTTTTGCCTCGACGACCGCGGGCGATTGTGGGTCGCCGAAGCCTACAGCTATCCCAATCGCAACGCGGAGCCGAGGGACCGCATCGTCATCCTCGAGGACACCGACGGCGACGGCCGCCTGGACCGGCGGAAGGTGTTTTACGACAGGTTGAATTACGTTTCGGGAATCGAAGTCGGCTTTGGCGGTGCCTGGGTGATGTCGCCGCCATATTTATTTTTTATTCCCGACCGAAACGGCGACGACAAACCGGACGGCGCGCCGCAGGTGTTGCTCGACGGGTTCGGCGCGCATGCCAACGCGCACAATATGGCCAACGGATTTGCCTGGGGACCGGACGGCTGGTTGTACGGATGCCACGGACGGACGAACTGGTCGAAAATCGGCAAGCCGGGAACCCCCGATAACGAGCGCGTTGTCTTTGACGGCGGCCTGTACCGTTATCATCCGGTTCGAGGCGAGTGGGAACCGTTCGCCGACGGCACGACGAATCCCTGGGGCGTCGACTTTGACGACTACGGCCAGGCGTTCGTTTCCAACTGCATCAACCCGCATCTATTTCACATGATTCAAGGCGGCCACTACGAACCTTGGCGCGGCCGCAAGTCGAGCCAGTTCGCGTATCAGCGGATTCCGACCGTCGCCGACCATCTACACTGGGTGGGCAAGAAAGCGGGCGACTCGGAAGGCGGCAAGCCGGAGCAGCTCGCGGTAGGCGGCGGTCACGCTCACAGCGGCACTATGATTTATCTCGGCGATAACTGGCCGGACCGCTATCGCAATACCGCATTCATGTGCAACATCCACGGCCGCCGAGTGAACAATGACATACTCAAGCGCAAAGGTTCCGGCTACACAGCCAGCCACGGCGCGGACGTGGCGATTTCGCGAGATCCGTGGTTCGTGGGCGTCACCTTACTCTACGGTCCCGACGGCGGGGTCTACGTTTCCGACTGGTCCGACACGGGCGAATGCCACAGCAACAAAAACACCCGGCGAAAAACAGGGCGGATTTTCAAGATCACTTACGGGTCGGTCGACCTCCCGGCGATTGACATCGCCAGACTCGGCAACGAGGGACTGGTCCAATTACAGCTGCACAAAAACGACTGGTACGTCCGCCACGCACGGCGCGTCCTACAAGAGCGGGCGGCCGCCGGGCACAACATGCAGAAAGTTGCGAAGTCGCTACTAACGATTTTTCAGGACCATAACGAAGTTACCCGCAAACTGCGGGCAATCTGGGCACTGCATGCGATTGGCGGCCTGCGCGAGCCGTTTCTGTTCGCACAACTCGGCCACGACAGCGAATATGTCCGGGCCTGGGCCGTGCAGTTGCTGTGCGAGCCGAAAAAAGTCTCCGGCCGCGTTTCGAGCAAACTGGCTGCGATGGCGACAAACGACAAATCGCCGTTTGTGCGGCTGCACCTGGCCAGCAGTCTGCAACGATTGCCTTCAAAAGATCGCTGGCCGGTCATTGAAGGTTTGGTTTCCAGAGCAGAAGATAGGGACGATGCCAACCTGCCGCTGATGACGTGGTACGGCATTGAGCCACTAGTTAAGAAAGACCCTGCGCGGGCTGCCGCCTTGTTGCGAAAGACCGAGATTCCGCTGATCCGGCAATTTATCGCGCGACGCACGGCCGAGTAGAGCAGCACCGGATTCACGGACGTCCCGGGCGACCGGTAAAACAGAATAAACTCCGACCTACAACGATGAACTCCACGCATCACCAAGATGGCCCAGACCAACGGCGTCTGCTATCGCTGGACGTCTACCGCGGACTGATCATGATCTCGCTCGCCTTCAGCGGCTTCGGCCTGGCAGCGACCGCACAGAATCACTTGGAGACCAGCCCAGACTCGTCGTTTTGGCAAGAGGTTAAATTCCAATTCAGCCACGTCGAGTGGATTGGCTGCGCGTACTGGGACCTAATTCAGCCGTCCTTTATGTTCATGGTCGGCGTGTCGATGGCCTATTCGTACGCCAAACGAAAAGGGCTGGGCCATTCGTACCGCCGCATGCTTGGCCATGCTGTTTGCCGATCGATTATCTTAATATTTCTCGGCATCTTCTTGATCTCCAATTCGGCGAACCGGACCGTCACCAATTGGTCCCTGATGAACGTGCTGACGCAGATCGGTTTGGGCTACACGTTTTTGTTCTTGCTCTGGGGCCGCAAGTTTCGCGTACAGGCAATTGCAGCGGTCGTCATTCTGGTCGGGACCGGCGCGCTCTATCAGTCGTACCGAGACGCGGGCATCGACCTACAAACCGGCGGAGCGGAGGTGGGGGTTTCTCAAGAGTGGGCCGAACAGCATCTTGATGGCCTGCCCGCCGCATGGCACAAAAACGCGAACGTCGGCCACGCGGTTGATCTCGTCATCCTGAATTGGCTGCCGCAAAAAGAAGCGTTCAAATTCAACCACGGCGGATACCAGACGATCAACTTTATTCCGTCGCTGGCGACAATGCTGTTCGGTCTGATGTGCGGAGAATTACTCCGCAGCGGCTACAGCGTCTGGAGCAAACTTTTCCTTCTGCTGGCCGCCGGAATCGGGGGGGTCGTCATCGGCCAGCTGTTGCACTCGTCGGCAACAACGCCCCTGGAACTTTTCGGACCCTCCGTCAAACGCATCTGGACGCCGACTTGGGTTATTTTTTCGACCGGTTGTTGCTGCCTGATCCTTGCCAGTCTGTACGCCATCATTGATGTGGCAAAACTCCGCCGCGGATGGACTTTTCCGATTGTCGTCGTGGGCATGAACTCCATTGCGATCTATTGCATGGCCCAAACGCTCAAAGGCTGGACGGCGCGGACACTGCAAAAACACATTGGTGCGAACCTCGGCGTTGAAAATATCTTTGCCGTTGCCGGCGCCGACTACGCACCGACCGTTGAGAAGTGCCTGGTGGGACTGGTATTCTGGCTCATCTGCTGGTGGATGTATCGCAACAAGGTTTTTATCCGTATTTGAAGTCCCGGGAGGGCATCATGCTTAACGCCAATCGACCCCAGCGGACAACATCGCGGCGCACGTTCCTCAAGACTGCGGCCGCCGGAGTCTGCTCAATGTCGATTGCGGCAAAAAAAAATCCGGCCTCCGCCGCACCCGGTTTAAACAGGTACGCGGATCTGAAGTCCGACAAGTACCTCGGCAAAGTCGGCGTCCTCGCCACGGTTGAGGATAAAAAAATCTTTACCGAGGGTCCGGCCGCCGACCGCGAGGGCCGCTTATTTTTCACCAACGTGCCGATGGGTAAAATCCTGAAATGGGATCCCAAATCGAAACAACTCTCGGTCTTTCGCGAAAACAGCCGCCAGACCAACGGCCTCTACTTCGATCCGGAGGGCCGCCTGCTCTGCTGCGAAGGCGGCGCGGGCCGCGTGACCCGCACGGACATGAAATCAGCCAAGGTCGAGGTGCTCGCCGACAAGTACGACGGTAAGCCGTTCGCCAAGCCGAACGATGTTTGCATCGACGACAAGGGCCGCATTTACTTCACCGCCCGGTCGGCTGTGAAAGATATCGAAGGCGAAACTCCCAAGGGCGTCTACCGGATCGATCCCAACGGTGCGGTGACGGCTCTGTTACAGCCGCCAAAGGTACATATGCCCAATGGCATTATCACTTC
>JAYZEI010000234.1:0-11265 GCA_036337375.1 Planctomycetota bacterium | reverse complement strand
TTCGGCATCGAGCCGCTGGGCGACCTCCTCAGCACGCCGGTTCTTGCGTCTAGCAACGAGTATCAGCCGTCCCACATGCCGCGACAACATACGCGCTGCGGCGGTCGCGATGCTGCCGGGAATACCAACAATTGCCACCGTCTCTCCCAAAAGATCGATACCCAACTCCTCGCAGACCCGCGACAGGTTCTCCAGTGCGGAGAAGACCGTCAGGCTGTTCCCGGTCGTTACCGCGACACGGCTGTGGTCGGCGATGTATTGGCCCTGGCCACCCACGATTCCCGTCATGGAACCGAGGCCGACAATTTCCGCGCCCCAATCGGCCGCCATGTCGACCGCCCGTTCGATGTGCTCCATCGCTGCTGTCGTATCATCCTTGATCTCGCTGGCCAACATCGGAACCTGGTACAGTCGCCCCTCGGTACTCGTACCGTTCTTGGAGTACAGATTAAGCATCTCGTCCACGACGACGACATCCGACGGTCCCTGTCGCCGATTGGCATTGGCCGCCATCCAGGCCTGAAGATAATCGCTGATGGCAATCGCCGAGCCGCCGTTCCACAACTTGCGGAACTCTCCACCATCGTCTAGGCGAAACATTTTGTGCGATTCAGAAACCGGATGTACGACAAATGCAAATTTCATAACGGAACTGAACCGAGGTGTCTGCCGAGTAAACGGACGAGGGGTTTTAATGCGCCCCCGGCTCTACTCGTCCGCGTAAATCCGGGGCTGCCTTGGCACTGCCTTTGGCCCGATCGCCGCCTCAGACACTCGGCCAACGGGTTTGAAACGGGGACCTAGGGCCGAGTTCAGGCCACGAAGCCGCTAGCATAACGTGGGATTGTGGCCTCATCAACTAATCGGAACGCGAACCGAGCGACAATTTCGACCGCTAACCGGTGAGGTTCGCGAAGTCTGGGCAAAATGACGCGGCGAATTTGGTGACGGGTGGGCGATCAACAACGGCGCGGATATGATGATGGTTTATCAGTCTCAGCCTGCGGACAGCGAATATTGGCCGGCACTTCCCTTCCAACGATCTCCCGCCTGATTGCCTTCCGGACGGAGGCTAAGCTCAAAAATCCAGCCGGAAGCATCGCGATGTGCGCCGCGATTGATCCGGCAAGTTGCGATCTGCGATGAATGACCGATCGACATTTTACGAGCGCTACTATCTCCCGGTGACCGTGGCGTTTTTCGCCGGCATCCCGCTGCTGGTTTGGGGCATGACCCTCGCGCACGAGTCCAACAACAACAACATCAAGCAGTGGCTGCCGTCCGAGTTGGAGGCGACGCAGGATTACGATTATTTTGTCAAGCACTTCGGAACCGACGAATTTGCGCTGGTGAGTTGGGACGGCTGTACGCTAGACGACCCCCGCTTGGATCTTTTCATCAAGTCTTTGAACGAATACGAAAAAGACGGCGAGAAACTGTTCGGCCAGGTTACGACCGGTCCCTCACTGATTAACACGCTGACCAACCGGCCGTTTGATTTAAATCGCAACGAGGCGATCCGCCGCATAACGGGCCTGCTCGTCGGCCATGATGAGAAACTCACCTGTGCAATCGTTCAGCTGACCGAGGCGGGCAACAACAACCGTCGCAACACCATCGCCGCTTTACGTACACTGGCCACGCAGGCAATCGCCGGGAGTGCCGTGAATGAGGAACACGCCGGGCGGCAGCCGCACATGGCCGGTGACGCAGTTACAAATGCCGCCGTGGATGATGCCAGCCAAGACGCCATTCACAGCCTGATCGTTTGGTGTGGATTCATTTCTCTTTGCTGCGCATGTTTTGGGCTACGGAGCATTCGTCTGGTCATCGTCGTTTTTATCATTGCGGCTTACAGTTCATGCTTTGCCGAAAGTCTTGTTCCCTGGCTGGGCGGGAACATGAATTTGGTATTGATTGTGATGCCAACTCTGATTTACGTCCTGACACTTTCGGCCGGCGTCCATATCGTAAACTACTACCGCGACGCGCTTGACGAGGGTTATGCTGAGGCGGCGCCGCGCCGCGCCGTTCAACACGCATGGCTGCCATGCACGCTGGCCGCTGGCACAACGGCCATCGGACTGGCGTCGCTCCTCGTCAGCCACATTGCTCCGGTAAAGGACTTTGGCTTTTATTCAGCGTTGGGAATTTTGGCAACGCTTGTTGTTCTATTCCTGCAGTTGCCCACATTGCTGGTCGCCTGCCAGAAAATGGACCGCTGGGTAGGCGAACGATGGCGGCTGAGAAAAAGGGAAACCACGGCCAAGTCATACATGTTCGAAAGATTCGTCAGCACAATCGGCCGCGGCGTCATCAAGCAGCATTATCTAATAACCGCCGTCTGCTTCTCCGGACTCGTCTATTTTGGATGGGGGACGATGTCGATCGAGACATCCGTCAAGCCTATTCGTTTCTTTGACCAAGACAGTCGGCTGATCATGGACTACAGGTGGCTGGCGGAAAAAGATCGCTTCGGCCCGCAGGTACCGATCGAAGTCGTTGTCCAAATCGACAAACAAAAAGCATTCCTGGATACGCTCGGACAACTGGAATTGGTCCAGGACATCCAACAACATCTCGGGGAAATCCAGATCGCCGATGGCGACAACTTGAGAGTAATCGGCAGCACCATGTCCGCCGCCACCTTCGCGCCGAAACTGGAATACAGCACCCCCACAGAACGATCGGTGTTAAATAAACGGCTCGCCAAAAACTTGGACGCCTATCAGAAAGTCCAATTTTTCAGCAGCGACCGGCGAGGCGGCGCCGAGCGTTTGTTGTGGAGGATCAGCGCCCGCGTCGAACCCACCGAGATGGATTATCACAAGGTCATCTCACTGATCGAGAAGGATGTAGACCAATTCTTCGCCGCCAGGCGAAATCGCCAACAGCAACGGGTCTTGAACTGGCAGGGAGAATTCAAAAAAACGCTTGCGAAACTCGAAGCGCGTTTTGGAAAAGACATTTCGCCGGAAGATAACGACGATTTCTACAACGCGATCAACGAGTTTGAAGGGCGCCTGAAAACCTTATTGGTCAGCGATTACAAGGCCCAGGCCGAAAGCCTTGTGGCGGAGTACATCGCACTTTCCGATCGCGAAAAGGATACCGGCGAGTTTATTGAAAAGCTCATCGACATGATCGACGACACGGATGGACTCCACATCCTCTACACCGGAATGGTTCCCTTGTTTCACGAAGCGCAAAACGAACTGCTTGACGGGCTCTTTAAAAGTTTTCTGCTGGCGTTTGTCTTGATCGCGGTCCTGATGATCGTCTGGTTCAGGAGCATCCGAGCCGGATTGGTGACCATGATGCCGAACGTGTTCCCCGCTGCGGTAATTTTCGGGTACATGGGATGGACCGGGCGGCTTGTCGACATCGGTTCGATGATGACGGCCAGTGTCGCTATGGGCATCGCCGTAGACGATACGGTTCATTTCTTGACCTGGTTCCGGCGCGGCATGAGCGACGGCATGTCCCGCGTTGAAGCGGTGTTGTACAGCTACCGCAAATGCGCGTTGGCGATGACGCAGACAACGATGATTGCCGGCTTGGGCATCCTGGTGTTCTCGCTTAGTTCTTTCCAGCCCGTCTCCCAGTTTGGATTGCTGATGTTCGTCTTGTTGGCCGCGGCCTTGGTGGGCGACCTGGCTTTTCTGCCCGCGCTGTTGGCGGGACCGGGGGGGCGGCTTTTTGAATCGAAGAAAGAATTTGTCGCACAGACCGAGGACGCGCAAGCGGTCGCGAAGTAGCACGGTTTGAAATATACTGAAACTTCGCCTGCGTCGTCGTACCTTTCCTCGTCCATGTTTCGCTTACTTTGGTCAACTCCGTGCAAGCCAACAACGACGTTTGGATCGTTGTCCCCGCTTACAATGAAGGCCCGCGCCTGGCGGCATCTCTCGAAGCACTGACTCAGCAATATGCGAATATTGTGATGGTCGATGACGGCTCAAATGATGAAACAGGCCAAGTCGCCGGCGAGTATGCGGTTCACCGCGTCACGCACCTCATCAACCGGGGACAGGGCGCTGCGATTCGAACCGGACTGGACTACGCGCTTGCGCGCGGCGCCGAAGCCATGGTGACGTTCGACGCAGATGGCCAACACGCGGTTGAAGACATTGAACAGATCGCCGCGCCCATTCTGGCCGGAGAGGTGGACGTGACGCTGGGATCGAGGTTTCTCGGCGAGACCCATGGAATGCCATGGGGCCGCCGCATAATTCTCAAAGCCGGTGTACTCTTTACGCGGACGTTTTCCCGCATTCGCGTGACGGACACCCATAACGGGCTCCGTGGATTCTCGCGACCGGCCGCCTTGGCAATTCGCATTACCGAAGACGACTACACGCATGCGTCAGAGATTCTGGACGAGATTTTCAGGCGCAAACTGATTTTTCGCGAGGTTCCGGTTCGCATCCGCTACTCGACGTCAACACTTGCCAAGGGGCAAACAAATTGGAACGCCCTGCGAATCGTTGGACGTATTTTAATGGGGAGGTTATTTCGATGACGACGTTGACATTGTTCCAGTGGATTGCGGTTAGCGTAATTTTGCTGCTGCTGATCGTCGAACTGGTGCGCGCCGTTCGCGGTCGCGTCATTCGTCGTGTCTGGACACTGCGTGTGACGTTGTGGATCGGCGCCGGACTGGCGATCTATCGGCCCGAGGATGTAACGCGAATGGCACGGGCTGTCGGTATCGAACGCGGTGCGGATTTGGTACTGTATTTGAGCGTACTGGCATTTATGGCTACGTCGTTTTACCTCTACAAACGCTGCATCCGTTTGCAACAGGACATCACACGCATCGTCCGTCATATCTCGCTGCACGAGGCGGACGAGCAGCAGGTCAACCGTTAAGGAAGCCGTCATGCGTTACCTACGAATCGCCGTTGTGTTCGCGGCACTGGGGATGATCTGCGACTCGACCGTCTCGGCCGACTCGACCGTCACCGAAGCGAAGCAAATTCGCGCTGCGATTGCCAAGGCGATCCCGTTACTGGAAAAAGGCGGGGCCGGATCGGCCGACAAACGTACCTGTTTTACCTGCCACAATCAGGCGGTGCCGATCCTGGCGCTGGCGGAGGCGAAATCACACGGCTTCACGCTCGACGAAAAAAATCTCACCCGACAACTAGAACACACGGCCGCACATCTGAAGCGCGGCTATAAAAACTATCTCGAGAGCCGCGGCCAGGGCGGCGGAGTGATTACAGCCGGCTATGCCCTATGGGCCCTTGAAGCGGGCGGTTGGAAGTCGAACGACGTGACGACGGCGGCGGCCGGATATCTCGTAGAGAACCAGAAGGCGCTCGGCCACTGGAAACAACCGAGCAAACGCCCGCCGTCATCCGGCAGCGAATTCATGACGACCTACGTCGCGTTGCGGGGTCTCGCCGCTTTTGGAACCAGTTCGCAACAGGAAAAGACCGACGCGAGAAAAGAGGCCGCGAAAAAGTGGCTGCTGGAGACGATGCCCAGTGATAACGAGGATCGCGTATTTCGTCTGCGGGCACTTACCTACGTGCAGGCCCAGAAAGAAAAAGTCCAACAAGCGGCCGCTAATTTACTGGACGCGCAGCGCGACGACGGCGGCTGGGCCCAGACCTCCGAATTAAAAAGCGATGCCTACGCGACCGCAACCGCGCTGGTGGCCCTCCGCCGCGCGGGAAACACTGCCTCCGATCATCCGGCCATTCAACGAGGCATCAAATATGTACTCGACACACAACTCGAAGATGGGTCGTGGCACGTGACCACCCGCGCCAAGCCGTTCCAAACTTACTTCGAAACCGGCTTCCCGCACAAAAAGGACCAGTTTATTTCGATCGCCGCCAGCAGCTGGGCAACGTTGGCGTTGCTGCTATCCTTGCCCGTAGCCCCCTTGCCCGTAGCCCCGTAGCCCCGTAGCCCCGACCTGCCAACCGCCGCCCACTTCTAATCCGAAACGGAGATCCCGATGAAATCCAAAATGATCGCAGTTGTGATGATCCTGGCGACGTTGCCCATCTGCCGTCTGTCGGGCGAGGAAACGCCGAAGCCGATCCTCTGCCGCGGCAACTATCACTCGGAAGCCGATGCGGTCAAACAGCTCGGGCGGATGGCGGCCACGTATTCGAACCTCAAAGAATGGAAGCAGCGGGCGGCCAAGGTGCGCAAGCAGATTCTCGTCGGCGCGAATCTAGATCCGCTACCGTCGCGCACGCCGTTGAATCCGGTGATCCACAAAAAACGAACGCACCGGGGCTACTCGGTCGAATCCGCCGCATTCGAAGCCCGTCCTGGATTTTTTGTTTACGGTAATCTCTATCGCCCCCTCAACAAAAAAGGACCCCATCCGGGCGTCCTCTGTCCGCACGGTCACGCCCGCGGCCCGAACGGCGGTCGGCTGCGGCCCGATCAACAGCATCGCTGCGCCACGCTCGCGCGGATGGGAGCGGTCGTGTTCTCGTACGACATGGTGGGCTTCGGCGATTCGGAAGTTCTCGGCTGGAATCACGGTCACCGCCAGGCGCTGACTTTGCAGACCTGGAGCAGCATTCGCGCCGTCGACTTTCTGCAAACACTGCCCGACGTCGATGACGATCGCATCGGCGTCACCGGATGTTCGGGCGGCGGCACACAAACGTTTCTACTGACCGCCGTGGACGATCGGATCAAAGTTTCGGTTCCGGTGGTCATGGTGTCGGCACACTTCTTCGGCGGTTGCCACTGCGAGAGCGGCATGCCGATCCACAAAACTGCCGATTTGGAAACGAACAATGCGGAAATCGCCGCGCTGGCCGCCCCCCGCCCATTGTTGCTCGTCTCGGTCGGCGGCGATTGGACAAAAAACACGCCGAAGGTCGAATTGCCGTACATCCAAAACGTATTTCGCCTGTACGGCAAAGAGGCTGACGCAGAGAACGCCCATTTTGCCGACGAAGGCCACGGCTATCAACTTTCGAAGCGGCAGGCGATGTACCCGTTCATGGTCAAGCACCTCGGACTCGATCCCAGCGGTGTTCTCGACAAGAAGTCGGGCGTATTCGACGAGGCCAAAAACACGATCGAAACCTCCGACGAGCAACGTGTGTTCGGCAAGGGCAAGCCGCTGCCGAAACACGCGCTGAAGCCGGGAGCCGTGGTCAACTTTTGATCACTGCGGCCGCCGCCAAAACGTGCGGCGTCTCTGTCGGCGAACAGCATGTCTCGAAGCCCAGCAGACCACTACCACATCGCACAATCACATCGCACAATGGCGACGGATGCTGATTGGGCGGCCTGCCTGCTGCACCCTTGAGTCCTACGCTAGCAGCTCTTTGATAACACGACCGCCGATATCCGTGAGCCGAAAGTCGCGGCCTTGATGGCGGTAGGTCAATCGTATGTGATCGATTCCCATTAAATGAAGCGCGGTCGCGTGGAAATTGTGGACATCCACCTTGTTTTCCGCTGCATGGAAACCGAATTCGTCCGTCGCTCCATGGGTGACCCCGCCGCGAATGCCCCCCCCGGCCATCCACATCGTGAACCCGTGCGGATGATGATCGCGTCCCCAACCGTTGCCGCCTCCTTCGGCTACGGGAGTCCGGCCAAATTCACCGCCCCAAATGACCAGCGTTTCCTCCAGCAAACCGCGCTGTTTGAGGTCCCGTAACAACCCGGCAGCAGCCTTGTCGATGGCGCGGCACTGGCGGTTGTGGTTTTTCACCAGATCGCCGTGGGAATCCCATCCCATATCGTAAAGCTGCACGTACCGTACGCCACGTTCTACCAATCGCCGCGCCAACAAACAGTTGTTCGCAAACGAAGAGCCGTTCGGGTCTGCTCCATACAACGCCAACGTCTCGGCAGACTCCTGGCGCAGGTCCACGGCTTCCGGCGCGGCGGCCTGCATGCGAAAGGCCAATTCATATTGTTCAATCCTTGTTTCAATTTCGGGATCTGCGAACGAATCCAAACGGCGCCGATTCATCCAGTTAATCAAATCGATCTGCTGACGCCGCTGCCCTCGGTCGATGCCGGCCGGATCGGACAAAAACAGGACCGCATCGCCGCGGCGGCGGAACTCCACGCCTTGATGCCGTGTCGGCAAAAAACCGCTGGTCCAGTAATTGGTCAGTAACGGCTGCACTTTGACGCCTGAGGTGAGCACGACAAACGATGGCAACTCGTCGCTTTCGTTGCCCAGCCCATAGCTGAGCCAGGCACCCATTGTTGGGCGGCCAACACGGGAATGCCCCGTATTCAGCAGACACACTGCCGGGTCGTGGTTAAACGTCGTCGTGCGTAACGAACGGACAACCGCCATTTCGTCCACCATCGACGCCAGATTTGGCAACAACTCGGAAACCAGTGTTCCGCTTTGACCGTGCCGCTGAAATTTGTAGGGGGAAGCCTTCAGCAGCGGCTGTTTCGTCCGCCGGCTGATCTGGGCAAAGTGAACACCCTTGATGAACGACGCCGGAATCGGCTGACCATCGAGTTGTTGCAATTCCGGTTTGTGGTCAAACGTATCGACATGGGAGGGACCGCCCGACATAAACAGGTAAATCACGCGTTTGGCACGGGCCGCAAAGTGAGGCCGCAAGGGCACGCCGGCCGCCGCCGGGTTAGCGGCACCATTCGGATTCAACAGCGACGCCAGTGCCGCAGCGCCGACCGCGCCGCCGCAACGCCCGAAAAAGTGACGCCGCAGCACCCGCTTTCGCGTATCTGCGTCAATGCTTGAGCAGGGATTGTGCAAAACTGTCATTCTCGCGTTAAAGTTTCGTCGAGGTTTAAGAGCACCTGCGCTAAGACCGTCCATGCCGCCGATTCTGCGTCGGCCGCATCTGCGGCCCGGTTCTTTTGCGCCGTGTAGAACTGAGTGAATCGTTTTAACTCCTCGCGGTCCGGCCGCCGGCCGAGCGCAAGGCGAAAGGCAAACTCGATGCGAGATCCGACGTCTGCCCGCCCGGCCTCTCCTAAAATTCGCCTGGCAAACGCCCGCGCCATCTCAACAAACACCGGGTCGTTCAACGTGACCAACGCCTGCAACGGCGTATTGGTTATGGAACGACGTACGCAGCACCGTTCGCGACTCGGCGCGTCAAACAAAATCAGCGACGGGTACGGGGACATCCGCTGCCAAAATGTGTACATTCCGCGGCGATACCGCTGAGTGCCGGTGCTGGTACTCCACTTGCCCGCTGTCGCGTCGCGAAACTGCCCCACACCGTCCGGCTGCGGGGGGAAAACGCTCGGGCCGCCGATCTGATTGTCCAACAACCCGCTGACCGCCAAGCCGTTATCGCGAATTTGCTCGGCCGAAAGTCGGAACCGCCCGCCCCGCGACAACAACCGGTTCTGCGGATCACGCGCGATTCGTTCGGTAGTTGCTCGCGAAGTTTGCCGATAGGTGGCGGACGTGACGATTAACCGATGCAGCGATTTTACATTCCAGCCGCTGTCGACGAATTCCACCGCCAACCAATCCAATAAGTCCGGATGGGACGGTGAATCGCCGCGGACACCGAAATCATCGCCGGTCGGCACGAGCCCCCTGCCGAAAATATGCTGCCAATATCGATTCACAATCACTCGCGCCGTCAAAGGGTGATCGCCGCTGACCAGCCACCGTGCAAACGTCAAACGATTAGCCGCCGAGCCCGAGGGCAGCGACGGCAGAACGGCTGGCAACCCGGCCTCGACCCGCTCGCCAAGATTTTCAAAGTTTCCACGAATGTGGACGTGCGTCGCCCGCCGTTCGGTCAGTTCCGACATCACCTGAGCGGTGACCTGCTGCTGTTCGAACGCCGTGATTTGACGGCGCAAATCGCGGAGCCGCTGAGATCCGTCGGGAAAACTGCCCTGTATCTCGGCATAAAGTTGGTTGGCCAAATCTGGGGGTTCCCCGGAATCGACGGCCAGCCAGCGGTCCAATGCCTGCATTTCAGGCTCCGCCAATCCGCCAAGCTGCTTACCCGTCAACGGGCGATCGAAGATGCGGACATCGGCCAGCTCGCCTCGGAGGAAAAAAGCATTGGGTTGCTCGGCATTACGAAACCCGCCACCGATCACCAACGGTAATGGCGAGGAGGCCACCCGCTCCGGGTAGGGGCCTTTGACATCAGCTTTTGCGTCTAGCTTTCCATCCACATAAAGTTGAATCGACTTGCCGGCCGTGTAGGAAACCGCGACGTGATGCCACTGCCCATCATCAACGGAGATCGAACCGTAGATGATCGGACCCCGAAAGGCGGCCGCTTGCTCCGAAACCCAGGCGTACAGTTTTCCCGGCTCACTGCCGTCTTCGGCCTGTCCTCCAATGCCAAAAACGTAAGAGCGCTTTCCTGATTTCCAGTCATACTTACTGACCAGATCGGCCAACGGCTCGCGCGTCTTGACCCACATGCCGATCGAAAAATCTCCGCTGATTTTCGGTACGGCAGAATGGGAAAAAGAAATCGCCTGCCGATCTTTGAGCCCCATCGCTGGAATTCCGGAACGGGGCCCGTTGACGTCGAATGCCGCCGCAGTAAACCGGGAGCTACTTTCTGCCAAAGGGACCGCGGTCCCTTTACGGTCATGAGCCCGAACCTGGCCGCGAAAGCTAACATGCAACAGTGGATTTTGCCGGCGAACCAAAACTGCCGGGTTTTGCAGCCAGTCCCTCAGGCAGTCCTTCAGCAGTTTGCCGTCAGCCTGCGAGGCCTGGGATTTGGGGACGATCCGTTTGGCTCCTTCCATCCGCTGCAATTCTCGCTCGAGGCTGGCGATCCGCTCCTTGGCGTGCGGCGGCGACACTGAAAGTCGGGGGCCATGAACCCCAAACCGCTCTCCATGATGGGGAATATTGTTGAAAATCGCATACAGCCGATAATACTCCCTGGTCGAGATCGGGTCGTACTTATGATCGTGGCATTCGGCGCAGGCCAGCGTCATCCCCAGCCAGATTCGCCCGGTTGTTTCCAGTCGGTCAACAACGCCTTTAACTCGATATTCTTCCTTACGCGGGTTGTTGCCCAGCGCCTGCATCGAGTTCCGATGAAACCCCGTCGCAATTTTCTGTGTTTCTGTCGCCTCGGGCAACATGTCGCCCGCGAGTTGTTCGATCGTGAATTGGTCGAATGGCATGTTGCCGTTTAACGCGTCAATGACCCAGTCGCGATACAGCCACATCGTCCGCGGTACATCGGCGGCGTGGCCTGTCGTATCGGCATAGCGTGCCGCATCCAGCCAATCCTGTGCCATCCGCTCACCGTATTGGGGCGAACTTAGAAGTCGATC
>JAYZEI010000233.1:0-31767 GCA_036337375.1 Planctomycetota bacterium | reverse complement strand
GGAGCTACGATGTAGTCTGTGAATTTATGCACCTGTCGCATAATTTTCACCCCGTCAATTGGGACGGCGATGAAGAGGAAGAAATAATTATTGCCGGGAAAGAAGGGGTTTGGCACTTCGACAATCGCGGTGGGAAATGGTTGGCCAGGCGACTGACGGATAATTTCGCGGGAGAAATCCGGGACGGCAGATTGCCCAGTGGGAGACGGTTCATTGTCGCCATCGAACCTATGCACGGCACGACGGCGGCAGTGTATGCGGAGCCCGATCAAGCCCGCGAGAAGTGGCAACCACTCAAGAAGTTGGACGAAAAACTAAAAGACGGCCATGCACTGGCCTGCGCCGATTTTCTCGGCACAGGTTCCGATCAGATTGTCGTCGGTTGGAGGGCGATGAACGCCAAGGGGATTCCCGGGATCAAGATGTTCACGCCGCTGGACAAGGATGGGAAGAAATGGCGGGAAACAAGAATCTCTGCGGATAAGGTCGCTGTGGAAGACATCAAAGTTGCGGATCTCAACGGCGATGGCAAGGTCGACATCGTTGCCGCCGCACGGCAAACGAAAAACTTGGTGATTTTTTTTAATGATCGCTAGGGAACGGTGCGGCGGTATTTCGGGCGTACGCCGCCCATTACCCGAACCGAAGCGTCGGGCCGTTAACGCGGCGTGGGTGGGCAAGAGAAATGCCACCGTGATATCATGGTTGGCGGAGATTTCGCGGGGACGGAGTTCTTGGGAAAGAGCAAATTGGACGGGTTCATGAGGCCGGCAATTGCACTAACTTCGATTTGGATGCTGGCCGCCTGCGTGGTGACGGCGGATGAAATCGAATTCGATCGAGACATCCGGCCGATATTGAGCGAGAACTGTTACCACTGCCACGGACCGGACGCAAAAAAACGCGAAGCTGAACTGCGGCTCGACACTCGAGACGGGCTGCTTGCGAAACGGGACGATCTTCATGTGGTCGTGCCGGGCAAACCGGCCGAAAGTGAGTTGATCCGTCGCATTTCAAGTTCGGACGAAGACGAACAGATGCCTCCGCCGGAGACGAAACTCGCCCTTTCCGAGCGGGAGAAAAATCTGCTGCGGGCGTGGATCGAATCGGGCGCCGAGTGGAACGGGCACTGGTCCTTTGAACCGATCGTGCGGCCGGACGTCCCGCAGACGGCTAGCGATTGGCCCCGCAACGAGATCGACCGGTTCGTTTTCGCTCGGCTCCAAGTCAAGGGGTTGCAGCCGTTAAAGCAAGCGGCGAAAGAACGACTTTTACGGCGGGTGACGCTGGACCTCTCCGGTTTGCCGCCGACGCTTAAAGAAATCGACGCATTCCTGACCGACGATTCGCCGACTGCTTTTGAATCGGTTGTCGACCGGCTGTTGGGCTCATCCGCTTATGGCGAGCGAATGGCTTGGGATTGGCTCGACGCGGCCCGCTACGCGGACAGCAACGGCTTTCAAGGCGACCGCGAACGTACCATGTGGCCTTGGCGAAGCTGGGTCATCCGATCGCTCAACGCCAACATGCCGTTCGACCAGTTCACGATCCAGCAGATTGCCGGTGACCTGTTGCCCAATGCATCGCTGGACCAAAACCTGGCGACGGCCTTTTTGCGAAATCACATGATCAACGGCGAAGGAGGCCGAATCGCCGAGGAGAACCGGATCGAATACCTTTTTGATCAGACCGAGACGGTGGGGACGATCTGGATGGGATTGACGTTAACGTGTTCCCGATGTCATGACCACAAGTACGATCCACTGCTGCAGAGTGAATATTACCAATTAGTGGACTTCTTCAATCAGACTCCCGTCAATGGTGGTGGCGGTGATCCGAATACGGCTCCGGTGATCGACGTCCCGCCTGAAGAATCGCTTCGGCGGCTTGAGGAACTCAACGCTAAGCTGGCGGCGATCAAAAAGATGAGGGCTGCGCGGGCCGCCGAATTGGTTGATCAACAGCGGCAGTGGGAGGCCGGCTTGTTGGCCGACGGTGCCGAATCTCTCTGGGATTTTCTTCAGCCGCAAACAGTCGCGGCAGTGCACCAGAAGCTGACGGTTCAGAAAGACCAGACCATTCTGGCCGGCGGCCCCAATCCCAAGAACGATACGTACACGGTTGCAGCCATGACCGGTAAACGTCGGGTTACGGGCATCCGCCTCGAAGCTCTGCGGCATCCCAGCTTGACTCGCAATAGCCTCTCGCGGGCCGATAGCGGCAATTTTGTGCTCACCGGTTTTGAGGTCAGCGTCCGGCATGCGGACGACGCCCAGCCGATATCTATTGGTTTTGTGAGGAGTGAAGCTACCTACGAACAGGAAAATCACAAAATATCGACCGCCTACAACGGGGATTCCAAAACGGGATGGGCGGTACACGAAGGCCGCGTGGTCGATCGTGAGCATGCTGCGGTGTTCCAGTTTAGCGAGGCAATCGAGATGACCGCAGCCTCAAAGTTAACCGTTTCGTTACGGCATGATTCGCCACACGCCAACCACAATTTGGGGCGGTTTCGTTTGTCGGTGACCGATCAGGTCGCGCCGCATCTCCAGCAGGCGAATTCACTGCTCGAACTGTTGCGGATTGCCGCGGAAGACCGCACCGCGGAGCAGCGCGAACGGATCGCCAATGAGTTTCTGAAAAGCGATAAGAGGGCGAACGAATTGTTGGCGGCACAACAAAAAATCGGGGCAGAGATCGCGGCGGTGCCGAAAGGTTCGGTAAAGGTTATGGTCATGCGCGACATGCCCAATCGCCGAAAGACTTTCGTCCTCACCAAGGGCCTCTACAATCAGCCTACTGAGAAACAGGTGTCTGCAGGATTTCCATCGGTGTTTTCTCGAGCAGCTTTATCCTCGGTGACCGAAACGTCGGAAGTGGATCGGCCGCGGAATCGGCTCACCCTTGCCCGCTGGCTGGTGGACAGGTCGCACCCGCTGATGCCGCGGGTGACGGTCAATCGGCATTGGCAGAAGTTCTTTGGCCACGGATTCGTCAAGTCGGCGGAAGACTTTGGGACCCAAGGCCAAAAGCCGACGCACCCTCGCCTATTGGACTGGTTAGCGGTGGAATTCATGGAGAGCGGATGGGACGTCAAGGCGTTGCATAAGAAGATCGTTATGAGCGCGACGTATCGGCAAACCGCGCGGGCGTCCGCCGCCGCCCATCAGACCGATCCGGAAAATCGTTTACTGGCCCGAGGGCCTCGGTCCCGACTGCCGTCCTGGATGCTTCGCGATCAGGCGCTGGCGGTTAGCGGACTGTTGGTCAGGCAAATCGGTGGACCCTCGGTCAAGCCGTACCAGCCAGCCGGTGTATGGGCAGAGGCTACTTTTGGCAAAAAGCGGTATGCTCAGGATCACGGAGACAAGCTGTACCGCCGCAGCCTCTACACTTTCTGGCGGCGAATTATTGGCCCCACAATGTTTTTCGACGTTGCCAAACGCCAAACGTGTTCGGTCAAAACGGCCCGCACCAACACGCCGCTTCACGCTTTGGTTACATTGAATGACACAACTTATGTCGAGGCGGCCCGCGCGCTTGCACAGCGGGTGATGCAAGCCGAAAGCGGGGCGGAACAACGAATCACGGCCGCATTCCGTTTGTGTGCAACGCGGCGTCCGCAGCAAAATGAAATCAAAGTTTTGGCTGATCGCTTGAAGACTTTGCGGCAACAATATGGCCGGGATCCCGAGGCGGCGGCGAAACTGTTGAAGGTCGGCGAATCCCCGCGCGACGAAGGATTGGACGCCGTGCAGCACGCAGCATTTACGAATCTGTGCCTGCTGCTGCTTAATCTTGACGAAACGCTTTCGAGATAGACGAATGAATGTTTGGCAAGAACAACAGGCGTTATTGACGCGGCGCGCATTATTCGGTCGCGGCGCTGTTGGGATCGGAACTGCAGCCCTGGCGTCTCTACTCGAACGGGACGGCCTGACAGCCGAAGCAGCGCCGGACGTGCTACCGAAATTGCATCACTTTGCGCCTAAAGCTAAGCGGGTGATTTATCTGTTTATGAATGGTGCACCGACGCACGTCGATCTTTTTGATTACAAGCCCAAGCTTAAGGAGCTTCACGGCCAGCCGATTCCAAAAGACTACGTTGCCGGCAAGCGGTTTAGCACGATGACCGGGGACCCGCAGGGCAAACTAATCCTGGCCGCTGTCGAACCATTCAAACAACGCGGCCAATGCGGCGCTTGGGTCAGCGACTTTTTGCCCCACACGGCCAACATCGTCGATGATTTATGCTTCATCAAGAGTATGCACACCGAGGCAGTCAATCATTCACCGGGCATTACGTTTTTGCTGACCGGCTCGGAAATGGCAGGTCGACCGAGCATGGGCGCGTGGCTGACGTATGGCTTGGGCAGTTCGGCGGACGATCTTCCGGGGTTCACCGTGATGACGTCGGTCAGTAAGGGCACAACCTGCGGCCAGATTTTCTACGACTACTACTGGGGAAGTGGGTTTCTACCGTCGCGGTTGCAGGGTGTTAAGTTTCGCAGCGGTGGCGACCCGGTTCAGTATCTCTCCAATCCCGCTGGTGTCAGCCGCGAAGTGCGTCGTGGGCTGCTTAACGATTTGGCGCGTCTGAACGAACTGCAGTACGAAGAATTTAACGACCCTGAAATCTCGACCCGCATCGCTCAGTTCGAAATGGCTTACAAAATGCAGGCGAGCGTACCCGATCTGACGGACCTATCGAAGGAACCGCAAAGCGTGCTTGATCTGTACGGCCCGCAGGTTAAGGAGCGTGGCACGTTCGCAAACAATTGCTTGATGGCCAGGCAACTTTCGGAGCGCGGGGTCCGATTTGTACAGTTAATGCATGCCGGCTGGGATCAGCATAACAGCCTCACTACCGAACTTTACACGCAGTGCCGGGATACCGACCAACCGGCTGCCGCGCTGGTGCAGGACCTCAAGCAGCGGGGCCTGCTCGATGAGACCTTGGTCATCTGGAGCGGCGAGTTTGGCAGAACTCCGTTTCTGCAGGGCGACCTGAAGAACCGTAAGCGTTGGGGCCGCGACCATCATCCCTATGCCTTTACGCTGTGGATGGCCGGTGGAGGCGTAAAACCTGGTATGACTTACGGTGAGTCGGACGATTTAGGCATGAGCGCTGTTGTCGATCGCGTTCACGTTCACGATTTTCAAGCAACCGTGTTGCACCTGTTGGGGATCGACCACGAAAAGTTGACTTACAAATTTCAAGGCCGCCGCTACCGCCTGACCGATGTGCACGGCAAAGTGGTCAAACCGGTACTGGGCTAATTGGCCGCCCGCCAGATTCTCTGTCCGCTTATCTTGTGCCGGGCCAACATCACCTGTTAAAATCGACGGTTTGCCAAATTACTGAAATCCGGAGAAATGCGTGGGTACGAAAAAGACAGGCAAGGGTCGCCGCAAGGTTGGCCGAAAAAAGCGGCGAATGCGGGCCAAGATTCGGCACCGCAAGAAGTAAACTGGCGGCGGGCTTTTCATTAAGGCGACCGGTCGGGGCGTGAGCTCGGCTATTTCTGGTTGTCTGTTCCCTTCAACTTGGAGCGTCTGGTGGTACGCACCGGTACCGTTGTCCGTCTGCGCTGCCGATCGATATCATCTTGACAGCACTGCGGCCGAAGCTGTATCAACGCCGCGCGGAATCCTGTACGACGGGATACGAAAGTTATGCTAAATCAACCTGCGGAGCTTGGCAGAATCCTCCACAGCCCGGCTCGGCGTTATCGGCGGTTGGGATGCGAGCGGGTGGGAGGAACGGGGCCCGGCACGGATCAAAATAATTGGCGGCGCGTCGATGCCGTACACGATTCGGTGACCGACCAGGAGCATATGGCGCGGCTGGAGGCGGTTCTATTTCTTTCCAAAGAACCACTGACGAGTCGCAAATTGGCGCAGTTGGCGAAATTGTCCGATGGAACTGCTGCAAGGACGCTGGTCGGCCGGCTGAATCAGATGTTCGATGCCCGCAGTCATGCGTTTCGCGTCGAGCAGGTGGCCGGCGGATATCAGCTTTTGACGCGACCAAAGTTTTCGCCCTGGTTACGGAGAATGGCAGGCAGTCCGCCCGAATTTCGACTGTCGGGTCCCAGTATCGAGACTCTGGCTGTTATCGCCTATCGTCAACCTGTTTTGCGGGCTGAAATCGAGGCGGTCCGTGGCGTGCAGTGCGGGGAAATGGTCCGACAACTCATGGAACGGGGCATGGTACGGATCACGGGTCGCGCTGACGAACTTGGCCGCCCGTTTCTTTATGGGACCACCAGAAAATTTTTGCAGGTCTTTGGGTTGCGGAATCTTGACGAACTACCGCGAGCGTCTATGCTGCGAAGGTCGGATGATGAATCCGTTAGCGGATTGCGGAATGAGACGGCTGAAAGCGAGGTACATGAGGCCGAGGCCGATCAAAGTGAGGAAAATAAGGAGTCAACTGTGTTAACGACTGGTGAAATTAATTCGGCGGAAAAGGTGGCCGAGTTCGACGAACAGAAAATGGCGGTGGTTGAAACTAATGAGATCGACGACGACGATTTGAACGGCGACGATTTTGATGACGGCCTGGATGACGACGATGACGACGATGACGACGCCCTCGGCGTCGATGATGACGACTTCAAGGATGAAGAATGGCAGGAAGTCGAAGATGAGAGCGACGGCAAAGACGGCGGTTTGTCCGAGGAGGATGACGATGACTGGAGCGAGGACGACGATGATTGGGGCGAGGACGATGACTGGTCCGACGGCGATTAACTAGGCGTGCGCGATCTGTTCCGCCTATTCGACGTTGAAAAGTGCAACCGTATACCGGTCGGACTTAGTCCTTGAGTTGAAACAGTCGTTTTAGTGCTTCCAGCAAGCCGTGCGGTGTTCCTTGCTGCGACTCGTCGCGAAGTGATTCGAGTGGCGGATGCAGCATCTTGTTCATGAACCGCTCGAACGCGCGGCGGACTTCGTACTGGGATGCCTCGTCCAGTTCCGGCAATTTGTTGAACAGCCGCCGTAACTCATCACCCATCAGTAAATCGCAGCTGTCACGTAGTCGCCGGATCGTCGGCGCGGTGGCCCGGTGGTTCAGATCGGTCATGAATTCCGCGGTTTCTTCTTCGACGATTTTTTCTGCGGCCGGCCACTCCTTTTCACGCGATTTGCGATTGCGTTGGCAAACGTCGTTCAAATCATCGATGCCGTAGAGGTACACACCCAGGCAATCCCCAATCGCGGTGTCGAAGTCACGAGGTACGGCCAAGTCTAGAATCGCCAGCGGCCGTTGGTAGCGTTGAGGGCCGATTTTTTTGAAGTCTGCCGCCGTGACGACGGGCTCCTTCGCGGCGGTAGTAGAAACGACAAGATCGGCTTCCACCAAAAGCGGCATCAGCTGATCCCACGCCGCGGCGCGACCCTCCCATTTTTCCGCCAGCTTGACTGCGCGATCGGTGTTACGGTTGACTATTGTGATGTCGCGTCCGCCCTCATCGCGCACGTAGCGGACGGTTTCTTCCGCCATCTCGCCCGCACCGACGACGAGAATCTTTTTGTCGTCAAACCGTTCGAAAATTTGTTTGGCAAAATCGGCAACCGCGACCGCCGGGATGCTGGTCCGCCGCTGATTGATCGCTGTCTCTGATGCCACGCGGCGCGCGGCCCTCAGCGCAGCCTGGAAAATGCCGTGAGTTAGTGGTCCTGTCGAGCCGAGCGTGGTGGCTTGTTCATAAGCGTGTTTGACCTGACCCAAGATCTGTGCCTCGCCGATGACCATGCTGTCCAGACTGGCGGCGACTAAAAACAGATGGCGAATGGCGTCCTCGCCGGAGCGTTCAAAGAGGTCGTCGAAAATTTCGTCTGCCTGGACACCGTGAAAGTCCGCTAGAAAGTGGACGACATCCTGATGCGAGGGCGCCTCGTTGTCTTCGTCGGCAGCCGTATACACCTCGACACGATTGCAGGTCGACAGCACGACAGCTTCTGCTTTCGGAAATTTTCGGCGCAAGCGGTCAAGAGCTTTGCTGACCTGCCCCGGTGCGAAGGCGAGCCGCTGCCGTACCTCCAGCGGCGCGGTATGGTGACTGCAACCGACAAGCTGTACCTTCATGCGGCAGCCCTCTTCGCGTCCCCAGTCGCCCACCGCTGTGAATCATTCGTGGCGGCTCTGTTTTGCGCGTGTTGAGATGACCCAAAGAGTACGATGCCCAACACTAAAATCAGAAACAACATGCTGGCGACAGTAAGGTAGGCGACTTTTCGGCCCTGGCGAGCGGGCCGATAGATGCCGTTGAAGATTGCTGAGGCGATCAACCAGACCAGCAGCAGTGCACTGCTCCAGACGACGGGATCGTTCCAGGGCATCGCCGAGGCAGCTTCTCGGCCGTGGTTCAGCGCATTCATCGTTAATCCGGAAAGTACGCCAACCCCGAGCAGAATCGTCGAGATAATAATCGAGCGACCATTCACCTTCTGCATCCACTCCAAACTGGGAAGTCGAAAACGTTGTGGTGGCGGTAGCTTCTGTTTCAGCCGATAGGCTTGAATCAAGTACATTATGCCGGCGACAAACCCAATCAACACGACCACGGTACCCATCAAAAGCGAGATGCCGTGTACGAAACTCCAGACCTGTGCGTCACCGGCAAATGACTTATTATCCCGAAAGAACCATGCCACCGCGATCAGGCCAAGTATCAGCGGTAGAACGAATACGCCGATTTGGTTCCTGGGATGGTAGTACGTCAAATACAAATACGTTGCCGCCAGTACCCAGGCGGCCAGTAAATACCAGTCAGACCAACCAGAAATGGTTCTGTTGGCTTCGGCCACGCGAGCGACTAGAAACAATGTTTGAGCCACAAGTCCCGCGGCGGCAAAACCCAACATCAACGCGCCGCGCACGCCGCTACGGAAAAACAGCCGCGTGACTTCCAAAGCAAGCGCCACGGCATAACTGGCCGCGAAACATGTCATGCTGATGTTAGACATAGCGAAAGTCGAATCCCAGTGTTCGAGGATTCTGCAACCAGAGCCCTATTTTTACTGGTCCTTTCCTTCTCCCAGTTGAAATTCTTTCAGCTTTTTGTGCAGTGTGTTGCGGTTGATCCCTAATTTGTTGGCGGCCTTGGTTTGGATGTTTTCGCACGCGGCCATCACTTGGGCGATCAACTCCCGTTCGACGCGGCGAACAATTTTGGCGTGCAAGTTATCTTCCCCGTTAGCCGCGGTGGCCAAGCCCTCCTGGACGACTTCTTGAGTCAGCATTTCCAGATCGGGTCTGCCCCGTCCATGCCTGACGGGCCTGTCGGAACGCACAACTTCGGGTAGCAAGTTCGCAGTCAATTCATCGCCCTCCGCCAGCACCACGGCCCGCTCGACGTAGTTTTGCAACTCTCGCACATTGCCGGGCCAGTGGTAAGCCTCCAGCAACTGCATTGCCTCGGAAGCGATGTGCACGACAAAACGATCATTGGATTCGTTATACACGTCGAGGAAGTAGCCGACCAGTTCGGAAATGTCTTCGCGCCGCTCCCGCAGCGGTGGAATGTGAATCGGCACGACATTCAGGCGGTAGTAAAGGTCTTCGCGAAACCGTTCTTTGCTGACTTCTGCGAGTAGGTCGCGGTTGGAGGCCGCGATCACCCGTGTGTCCACCTTGATCGTCTGTGTATCACCCACGCGTTCAAATTCGCGCTCTTGCAAGACGCGCAGCAGTTTGACCTGCAGTTGTGCGGTCGTTGAGTTGATTTCATCTAAAAAGATGGTTCCCTTGTGAGCGGCTTCAAAGCGGCCAGTGCGGTTTCCGACTGCTCCGGTAAATGCCCCACGGACGTGTCCAAATAGTTCGCTCTCCAGAAGGCTTTCGGTCAGCGCACCACAGTTGACGCGAACAAAAGGTCCGTTCCGGCGAATGCTTGTCGCATGAATCGCCTTGGCGATTAGTTCTTTACCGGTTCCGGTCTCTCCGAGCAACAACACCGATGCGTCACTACAGGCAACTTTATGGGTGAGCCGATACACTTCCTGCATGGCCGGTCCGCTGCCGATTAGATCGGTGGTGGGCGGATCGATGTTATTGGAGTTGGATTCGGCGTTTCCGTAGCTCATGACGACAAGCTACCCGGTCGTGGCAGGATTATTTGGGGAAGGAATTCGGTGCGTAAGCGACGGGCAATTAGCTGCGGTTGCCAACAAGTTGTCAAAGTCTGTGCGACAAAATGAGAATCCTGTGACATGCAACTTTGGCAATTCATTTGCCTTTACCTTTGGATTGTATCGCGTCCAGGATGGACCAAAGGACTTCCTCACTTTTCGGATCACTATCAAAAATTTGGTCGTAAATTGTGCTTATGCGGTGAATCTGACGGGCGGTTAGTCCGATGCCCCTTCGCCGCACGGCCAGGGCAAAAGATTCCACGGCCGCCTTGCGGTCGGCCAGTGGCATTTGCCTTTGACTCGCCATGTTAACCAAAGTGACCTGTGCTTCGGGCGAAGCGAGATTGCCCAGTGCTGAGGCAGCGGACTGAGAGAGACTGGGCAGGTACAACGCTGTTTCGAGCACGGACTCCATGCCGTTGAGGTCAAATAGTTTCTGCTCTTGTTGAGCGATGGCTGCGATCATCCGCATCGCTTCGTCTGCCTGTTTCATGCGGACTTCGTGCGGTACGAATTGCGAACCGGCGAGTATTTGCAGCTGGTCGATGCGCTCCTGCATCGTCGACGGATCCCGCGGAACGACAAATGAAATAGTCAGCGGGTCTTCTTCGGAAAAAAATCCGGCTTCGACCACATCTTCGGGATCAACGATCAGTCCGACCGGAACGTCCGCTGTACGTGGGTCGGAACGAAGGTCATTCAGCAGTTCGCTGACATCCGGGCCGCCGACCGTGTATGAAATCAGGGCTGCCTGAAATTCCGGCGATTTTGTCCCGGCCAGTAGTGCTTGGCGGCCCGTTTGCACGCGTTGCGGTTCTAATCCATTTTCGCTAAGCAAGCCGATCATCAGCTGTCCGCGCCCCGGTCTGGGTTCGGCGACTAAAATTCGCCGCGTGTTGGTCGCATTTACAAAGTAACGTAGCGATTCGGTAACGGCACTCGATCCGGCAAACGGATAATCGGGCCGCAGTTTAAGAATCGTCCTCGTTGCGGCAAATCGAAGTCGCCGGTCGGGATGGCCCGCCGCACGGACCAGTGGGCACGGCTGAGGATTTCTTCGCCGCAGCAGATGAGGGTTGCCGCCAATTGTCGTGGCGGCGTCGCCCAGCAGCTCTGCTGCCGAAATGGCGGCCGCCAAGTAGCCACGGTCCATGGCCAATTCCAGTGCATCTTCGACCAGGTCGAACTCGATGGCCGCCGGCGAGGTGATGTTCTGTAAATAGGCGTTCTTGACCGCAGCGTCCAAGGAGGCGTCCATCCCCCTCTTCAAACGATTTGCCTGCAGAATAGCGATCATCGTCATCCGCATGATTGCCCGCTGGTTTGGCGTCAGTTCGCTTAGGCTTTGGACCTGCGGAACCTGCGAGTTGGCGAGCAGGTAATTCATAATTCGCGCCGCGCGAATCGCGCCGACAGTTTTAACCGGCTCACGGTCGTTCACAAGTTTTTTATCGGTGTCATTCCATTTCCAGTGATCAGCAATGTTATCAACGTCTGAGCGGATGTAGATTCGGCCTTCCAAATATTTGGTGGAGGCCTGATAGAGTAGTTTGGTGGCGTTCTCTTCGGAGGGCACGTAGCCGAGCAGCGTGGCCACTCCCAACCGAGCGGCGGAGCGGCGTTCGGGACTGGCCTGCCGTGCGACCGCGTTGGCCAGCATGGGATACATTGCTTCTTGGGACTTCAGTCGAGCCAAGGCCAGTAACGCTTCTGTTTTCAGGCTTTCGTTTTTGGAAGTCAGTATCGCCAACAACGGCCCGACGGCCTTTCTGCCGAATTGAACCAACGCGTCGCGAGCCAAAAAATGTTGTTTGGCTTTGGCCGGGTCGCTCAACACGCGCGATAACGCGGCGATGCTTTCCGGTCCGGCTTCCTGTAAATCAAAAATTGCCTTTCGGCGGGCGAAACCGGAAGTTTTACTGACGGTGTCCGCCAATGCATCGAGACGAACAGAATCGGTTTTGCGCTTTTTCAGCGCGGCGAGTACCGCTCGGCAAAAATCACCTGCGGTCTCATTGACGATCTTGTCGTTGATAATGACGCCAAACGGTCGCGAGCCAAGTTTCTCGCCCAGGTCGGCTAATTGCTGCTCGGACATTTTCATGGCCGCCAATCGCCGCGCAAAACCTTGTGCAAGGATTGGTTTTTTGAAGCGTAGCATTGTGACAATCGCCGGAACTAAATCGTCCGCCTTCTGCGGATTCGACTCGATCAAAGCGACGACCGCGGGATTTTCAAGTCCGAGCAGAATCTGCGCGTCGGCGGACAACGGTCGGTCCTGGGCGGCGGCAGTACCGGCCGGCAGCACAAAGGCAACGAGCGTCAGGCCGATGCAGAGTTGTTTGTTGAAAACCGTCATTGTTGCATTCTCGTCGGTGTCATCAGGTTTAAGTCGATAGCTGCTGTTTCCAAATTGCAAGTTGATCCGCGACTTGGTCCGGCGCGGTCGAGCCGTAGCTTTGAAACGCCTCGATCGCCCGCTCGGGGCCAAGAATCTCGTAAACGCTTTTGTCCAGTTCCGGGCAGACGTCCTGAAAGTCGTCGAGTGGCAAGTCGACTAATCGCACGCCTTGTTGCATTGCCTTGGCGACCAGGGTACCGACCGCATGATGCGCCGTCCGCTGAGCGACACCACGCGCGATCATGCATTCCATCAAGCTGGTTGCATCTAGAAAACCGCGATCGAGGCCGGCGGCGATTCGTTGTCGGTTTAATGTCGACTCGGCGACAATCGGTGCTGCGAGCTCCAGGCAGGCCTTGACCGTGTCGAACGAATCAAACAGGGGCAGCTTGTCTTCTTGTAAATCACGGTTGTACGCTAGCGGCAGTCCTTTGACGAGCGTTAACAGCGCGGTCAAGTTGCCGATTACGCGAGCTGTTTTTCCCCGGATTAACTCGAGTACGTCCGGATTAATTTTCTGTGGCATCATCGATGAGCATGTACAGAACTGTTGCGGCAGCGTCAGATACCCGAATTCGGTTGTCGTCCACAGAATCCATTCCTCGGCCCAACCGCTGAGATGTTCCGCAATCATCGCCAGCGCGAACGCGAATTCGATGATGAAATCACGATCACTGGAGACATCGAGGCTGTTGGCCGCGATTGTGGAGAAGCCAAGTTGCCACGCCACATCTTCGCGGTCGATTGACAAGGTTGTCCCTGCGGCTGCGCCGGTGCCCAAGCTGAGCGCGTCCGATCGTCGCGCGGCGTCGGCCAGTCGTGATCGGTCACGCTGAAGTTTTTCGCAGTAAGCCAGCCAATAGTGCGAGACTAGGACCGGCTGTGCTCGTTGCAGATGCGTGTAGGCAGGCACGATGATTCCGGCGTCGTTGTCGCAGCGACCGACAAAAGCTCGCTGCAGCTGCGCCAACGCCCGATCGATCTGGGCAATCGCGTCACGCGTCCACAACCGCATATCGGTCGAGACTTGATCGTTTCGGCTGCGCGCGGTGTGCAGTCGCCGTCCGACATCGCCGGTGCGGTCGATCAGTGCCTGCTCGATGTGCATGTGGATGTCTTCCAGGGCGTCACAAAATTCAAAGTCCCCTTGCTTAATCTCTCGGCGGATATCTTCCAAGGTCTGCCTAATTTGTTGGCAATCGTCATCGCTCATTAAGCCTACTTTGGCCAACATTTGCGCGTGCGCAATCGAGCTGTCGATGTCGTGCGCATAAAGTCGGCGATCAAAGCTCACACTTTCGGTGAACTTCTCGACCCGCGTGTCGGTCGCGACTTGAAAGACGCCACTTCGTGATGGAGTTGACACCGAGGACCTTTGCCGCAAGGCGTAAAATTCACACCGACCGCAGCGACGCATTTTGATCGTTTTCGCCACTGAGCCCGGGGCGATATGCGGATTATCGCCAAGTAATTCATATTAAAAGGGTTACGAAAAAGTGTCAACGAACTAGGGTGCACGACATCGCAGGTTGGGGCAATGTTCGGCGTTCGAGTTCGGGTCGTATGGAATTCTCCGAATCTAGGCCGTCCGATTAAGGGCCGCTGGGAAATCACAACTATTGTCCCTGCTGAGAGTTGTGCGATTTTCGTTCAGCTGCGGGCACCTTGCTGCCGGTCGAGCCACATGCTACCGTGAATCGATTTTAAATTAATTGAGGGTCGCCCGCGGCCCTAATGGGACGATTGATCCGCGCCAAGCATTGTTTTCACTTTCCACGAGGGAAAGCATCCCGTGCCACGACGAGACGACATTAACAAGATACTGATTATCGGTTCCGGTCCAATTGTTATTGGGCAAGCTTGCGAGTTTGACTATTCGGGGACGCAGGCTTGTAAGGCGCTGCGCGAAGAGGGTTACGAGGTCGTGTTGGTCAATTCGAATCCGGCCACAATTATGACGGATCCCGACACGGCGGATTCGACGTACATTGAGCCGCTGACGTGGGAAATTGTCGCCAAAGTGATCGAGCGTGAGCGGCCCGACGCGTTGTTGCCGACACTGGGTGGACAGACCGGACTGAATTTGGCCATGGATTTGGCGAAGCACGGTGTGTTGGAAAAGTTCGACGTCGAAATGATCGGCGCGAAGGCGGATGTGATCGCTAAGGCCGAAGAGCGCGATCGATTCAAAGTAGCGATGGAGCACATCGGTCTTGAGGTGTGCCGCGGCAAGACGGTTCACGACGTCGAGACAGCCCGGGAGTGGCTCGATGAAATCCGGCTACCGGCCGTGGTCAGGCCGAGCTTCACAATGGGCGGGAGCGGATCGAGCATCGCCTTCAACCGGGAAGAATTCAACGCGCTTGTCCGCGCGGGACTGGATCAATCGCCGGTAACTGAGGTGCTGATCGAAGAATCGATCATCGGTTGGAAAGAATACGAAATGGAGGTGATGCGCGACGTGGATGACAATGTCGTCATCATTTGCTCGATTGAGAACTTCGACGCAATGGGCGTACACACGGGTGACTCGATTACGGTAGCGCCGGCGCAGACATTAACCGACAAAGAATATCAGCGGATGCGGGATGCGTCGCTGGCCGTCATTCGCGAAATTGGTGTGGAGACGGGCGGATCGAATATCCAATTTGCTATCGATCCGAGCAACGGACGGATGATCGTGATTGAGATGAATCCTCGCGTTAGTCGTTCCAGCGCGCTGGCGTCGAAAGCAACCGGTTTTCCCATCGCCAAGATTGCCGCCAAGCTGGCGGTTGGCTATCGACTGCATGAGTTGCCCAACGACATCACCCGCGAGACGATGGCCTGTTTCGAGCCGACAATCGACTACGTCGTGACCAAAGTGCCGAGATTTGCCTTCGAGAAATTTCCGGAGGCCGACTCTACGCTGACGACCCAGATGAAGAGTGTTGGCGAAACGATGGCGATCGGCCGCACATTCAAAGAGTCATTCCAAAAGGCACTCCGCGGACTGGAAGTAGGGCGGTTTGGTTTGGGATGCGACTCGAAAGATCGTTGGGGGCGAGCGGACCAGCCCACAATTGACGAAATCCGATCCAAGCTGGCGACACCCAACCAGGATCGAGCCTGGTTTATACGGTACGCGATCAAGACCGGCATGTCGTTGGACGAGATTTTCGAGCTTTCCGGGATCGATCCGTGGTTTCTCGATCAGATCAAACAGATTATCGAGTTGGAAGACGAACTCCGCGGCATCGGCGGTTTGGCGGCGGTCGCTGCGCCGCAGATGCGTCGCGCGAAGCAAACTGGGTTTTCCGATCGCCAGCTTGCCACGATCTGGCGGAGTGCCGAGCAGGAAGTCCGTGCGCGTCGCAAGGAACTGGGTGTTCGTGCGACGTTTAAGTCAGTCGATACCTGTGCGGCCGAATTCGAAGCCTACACGCCGTACTATTACTCGACTTATGAGGACGAAGACGAGACGCCGCCAAAGCACTCGGACAAGAAGCGGGTCATGATCCTTGGAGGCGGCCCGAACCGGATTGGGCAGGGAATCGAATTTGACTACTGTTGCTGCCATGCGAGTTTTGCGCTGGCCGAACTTGGCATCGAATCGATAATGGTCAATTCCAATCCGGAGACCGTCAGCACCGATTACGATACGAGTGATCTGCTGTTCTTTGAGCCGCTGACGACCGAAGATGTCTTAAACATTTTCGACCGCGTGCAACCGGATGGCGTGATCGTTCAATATGGCGGCCAAACGCCGCTGAACTTGGTTCGTGCACTGGCCAACGAGGGGGTGCCGATCATCGGCACAAGCGTCGACACGATCGAGGCAGCCGAGGACCGTGAGAAATTTCAAACGCTGCTGCGGCGATTGGGACTGCGGCAACCGGCCAACGGGATCGCGCGGACGATGGACGAAGCTCGCGCGGAAGCCAAAAAGATCGATTATCCGCTATTGGTGCGCCCGAGTTTCGTGTTGGGCGGGCGGGCCATGGAGATTTGCTACGACCAGGAACAAATGGAGCACTTTGTCAAAAAGGCGTTTGAGGTTGCTCAAGGGCAACCGGTACTAATCGACCGCTTTCTGGAGGACGCTACCGAAGTCGACGTCGACTGCATTTTCGACGGCGAAACTGCACTGATCGCCGGGGTGATGGAACACATCGAAGAGGCGGGCGTCCACTCCGGTGATTCGGCTTGTGCGATTCCACCGTATAGTTTGCCCGGGCCCGTAGTGGCGGAAATCCACGCGGCAACGGAAGCCATGGCCCGCGAATTGAGGGTGCACGGGCTGATGAATGTGCAGTTTGCCGTTAAGAAAGAAGGCGACCGCCAGAATGTTTATGTGATTGAAGTGAATCCGCGTGCGAGTCGCACCGTGCCGTTTGTGGCGAAGGCGACGGGCATGCCGGTGGCTAAAGTAGCGGCGAAGATCATGGCGGGACAAGTGCTCAGCGAGCCGGTGACGCTGGCCAGTCTGGGATACGAATCGAATCCGATTCCCAGCCACGTTTCGGTCAAGGAAAGCGTCTTTCCGTTCATCAAGTTCGCCGGTGTCGATATTGTGCTCGGACCGGAAATGAAAAGCACCGGCGAAGTGATGGGAATCAGTCCGCGGTTTTCGATCGCGTTTGCAAAGAGCCAACTTTCTGCCGGTGTAAATCTGCCGCGCGAGGGGAAAATTTTTGTCAGCGTTGCCGACCGCACCAAGGACGCAATTGTTCCATTGGCGCGGCGATTGATCACGATGGGCTATGAAATCCTCTCCACATCGGGCACCGCTCGCCGACTTCAAGAGGAGGGTGTGGAGGTCACGCTACTTAAAAAACTGCAAGAAGGACATCCGAATCTGCTCGATTACCTGGCCAACGAGGATGTCCAGTTGATTTTCAACACACCCAGCGGCAAAGGCGCGCGGACCGATGAAGGCCGAATCCGCGCCGCGTGCGTCGCGCATGGCGTGCCATGCATTACGACGGTGCAGGCTGCGGACGCTTGTGTTTTGGCGATGGAAGCGCTTCGCGAGGAAGAATTGAACGTTCAGTCTTTGCAACAGCGGTTCGCGGTAGATGCGGGGATCGACGATCCGAGTCAGTCAGAAGTGACTTCGGGCGTTAAATAGAGTTGTTTACTTACTTCTTCGGCATGAAACAGCATCCATCGCTTTAGCGTGTACGTACCGTGTCCCATGAAGTGCTCGATCCAGCGGCTCGGTTCGCGCGGATATGCCATCAGCAGCGATTTTCCTTCGTCGGCGACACGCATGCCTTGCCGCATTTTGCGGAAGACATGGAACCAGCGATGCTCCGGTGTGAGAAATTTTGTCAGACGGCGATCTGCCTTCAGATTGCGAGGGATAAAGGGCACGATGAAATTGCTGCCGGCGATGCCGAATTGTTGGACGTAATCGCCGTCATGGCCGCGGAGTAAATCGAGCATGCTTTGCGGCGGCCGAGCCAAATACGGTCGACGCTCGTCAAATGGATGGTGATTAACAAAATGTAAGAGCCGGCTGTAACCGCCCGAATCCCAACCGTAACGGATTGGCGTGCCAAAGGTGACTAGATCCAACGAAACCTTCGCCAGCGGTCTTGTGTTCTCCAGCAGTTTCTCAAAAGTGCGCTGCCAAATCGCGTCTTTAGCGCGAAAGTAAAGCGACGTGGAGTCGTACAATTGCTGCAACACGTTGCGATCGGCGGCCAGCAGGTTCGTCATCAGTGCCATGACGTTGCCGGCGTGGCTGTGGCCCCAGATGAGTATCCGTTTTTCCGGCCCGCTGTGGGCTTGCTGCAGTGCGTGGATTAGACCGACTGCCCCGGCGATGCGACCGATGTGGTTGTTCATGCCGGACCAAGTGAAATTTCGCACCGTAATGGGCGACTGGTTCGGCTCGTTGATGCCGTTATTCAGCGTTGCGACATAATCGGGCGAATAATTTGTGACGTCTCCCATGATCCGGTCGACGAGGCGTTTCAAACTGCGGCGCGACCAGTCGGCGAAGCGCGGCAGGAACCGATCCAGCGCGTGATGGATACCCCAGGTATCGTCGCCGACAAATGTGCCCGGGACTAAAAATATCGTCTCGACGCCTGCCGATCGCAACTGGCGGCCTACCGCTCGCATGCGGTGTGCGAATTCCGGTGATCCCGGCGCGGGTGGAACAGGCGGTTGAGCCAGTTCGTAATCCACCGTTGGTGGTGCGCTGGAGTAAATTTGATGTCGGAAGTGGTTGGATGCGGGCATACTTCAATCGTGAGTGCCACTGCGAGAAAAAACACGTCCCCTCAGCGGTTCGACCAGTCGACGCCGGAAAGCGACGCCAGCGCGAGCTGCAGCGCGTGCGTCCCGTTGCGGGCGTGGCCTTGGGCGGCCAGCGCTACATATAACTGGTGAGCCAGTGCCAGGCCGGGCAGTGCGATGTTCATACGTTTCGCTTCGGCCAGGGCGATGCCCATGTCCTTGATGAAATGCTCGACGAAGAATCCGGGATCGAAGTTACGGTCGATGATCCGCGGTCCCAGGTTGGAAAGTGACCAGCTGCCCGCCGCTCCCGAAGCAACGGACTCCATCACCGTCGGCAAATCTAAGCCGGACTTATAACCGTACAGGAGTGCTTCGCAGACGCCGACCATGTTGGAAGCGATCAACGTTTGATTGACCATTTTGGTGTGTTGACCTGCGCCGGGGCCGCCCTGATGGACGATGGTCTTGCCCATCGCCTCCCAGCACGGTCGCAATGCCTCAACCGAGGCCGCGTCGCCGCCGATCATGATCGAAAGCCGCGCTTCGCGGGCACCCACGTCGCCGCCCGAAACGGGTGCGTCGATACTGGCCACGCCTTTGGCGGCTGCCGCCTCCGCAATTTCGATCGCCAGCGACGGTTCGCTTGTCGTCATGTCGACCAGGACACCGCCCGGCTTGCTGCCGGCAAGTGATCCGTTTGGGCCTAGCGTCACTTGCCGCACGTCGCTGGGAAATCCCACAATGCTGAACACCACGTCGGAGGACTCGGCGACGCCGCGTGGGCTGTCGGCCCAAGTCGCGCCTTTGCCGACAAGCGATTCCGCCTTTGATTGCGTTCTGCTGAAAACGGTCATCGAGAATCCGGCTTCCATCAGGTGTCCACACATACTGGAACCCATGACGCCTGTGCCGATCCAGCCAAGTCGGGTTTCTCCCGGGGCAATCTTCATTGGAATGAACTCTCCATTCTCTACTTCCAGCGCGAGATGGTTACCAACGGTCGCCGGGTCGATTGATAATCTCACTCATGATGACGGCTTTGCGAACACCGCTAGCACCGGACAGCATGTCACGGATGTCGCTCGCAGCTTTCGAAACCTCGGGACCGCTTTGAGCGGGTACAGCTTCTTCATCACCCGATAGTTTGTTCTTGCTGTGATGTAGCTTACCAACGTCGTGGTCGAAAACCTGGTGTACGTGTAAATCCATTTTGTCGTCCGCAAAGCCGACTTCCGCGCCCAGATTTTCGGAACGCGCGTCGAAGCGTTCGTCGATCGTGCTGATCAAGCGGCCAATGCCTTGCTGTTCTACCAGTTCGGCCTCCATCACTTGCTGTTCTACCGGTTCGGCCTCCATCGCCTGTGGTTGCGATTCGATATCCTTGTCATCGTCAATCTCTTGCGGCCGGCCCGCCTGTTCTTTGATTTGGCGGAGAAATGAGTCGATCTCGCCACGCACACCTCCATCGATTTTCGGCGGCGCCGCTTTGCCCTGCTGTTGCTTTGCCTTGTTTCCCCCCATCACCTGGCTAAGTACCCAGAAAATGATGACGATCACTGGAATCAGCCCCTGAAACCAATCCATGAAGTCTTGCTCGCTAGTGAGGGTTGTGATGTCTGACCATCTTCGCTCGTCATTCTAGGTCACATTGACGACAGCGGAAAGCGGGACCCGGGTTCGGACTGGGTGGTATAATTCTTCGTCGGTCCTTAGCGGCGTAACAACAAAGGCGGACGGATCATGAAATGCGTGCTCATCGGTGTTGTGGTTGGCATTTGTGTTTGTTCAGCCGGCACGGCCATGGCCGAAGCAACGGTTGAATTGACGTTGTTGATCCGCGAACGGGTTTCACCAACGGCGCCGCAGGAGTGGGGTCGTGTATTGGGGCGATCGGGTTTTAGTCGGCCGACGATCCGCAGCACGCGGACCGGTGACGAGTTCGGCATCACCGAGAGAGGCAGCGATCTCCGGCCGATCTATCAGGTCACGGGTTATTTGTTGGCGGATGGTACGATACTGTTGCCGCCAAAATCGAAGTTTGCCATGCGCGACGCGGGTCGGCTGTCGACGTGGGTTGCAAATTTGAAGAAAAACGGACCCGCAGCGGCAAGTGGTAAAGCGTTGCCGTTTGGCTTGTCACCGCAGCGATTGAAGCAGGTCGACGCGGATTTACGGGTTGCTGTTCGTCAGTCGACTAAAGGTGTCGAAGCGACGGAAGTGGTTAAGCTGCTCGGCGCCGGTTTGCGATACCCGTTGCGCCTGGATGCGTCGGCGACGCGCGCGTTGGCAATCGATGGAAAGGTTCGCGACCAGTTGCGAAGTCTTTCGACCGGCACGGCGCTGGCCGCGGTGTTGCGGCCCGCCGGTTTAGTGTTGCGGCCGCGATTTGCATCTGGGAAATTGGAGTATGCAATTGTCGATGCCCGCGTCGGCGGCGAGAATTGGCCGATCGGCTGGTCCAGTGAAAAAACGCCCGGCAAGTTAATTCCGGCGCTGTTCGATACGGAAGAGACCGTTGACGTCGAGGTGCCGTTGGGTGCCGCACTCAACGAGATATCCAGCCGAGTAAAAACCCCGTTTTTGCTCGACCATAACGGTATGGCGGTGGGTCGGATTGACCCGATGACAACGACCGTCACGCTTCGCGCCGGCAAATCGCATTTCGGTGGTATCCTCAATCACCTGTTGCGGCAACCGCACCTCCGTTACGAGGTGAGAGTAGACGACAACCAGCAACCATTTTTGTGGATCACGACGCTTAAGTAGCCCGCATCGCGGGCTGCTGTCCTGATGCGGGCAAAGCTCGAGGAATTGACGGGCGTTGCCCGCCGGAGTGGTTGCCGTTCGTATGCAACCGGCTTAGGCAATCACCCCGTGAATCGGTTCTGATTCGATAACGCCTGTAAGCCGTTGATCGAGACCGCCGTAGAAATATGTCAGGTGTTCGTGCCGCAGGCCCATCAGGTGCAGGATCGTCGCGTGCAGGTCGCGGACATGGTGGCGATTAACGACGGCGGCATGGCCGACTTCGTCGGTTTCGCCGTAGCTGGTTCCAGCCTTCACCCCGCCACCGGCCAGGAAATAGGTGAAGCCTTTCGGGTTATGGTCACGACCGCCGTTGCCCTGCGAAACGGGTTGACGCCCGAATTCACCGCCCCAAATGACGAGCGTCTCTTCGAGCAGTCCGCGGTCGGCCAAATCGGTGAGCAATCCGTCAATTGGCTTGTCGATTTCCGGCGCGTGGATGGCGAGATTCTCTTCCACGCCGTTGTGGGCGTCCCAGTTTTGCTGTTGATGGCCGCCACCGTGATAAATTTGCACGAACCTCACACCTCGTTCGATGAGTCGACGGGCGGTCAGGCATTGCCGCCCGAAGATGCCCGGCCCGACCGAAAGTTTGTGGCTGGGTTTGGGATCGAACATGCCGTAGGCCTCTTGCGTTTTGCGAGATTCTTGCGAAACATCCAACGCTTCGGGTGCGGAGGCCTGCAGTTGAAACGCCAATTCATAGCTGGCGATTCGCGCTTGTAATTCGGAATAACCCGACCGGTTGTTCAGGTGTTTGTTGTTCAACGCGTGCAGCGCGTCGATTTGGTCACGCTGCATTTTGACCGGCAAATCGATTTGCGGCGACAGATTCAAAATCGGCTGGCCTCCGGTGCGGAACACGGTTCCTTGATAAGCGGCCGGCATGTAACCGGCGCCCCAGTTCGGTGCGCCGGGAATGGGTCCACCGCGTGGATCGAGCATGACGACAAAGCCGGGCAGGTTGCGATTGAGGCTGCCGAGGCCGTAACTGAGCCAGGCCCCGAGAGACGGATGGCCTTGAATGATCCGTCCACAGTTCATCTGAAGATTTGCCGAACCGTGTGCAAACGAGTCCATATAAAGACTCTTGATTACCGCCAACTTGTCCATGTGCTTGGCGATGCTTGGAAACGCGTCGCTGCACCACAAACCGCTCTCGCCGTGTTGCTTAAACTTGCGGCGCGAAGCGAGCAGTTTTCCCTTCTTCACATCGCGCCGCCGGATTTCGATGTTGATTTCCTGCCCGTCTCGCTTTTGCAGTTCGGGCTTGTAGTCGAAGGTGTCCATTTGTGATGGACCGCCATACATGTAGAGAAAGATGCAGCGCTTGGCCTTGACGGGAAAATGGGGTGCCCGCGGCGCGAGCGGATCCTGTTGAATGGATGTCTTGTCGCGATTCGCCTCAGCCGCTGAGGCACGGTCGGCAAAAAACCCGTCATCTTGGAGCATTGCCGACATTGCCAGTCCGGTGAATCCCGCGCCGGTTTCCCAGAGAAACTCGCGCCGAGTGCGACCGCAGAACTGGCTGGTATCTTTATGATGGCTCATTTCCGCTTCTCCAATTTCGTCTGCCCCCGAAAGAGACTGCCTGTTTCGCGAGTAGGCGGACCCCTTCAGCCTGCGGTTAAACGGTGTCAGTCAGCATAAACAAACTCATTTAAGTTCAATACCACTTGGCACAACGCCTGTAGCCCGCGGTGGCGCGCTTGTTGTTCGTCGGTTGGCCGGACAGGTCGCTCGATGTGGGGAGGGCGAAAGTCGGCGGCTGTCCGTTTGCCGTCTTTGAGGATCGTCAGGTTTCGGTAAGCGATTTCAGAACCCCAAGTCCGCAGTCCGACCAAGCCACCGGCCAGGGGATTCGGATCGACATATTCGACTTGCGGCTCTTTCGCGCCGTCCACGAAAAGTTGAAACTTCGGTCCGTTCATGACCACGCGCAGCTTGTGCCATCGGCCGGGCCCGACTTTATATGCGGCCTCCGCCCGCTTGGCCCAATTGTTGCGATGGTCGCCGATAAAAACAGTTTGTCGTGCGGCGTCGAGGCTGATCTCATATCCAAACCAGTTGTCCGCTCCGACTTTCGGTTCGCGCACCCTCAGAATCAATCCGCCGATGTTCGCGCGACTGGGCACCATCCGCATTTCGACGGATACTTCGCCGTTCTCCAGTGATTGTTCGTCCCAAACGACCTTCGCGCCGCGGTCGTTGCCGACCGTCCACATGCCATCTGCCGAGTTGGTCCACCGGCCGCCGTACCGCGACCAGCCTTTTACAACATCAGAACTCTTTGCAAACGTCGCCGGGAGAAATCGCGCCAGATCCCAGGTCGATCCCGCTGCTGTGATTCGAACCTTATCCAACGAAAGCGCTGCACCCCAGGTGCTAACCCCAAAGCGACCGGACGTGACGGATTGTCCGTCAACAACATCGATAATGGGTGCCGCGATGTCGCCCAACCAAAATCGCAAACGATTGCCCGCCATTTCAACACGGAAGGTTTGCCAGGTATTCGTGGGCACATGCGTTTCGATGGTGCGGAGTGTTTCGTTCTTGCCGCCGCGTCGGACCAGTGTGATTGTCTGTTTTCGCGGGTCGAGCTTGATTCCGTAGCCGTTCCAGGTGGTGCCTTGCGGACTGGCGCGGAGCAGCAGCGTGGCCAGTTCGGACGCATTGTGAAGCTTTAGCCGACCGCTGATCACGCCGTCGGACAACTCGCTGCCTCGCCATAGCGAAAACGGTGCTTGATGAATATCAAGCACGTCGATGCCTTCATATCCGCCGCCCCAAACTCCCGGGTAGTACGACCACGCTTCGCGTGGGCCAAGCAAATACTCCTCGGCCGCGAGCTTCGCGCGGTAATCCTTGAACAGGGATGTCGGCACGTTGGGGCGAAAAGTAATTTGGCTGGCAATCGCCTCGAACTGCTGTTGCTGACTGCGGAGGTAGTCACCGGCCGTTGCCAATTCTTCGGCGGTCGGCGCACGGCCAAGGGCCAGCCGAAACAGATGTTGAACCTGTCGCTCGGGGTCGTCTCCCGCCTCACGGCGAATGCGTTCGGCCAGCCCGCTGGTCTGGTCGAACATGAATCGACTGTTCAGTAGGATCAGTGCTTGCGGCGCGACGGTCGTGGTTGAACGGATTCCCAGAGACGCAGCGGTATTCACGTAATCGAACGCCTCCATCATCGGATCGCGAAGACCGCGTTTGACGAACGTGTAAACGCTGCGTCGTTGCCGCTGGGCTGGCGGCGACACGTCCCAGCCTCGGCCCGGTTTGGACTGGCCGGCGACGATTTCGCCGCTGAGTCGGGGAAATACGCCGCGGCCGCCGGCTTCAAAATTCAACCGACCAGACACGGCGAGGACTGAGTCGCGAATGGACTCGGCGTCCAGCCGCCTCATGTTCTGCCGCCAGAAAAAGTCGTTGCTGGGATCGCGATCGGCGTTTTCTTTGTTTGTTGCCCGCGACGACATGCGGTATGTGCTGGAGAGCATGATCGTGCGGTGCAGCTTTTTGATCGACCAGTCGCCCGCAATCAGTTCGGCGGCGAGCCAGTCGAGCAGTTCGGGGTGCGTTGGTTGGATCCCGGCTTTGCCGAAATCGTTCGGCGTTTTCACAATGCCCCGACCGAAATGATGTTGCCAGATTCGGTTGGCGATCACCCGAGCGGTGAGTGGGTTTTCTGAACTGGCGATCCAGTTGGCCAGGGCGGTTCGGCGGCCGGTTGATGGCCGGCCTTCTGGAGTTGCGGGTACGGCGATGGCGGTCGCCTCCGCCGCCGCACTGAGCACCTGAAAAACGCCGGGCTGCACTTCCTGCGACGGCGTACCCGCGTCGCCGCGAATCAGCAGATGCGTCGCCGGCGCTGCTCGGCCGTGTTCGCGAACCGTCAACGCACGGCCCGCGCCCGACGGCAAGTCGGTGAAGATCGTCGAACCGGCCGCCTTATCGTTCGGCTTGACATAAAACTTTACGTTTCGCACGAACGCCAGCATACGGTAGTAATCTTCATGCGGAATCGGATCGAACATGTGATTGTGACAGCGCGCACAGCCGATAGTCTGACCGAGGAACACTTGCCCGATGGTCGAGAGCATGTCGTCCAGCCCATCGTATTCGGCGGCTCGCTTATCGTCCGGTTCATCGTCCCAAACACCCAATCGGTAAAAACCGGTGGCCGTTAACGAATCGTCGGTCGGCTTTGCAAACTCGTCACCGGCCAGTTGTTCCACGACAAATTGATCGAAAGGCTTGTCTTCGTTGAAAGCTTTGATGACGTAATCGCGGTAGCGCCAGGCAAACAGTTTTTCGTCGTCGCGTTCGTACCCGTTCGTCTGCCCATAGCGGACCGTGTCGAGCCAGTGGCGTCCCCAGCGCTCACCGTACTGAGGCTGCGCGAGTAGTTTGTCGATCAGTTCGGCCCAAGCGGACGGCGATTTGTCGGCCACAAACTGATCGACGTCTCCCGGCGCGGGTGGTATGCCGATCAAATCAAAGTAGGCCCGGCGGATTAATTCGCGGCGGTCGGCCGGGTCGTTGAGCGTCAAATCTCTTGATTGCGCACGGGATAGAATGAACCGGTCGATCGCATTTGCGGCCCGGGCGTCATTTTCGACCGGCGGCTGTTTGGGCCGTCGGATCGGCTGATACGCCCAGTACTGCCTGTCTTTTGCTGTGACTTTGAATTCGGCGCGCCGTTGCGCACCGGAATTCTTGCTGCCAGCAGGAAACGGCGCGCCGATCCGAATCCACTTCACCAGTAGCTCGATATGTTTTTCGGGCAGTCGGCCGCGAGGTGGCATCTCGAGGTCGTCATAGCGTACCGCTTTGATTAGTAGACTTTCCTCGGGATTGCCGGGCACAACGGCTAACCCTGACTCACCCCCCTTTAACAGGTGATCGCGGGCGTCGAGCCGCAGCTTACCCTTTAGTTTTTTTGCGCCGGCGCTGTGGCACTCGTAACAATGTTTCGCCAGTAGCGGTCGAATGTTGGTTTCGAAAAAACGAAGCTGCTCGGTAGTTGGCTCGTCTGCGAAAAGACCCGTTGGCCCGGCGAGCAACCAAAGCGATAACCCGCAGCATAAGTGGGTGAATGTTCGCCTTTGAACTTTCGGCCTACTGCTTACAGTTCGGACGGCGATTGATCGGTTAATCATGGCGACAAGTCGTGTATACTGTGCGGATTCGGATGACCAGGGCTCCAATTTATCACAGGGCCGTTACAGCGGCAAATTCAGTCGTTCGGCCGATAAAAAATTATGACTGACGATCTTTCGAAGCAGCACAATCTCCTCGGCGATCTCTTCAGCATTCCGCAGAGTAATCAGGAGATAGAGCCGTTTCTGCTGACGGACGATCAGGTCCAATTCTACCAAGAAAACGGATTTCTTCGCGGTATCCGCATTTTGAGCGATACGCAAATCGACGCCCTCCGCAGCGAGTTGGCGGCATTTTCCCAGCCGCAGCATCCTGGCGCAGAACTTTGGTACGAATACCACTCCAACGAGTCGGACGACCCAAACACGGTTCTGTTTCATGCGCTCGGCGCTTGGCGGATTGCGGCGGGGTTTCACGATTTACTCTGGAATCCTGCATTCACCGTTCCCGCCAGCCAACTGCTCGGCGGTGCGGTCCGGTTTTGGCACGACCAACTGTTTTGCAAGCCGGCCACGCACGGCGGTGTCGTCGCCTGGCATCAGGATTATTCGTATTGGACGCGCACGGAGCCGTTGGCGCATTTGACTTGTTGGATTGGGCTGGACGAGAGTACCAAAGACAACGGTTGCGTTTGCTATGTACCCGGCAGTCATCGCTGGGATTTGCTGCCGATCACCGGCTTGGCCGGCGACATGGAAGCAATTCGTGAAGTTCTCAACGACGAGCAGTGGGAACAATTCAACAACCCGGTCGCTATCGAGTTGAAAGCGGGCGAAGCATCGTTTCACCACCCGTTAATGATTCACGGCTCTCACGAGAACCGGACCGATCGCCCGCGGCGGGCCACCGTGATCAATGCAGTAAAAGACGGTGTGCGATCGGTGTCCGACGAACCGTTACTGGAAGGGGTCTCCGTAATTCCTTCCGGCGAGCCGCTGGGAGGCCAGTTCTTTCCGTTGCTTTTCGATCCGCAAACATTGGATGGATCATGAAAGCGCTCGTAAAAAAGCGGTCTGAGAAAGGGCTCTGGCTCGAAGATGTCCCCGAACCGGAGATTGGCATAAACGACGTGCTGATCAAGATTGATCGCACGGGGATCTGCGGTACGGATTTGCATATCTACAGTTGGGATGCCTGGGCGGAGAAGACGATCCCCGTGCCGATGGTTGTCGGGCACGAGTTTGTTGGCGAAATTGTGGAAATAGGTGCCAACGTCGTCGACTTTCAACCGGGCATGATCGTCAGCGGCGAAGGCCACGTCGTCTGCGGTCGCTGTCGCAACTGCCTGGCTGGCCGGCGGCACCTGTGCGCGGATACGAAGGGCGTCGGCGTCAACCGCGCGGGCGCCTTCGCTGAATATCTCGCCTTGCCGATGACCAACGTCTGGCACCATCACGACGAATCGATCGACCGCGACGTGGCGGCGATTTTCGATCCATTCGGCAACGCGGTGCACACGGCACTGACGTTTCCGCTGCTCGGCGAAGACGTGCTCATTACCGGCGCGGGGCCAATCGGCATCATGGCCGCCGCCGTCGCGCGGCATGCTGCGGCTCGTTACGTCGTCGTCACCGACGTCAATCCGTATCGGCTACAGCTAGCGAAAAAAATGGGTGCGACGTTGACTCTGGATACCCGCAGTCAGAAGATTGCCGACGCGCAAGAAGAACTCGGCATGCAAGAAGGCTTCGATGTCGGCCTAGAAATGTCCGGTCATTCGGATGCCTTTCGCGAGATGTTGGCCAACATGTGCCACGGCGGCAAGATTGCCATGCTCGGCATCCCCGAAGACGACATGTCGATTGACTGGAATACGGTCATCTTTAATATGCTCACGATCAAGGGCATCTACGGCCGGGAGATGTACGAAACGTGGTACAAGATGACGGTAATGTTGCAGAGCGGACTGGATATTTCGCCCGTGATCACGCATCGAATTCACTACACCGACTTTGAAAAAGGTTTCGAAGTGATGCAAAGTGGCGAGTGCGAAAAAGTGATTTTGAATTGGTAAATATTGTCTCTTTTTTATAGGGGAGGGCTGAGAGGGAGAAAAAAACGCTCCCTTCCTCCGATGTCGATCAGCCGCCTGATTCGTTCCCGGTGGCACCCCTCTCTCGGCCCTTCTTTATCAAAGGGAGGTTTATCAAAGGGAGGGAATTTCACGATGGAGTACAACGCATGTACGGCGCAATCAAAGAGCATCTCACTCAACAACTTGACGGTATTCGACAAAGCGGCCTCCATAAATCGGAACGCGTGATTACGACGCCGCAAGACGCCCGTGTTCGAGTTGGCGACGCCGCAGCGGTTCTCGGTATGTGCGCCAACAATTACCTGGGACTAGCCGATCATCCCGAAGTGATCCGCGCCGCACACGAAGCGCTCGACCGCTGGGGCTATGGTCTGGCATCGGTGCGATTTATCTGCGGCACACAGCAGATTCATACAGAATTGGAGGCGAAAATCAGCCAATTTCTCGGCACCGAAGACGCGGTTCTTTACACGTCTTGTTTCGACGCCAACGGCGGGTTGTTCGAAACACTGCTCAGCCGGGAGGACGCCGTCATTTCCGACGAACTGAACCACGCCAGTATCATCGATGGCATTCGACTCTGCAAAGCTGAACGGCTGCGCTACAAAAACAACGACATGGCCGATCTGGAAGCGAGACTTCAAGAGGCCGCTAACGCCCGCCACCGCCTGATTGCCACCGATGGCGTGTTTTCGATGGACGGCTATATCGCCAACCTGCCGGCTATCTGTGACCTGGCCGACCGCTACGACGCGTTGGTCATGGTGGACGATTCACATTCGGTGGGCGTGCTCGGTCCGCGGGGGAGAGGCACGCACGAACACCACGACGTCATGAACCGCATCGACATCATCACCGGTACGCTCGGCAAGGCATTGGGCGGCGCGAGCGGTGGCTATACGGCGGCGCGTCGGGAAATCGTTGATCTGCTCCGCCAGCGGTCTCGTCCCTACCTGTTTTCCAACTCGGTTGCCCCGCCAATCGTTGCCGCGTCGATCAAGGCGATCGACCTGCTAACCGAGTCCACCGACCTGCGAGACCGACTCGAGGCCAACACGCGTTTCTTCCGAGAAGGCCTTAGGAAAATAGGTTTTGATGTGTTGCCCGGCGAGCATCCGATTGTCCCGATCATGCTCGGCGATGCCGCACTGGCGACTCGAATGGCCGACAGGCTGCTGGAGAAAGGAGTCTATGTGATTGGCTTCTCGTACCCGGTCGTGCCAAAAGGTCAAGCGAGGATTCGGACCCAGGTTTCTGCGGTCCACTCGACGGAAGATTTACAATTCGCCCTCGAACAGTTCTCGGCGGTTCAGGAGGAGTTGAAGGAGTAGGATTCAGCCCTCTTCGCTTCCGTAATTCCGATCCGTCATCCGCCGGCACCGCGATTGAGACGCGCAACATTTATTTCGGGATGCTTGAGTCGGCCGCCGGCTACCCAAACATGTTCTGTTTGCCGGTGTCCGTCATGCGGTCGGAGGCGAGTTACCGCGTCCACTCCAGCCATTTTTTGAAAATCCATTTGATTCGCGGCGTTACGCGCGTTCGGTTGTAGGCATCGCCCAGTTTGCGGATCGCTTCAGCTTGCGTGGGGTAAGGATGAACCGTACGGCCAATTTTTTTCAGACCCAGGCCGTGCGTCGCGGCCAGCGAGATTTCGGCAATCAGGTCACCCGCGTTTTGAGCCACGATCGTCGCGCCGACGATCCGATCCGTTCCGCGGCGGACGTGGACTTTGACGAAGCCTTCCGTATCGCCCTCGAGCACGGCGCGGTCCACGTCGGCCATCTGCTGTACAAACGTGTCGATCTCGGTTCCCTGGTCCTTCGCCTCCCGCCCGGTAAGCCCGACGTGCGCGATTTCGGGCGATGTGTACGTACACCAAGGAATCGTCAAATTGCTGGCCTTAGAGTAGCCGAAGAACAGGGCGTTTCGAATCACGATGCGCGCTTGAAAATCGGCGGCATGCGTGAATTTGTAATTCGAGCAAACATCGCCCGCCGCATAGATTCGTTTGTTTGTTGTCTGTAGGCGGTCGTTCACGGCGACGCCGTTGTGCGGGTCGTACTCCACGCCGACGGCTTCTAGGTTCAGTCCCTCCACATTCGGCGCGCGACCGGCCGCGACGAGCAACTTGTCCACCGTCACGTCATATTGTTGGCCGTGCGAGTTGAGTTGAATACGAACTCCGTTGGCCGCAGCGCGGATCCTGGTTTCCTCACCGCAACAAAGTAGCTCAACGCCGTCGTGCAGTAGCGACTTTTTGACGATCGCCGCCGCGTCTCGATCTTCGCGCGGCAGAATCCCGTGCGCAGCTTCGATCAAGAAAACCTCGGAGCCGAACCTGGCAAATGTTTGTGCCAGTTCGCAACCGATCGGACCGGCACCGATCACGCCGAAGCGGCGCGGCAATTCGGTGAGCGAAAACACGGTTTCGTTCGTCATGTATTCGACGTCGTCGAGTCCGGAAATCAGCGGCGCGGCCGCCCTCCCCCCGGTGGCGATGACGGCTTTCTTGAATCGCAACTTTTGATCGCCGATCTCAACCGTGTTCTTTCCGCCAAATTGGGCCTCGCCCAGAAAGACATCCACGCCCAGTTTCCGAAACCGTGCGGCGGAATCGTGCGGACTAATGTCGGCACGCAGCCGCCGCATCCGCTCCATAACGTTCGCAAAATCGACACCGACACCGTCCGGCACCCGCACACCGAAGTCGCCGGCGTCACGGACCGCGGCGGCGATCCGCGCCGAAGCGATGATTCCCTTCGACGGCACACAGCCCGCAATTAAACAATCGCCCCCCATGAACTTCCGTTCGACCAGCGCCACCTGGGCTCCCAAGCGGGCGGCGCCGGCCGCCGCGACCAGCCCCGCCGTTCCCGCGCCGATCACGACCAGGTCATATTGTCTCAAGGGCTCCGGATTGACCCAGTTCGGCGGATGCACATTGGCCTCCAGCCGCCGGTTGTGCTCGCCGGCCGGCTGTAACTGT
>JAYZEI010000232.1:0-46797 GCA_036337375.1 Planctomycetota bacterium | reverse complement strand
CCAATTGGGCAATGTTCGAGTCGAAGTCCTGTACTGTGGCCACGTGCAGGGTGTCGGATTTCGATACACGGCGCGTTCGCTGGCCCAAAAATACGTTGTGACCGGATTCGTGAAAAATCTTCCGGACAGAAGCGTGCAACTCGTCGCCGAGGGAATGCCCGACGAGGTCGATCGTTTCCTAGAGGCGGTTGCCACCGCCGTGAGGGAGAACATCCGAGACGTGAAAACGGAAAGACTTCCCGCAGTTGGCGATTTTTCGACGTTTGAAATCGCCTTTTAAGGTGAACTTTGATTAATTTACATACGTACCATGTTGATTTGAGAGTAGGCTTCGACCGAATTCGCATGACCGGGAGTTGGCAGTGGCAGACCGCCTGATCAGATCTTTAGCACCGTTTTGGCTGATCGGCGTCGGCGCCTTGGTGGGCCTGCTGACCCTGGTTTTAATTTGGGGTGTGTTGGCGCTGGTGCACCGCCGCACTGCACGGCTGATGCTGGAGGTCTGTCGTGAGAGGGTCGTATTTCCGGTCCTGGTAATGGCCACCGGAGTCGCATTATACGCCGTCATTATCACGCTGTCTGATGCCTCGGGTACGCGATTCTTTGACCAGAAAGCGGCGGCGATTAACTCCGTCTTTCGAATGAACACGGTCGGTAGCAGAAACTTCAGCGTCAATCTACCGGCAAACACAACGGACAAGAAAATTGACTTGGACATCCCGTCCGGTGAATTGAATTCCATTGAATTGTCCAGCGAATTACCGCTCATCGTAGTACTGAACGTGCCAAAATCAGACGGATCCGAACTGAAAGGCGATATCCTCGAGGAGATCGGCAGCGATGCCTTCAAATGGACACGTCCGCGCGAACCGACCGGACCCTGGGCCGGGAAAATCAAGACGCTCTATGTCACGAACGAATCCGAAAGAGAAACACAACTTTCGGTGAAACTCGCAACGCAAATGGTCGTGCCCCAGGCGAGCGTGATACCGTACACAGCGTGTGGCGTGGTTGTGTTTGTCATCGGCTATCTACTTTTGCAGTTATTGTTCCCCCGAATTTCAGCGGTGGCGGTGACGACCGGCAAGGAAGCCGTTAGCCAACCTCTGTTCTATTTGCTGATGTCCATCGGAATTGCCCTTTGTTTGCTGGGGCTCATCGTGCCGTATTTCACGTTCGGCGAAGACATCAAAATGTACAAGACGGCCGGCTTCGACATCATTAAGATCATTGCGATGTTCCTGGCCTTGTGGACAGCCAGCGTCACGATATCAGAAGAAGTAGAAGGACGAACGGCATTGACGGTGCTATCCAAACCAATCACTCGCCAGCAGTTTATCCTGGGAAAATATGTGGGAATCGGCGCGGCGGTTTTGCTTTTATTTATGCTGCTGGGCGGATTTTTTTCTTATTGCGTATCCTACAAAGTGGTGTACGACGCGAGGGAAACCGTCAAGCTGGACATCGGCTGGCAAGACTGCCATTCCGAACTCGTGCGGACGACGCCGGGGCTCATCCTGACTTTCATGGAATCCATGGTTTTGGCTGCCGTCGCGGTGACAATTTCTACTCGTTTGGGGATGTTAGCCAACCTGATCATCTGTTTGGCGATCTATGCTGTCGGACATCTCGTGCCGCTGTTCGTTCAGTCATCGCTGGGTGAATTTGCCATCGTCAAATTCATGGCGCAGCTAACCGCCACGATTCTGCCCGGCTTGGAGCACTACAACATCGGCGGCGCTATTATGGCTGGCCGAGATACACCGCTGAGTTATCTCGGCTGGGCTGGCGTTTATTCGGCGATCTACATCGCGATCGCAATGCTGCTCGCTTTGCTGCTATTCGACGACCGCGATCTCGCGTAGCCACGTCTCGTGACCAGCAATTGTTATCCGCGACGCTCACTTCCGCAGGCCGCCGGCGGCTGTCCACCGACTCCGGACCACTTCCGCCCCTGCCAGGTATCGCGGCGGTCAAGTTCACTCTGCAGCGCCTGGCGGACTGCTGGCTTATCCAAACACCATGAAGGACCCACAAAATAATCTGGCGGCGCGTCGCCACTGATGCGCTCAACGATACACGTGGGCGGCAACACTTCGAGCACTTCAACGACCGTCGACACATAGCTGTCACGATCGATTAACGTGACTTCTCCGGCTGCGACTTGATCGGCCAACACTGTATTTTTCACAGCATAGAGATTGTGGATTTTCACCGCGTCGATTTTCAGCCGCGCCAATTCGCGAGCCGTCGCCAGCATGTCATCGTGAGTTTCGCCGGGCAAACCCAATATCATATGCGCGCAAATTTCAAATCCGCGTCCGCGGCTTCGATCCATCGCATCTAAAAATGCGTCGTGATGGTGCCCCCGGTTCATCCGGTCCAGCGACCAGTCGTGCATCGTCTGCATGCCGTATTCGACCGATAGGTAGGTGCGTTGGGCAGTTTGTTCCAACAAATCCAGTACGTCATCAGCAACGCAGTCCGGCCTCGTCCCGATGGCAATGCCAACCACTTTTGAGTGCCGCATCGCCTCGTCGTACAGCGGACGCAAACGCTCAATGGGTGCAAAGGTGTTGGTGGCCGGTTGGAAATAGGCCAAAAACCGATCCACCTTATAGCGGCGTTTGAGCCGGCGGACGCCTTCGTCGATCTGATCGAGGACCGGGACTCTGGGCGCGCGGCGGCTCGGGCTGAAGCTACGATTGTCACAAAAAGTGCAGCCACCGATGGCGACGGTTCCGTCCACATTTGGACAGGTAAAACCGGCATCGATGCTGACTTTTTGAACTCTTTGGGAAAATCGCCCCCGCAGAAAAAAATTGAATTCAAAATAACGCAGCCCTGCAGATCGCCAATCGCGCACGTCGGGGGCCGCTAGATTCATTGACTCGAGTCGGATTTGAGTTTAAAAAAGAGGGAGTCCTTGTTCGCTTGAGCTAACTATCGCTCATCTCATAAAACGGGACAAGGGCACGGCAAACGGGGCAAGGTGCTGAAAACGGGGCAAGGTGCTGGCGAGCAACATGACTACACCGACTCACCCGTCCGGCAGCAATTCGCAAGAAACTTTTGGCGAACTGGTCCCAGTTGGCGGCGGTGATCCGATTCCCTTGGTCAAGAAGCATCTTCTCGTCGGCCGTCGGGAAAGTTGCGACATCCGCCTGCGTTTCAAGAATGTCTCGGCCCACCATTGCCAGTTGATCGTTAAAGGCGGCTACTGGTACGTCAAGGACATGAAGAGTCTTAACGGCGTCAAGGTCAACGGCGCACGCGTATCTCAGAAACGCGTTGACCCGGGAGACGAATTAACGATCGCCAAACATCGCTACCAACTTATTTACGCCCCGCACGATCTGGGCGCGGTCGGACCGCCGCCTCCGGACGAACCCGTCGAGAACATCCTCACGGAATCACTCCTCAGTCGAGCCGGACTTGAAACTCCAAAGGCCGGCAGGCAGGCGGAGGATCCTAAGCGCGAAATCGTGCGGCGACGCGAGGCGAAACAGAAAGAGAACCCTTCCGACTCGTCCTAGAGTCAAACACCTTGATGGCGAAAAAGAAAAAGGCAAAGATTCGCGCCTCGTTTCGCAAGAACCGACAGGTTCGCGCGCGGGGCGGCGACCTGACGCGCCAATACGAACCGTGCAACTTCGACGAGGATAGCCTTATTCGACAAGAACGGATCAGCGGCAAAGGAGATTTGACCCGCAAGCGAACGGTTATTGGCGAAGAGGTCGAGTCGCTGAACACCGGATTTGAAGTGCTGCCGGAAGTTGACCTGGACGTTTGCCGGCCTGGCCGGGTGATCCGCGTTCAGGGTTTGATAAGTTTGGTTGAAGACGACGACGGCGGCGTTCGTCGTTGTGCGGTGCGGCGGCTGCTAAAGACACTCAGCACCGATCAACGCCACGTTGTGGCGGCTGGCGACCGAGTCCTGTTTCGTCCGGAAGGAAACGAGGAAGGGATCATCGAACGTATTGAGCCGCGGCGCGGCGTACTTAGCCGCACCAGCCGCGGGCGACAGCACATCATCGTGACTAATGTCGACCAAATGCTCATCGTAGCCAGCGCCGCACAGCCCGATTTGAAACCCCATTTGATTGATCGGTTCCTTGTCACAGCCGAACAGGTCGGAATCCGACCGGTCATCTGCATCAACAAAATCGACCTCGTTGATGCGGCAGCTTTACAGCCGGTCATTGGTGTCTACAGTCAAATGGGATACGAAGTCTTGCAACTCTCCGCCGAAACGGGGATTAATCTCGACCAGCTTAAGAAGCGGCTGGGCGGTCAGGAAACGGTCGTCAGCGGACAGAGCGGTGTGGGCAAATCATCACTGCTGAATGCCGTTGATCCGAAGTTGAATTTGCGTACCGCCGCAGTAAGCAAGGAAACGGAAAAGGGACGGCACACGACGACGACGGCCTCATTGCTGTCCCTGTCGTTCGGAGGGTACGTCGTGGACACTCCCGGAATCCGTCAGTTCCAATTGTGGGATGTGATTGCGGAAGAAGTCGCCGGACTATTTCGGGATTTACGCCCGTATGTGAACCATTGCCGATTTCCGAATTGCACGCATACGCACGAAACCGAGTGCGCGGTGAAAGATGCTGTTGCTGACGGGCGGCTCGATTTGAGGCGCTACGACAGCTATTGCCATATGTTCGCCGGGGAGGCGGTGTAAACGACGACGATCGGCGTCCAATGTTTTTTTCAAAGGCGGGCGGGGCTGGGTACGACGATAGAAAACTGTCACAAACGTCCCGATCGCAACTGCCCTTACTGCCAAAGGCCTGACCGACGCCAGCCGCGGCGTTATATTGGAGGATAGCAGGAGCGGGGGCTCTGTCCCCCGCAACGGACTGCGAGCGTGCCGTATTTTTAGGCCGTCGGAGACCGTCTTGATGAAATTCTTGTCCGTCGGAGGAACTTCTCGAACGTGAAAGAAATGACCCGCATTGAGGGCGTTCGCAGCGAAGCGACGGTCCTGGTAAGTGTAATTCTGCCAGACCGCTCCGGTTACAAGGATCCGCTGGAGGAACTCGAAGGACTCGCTCAAACGGTCGGCGCACGCGTGGTGGGTCGCCTGACGCAACGGCGAGAAATTCCCGACAAGGCCACCTACGTAGGCAAGGGCAAGCTTGACGAACTTGGCCAGCTCGTCGTCGCCTCGGGTGCCGATGTCGTCATCTTTGATAACGATCTGGCGCCCGGCCAGACCCGCAACCTGGAACAGGCTCTCGATGTTAAAGTACTCGATCGTACGGAACTGATTCTCGACATTTTTGCCAACCGTGCGCAGACACACGAGGCACGCTTAGCCGTGGAGCTCGCCCAGCTCGAATATTCGCTGCCGCGATTGAAACGGATGTGGACGCATCTGGAACGCATCGAAGGCGGCATCGGCATGCGCGGCCCCGGGGAAAAACAGCTCGAAGTCGACCGCCGTTTAGTCGAACGGCGAATCCGCGACTTGAAGCGCGACCTGACTGCCATTCAACAGCGAAAAGAACGCACGGTCGCCGCGAGGCGAGATTTCAAAACGGTCTCACTGGTCGGTTATACGAATGCAGGCAAAAGCACCCTAATGAACGCGATGACGGATGCGGAGGTGCTTGTACAGGATAAGTTGTTCGCAACCCTCGATACGCGGACGCGACGTTGGCAATTACCGGGGTGGGGACCCGTGTTGCTCAGCGATACCGTTGGCTTCATCCGCAACCTGCCTCACACGCTGATTGCCAGCTTCAAGGCCACGCTTGAGGAATCGCGACAGGCCAACTTGTTATTGCACGTCGCGGACGCCAGCAACCCCGAAGCCCTGGATCAAATCTCGTCCGTATATTCGGTATTGGAAGAAATTGGCATCGAAGAAAAGGACACGCTGCTGGTTCTTAACAAAATCGACCAGGTTGAGCATCGCGGTCGCGTGGATGGCATTATGACTCGCTTCCCAAATGCCATTCCGATAAGCGCCAAGAGCCGCCAGGGGCTTTCGCAGCTGGGCCACGCGGTCAGCGAAGCGCTTAGCCGGTCTTTTCTCGACGTGGACATCGAAACCAGCCCGGGCAATGGCCGACTGCTGGCATACCTCGCCCGACACGGCGAAATTCTATCGCAGACATATCACGATAACGATGGTCGCGTCACCGTTCACTGCCGCTTGCCCAAAGCGTATCTTGAGAAAATCAACGAGAACGGTACGATTGTCAGGCCTCACGGCATCCGTCAGGAAACGGAGTCAGAACCGTCGGACACGACTGTCGACGGAGCAGCTTAGCGGCGAGTTCTAACTGCCCGCAGCCCAGCGTATAGAAAGGCAAGGCTCGGTTTGGCCAGAAGAGATTTAGCCGGTCGGCGTTTCGTCATCACAGGCGCTTCGGGCGGCATCGGTAAGGAAATCGCGATCCAACTCGCCCGGCACGCAGCACACTCGGTGCTGGTTGCTCGCCGTGAGGAGCGATTGGCCGAATTGGCACGACAAATCGCCGACGATCCTGAAGCCGCCGGCAAAACTACCTTTATCGTCGGCGACGTCACGAAAGAGTCCGTGCGGCGGGCGGCACTCGAACGCGGCCAGGATGAATTCGGTGGACTCGATGGCCTGATCAACAATGCCGCAGTCGGTGCGTTTGGCCTGTTCGCTGAAAGCCCCTCCGAGCGATTACGACAAATCATGGAGGTCAATTTTTTCGCCGCCGCCGAATTGACCCGCACGGCCTTGCCGATACTGCGGGAGGGCCGGCAGCCGATCATCGTGAACATCGGATCGATTCTCGGCCACCGCGGAATTCCCCGGATGAGCGAATACTGTGCGAGCAAATTCGCGATGCAGGGACTCAGTCAGTCACTGCGGATCGAATTAAGACAAGTTGGCATAGACCTGCTCATGATCAGCCCCGGAACGGTGGAAACAGAATTTTACGACAATGTCATTGCGGGCCGCGACGGCGCTGGCTGGCAAAGGGGCTACTCCGTTAGCGGCGAGGATGTCGCGCGGGCAACAATCAAGGCAATGCGTCGGGGCAAGCGCGAGATATTTCCGAACTTTATCGGCCGCTTGCTCGTCTGGGCCAACAGCAAAGCGCCGGCCGTAGTCGATCGTGTGTTGGCGCGATACGTATAGCCGGCCGTGACCGCCGGTCCTAACGGTAAACGTTGGTAAACGATTCCGTCCAGCCCACAACCGGAACATCAGGCGCGATGATAAAAATTTCCACCCGACGGTTCTTTTGTCTGTTTCCCGGCAGGCTGTTTTCCACAATCGGCTGATACTTGCTGTAACTGGCGATTCCCATTCGCTGTTCGTCTACGCCACGGACACGCAAAAAATCGCTGACGGCCAAGGCTCGCGCCGCACCCAGATGCCAGTTATTGGGAAAGTGATTGCTTGCCTCGTCACCTTTGACAATCTGGTCATCCGTATGGCCGACGATCATTAACCGCAAGTCGGCGGCTTCCGCTCCGCGCAGAATCGCCGCGAATTCGCCGAGCAACTCACGAGCCTGCGGCTGCAATTCCGCGTGAGCCGTGTCGAACAACACGTCGGTATCCAGTTTGGCCACGCCGCTCGCCGGATCGTAGTAAAGACTCGGGAAACGGTCCGCGAGTCCGGCAAGCTGGTCGCTCACCACCGCCGCTACTCCAGATCCAAATCGCCGATAAAGCTGTGCCCGTTCGAATTGAAAGTCGGCCAAACGCCGCCGGTTCGTGCGGCCGTTTCGATCCAATGTTCCTAACTCCGTCTCGGCCTGCAGCAGTTGCTCCTCCAACTGGCGGCCATGGTCTTCCGCGCGGACAAGCTGATCCTCCAAAGTCTGCGCCCGCTGGTTAAGCGTCTTGAAATGCGAACGGCAAGCGGCCATCCGCGCCGCGGGCACCATGCAGCCCGCAGAAGGCAGGCAGACGACAAACAGACAAATCTGGAAAACGCGAAGCGCGCCTGACGATTGGCGAATCTGAAACACTCGTCGACTCCTTTCGACGTCGGTTCTCTCGTTATTTCATGAACGCATCGATAAAGGCGTCCATCATGCCGCTATTGACGGGGTGTGCTCCGTCCCAGCTCCAAATCTGACGCACCACGTCGTACATCATCATACCGGTGAAGCACAACAAAGCGATGCAGACAAATAAACTCAGTACGTTCCAAACCGAATACGGCGCCTCGGGCACAGCGGGTTGCATTACCATGGCTGCCGCCGCCTGTCCGCCGACCGCGGGCCCCTGTCCGAGGCCCGGAACCATTCCCGGACCGCCGATCATGGTATCGGACTCGTTGACGTCTTCCTCCAGCATCGCAACGCCCTGTTCGCCACCGTCGCCGAGTAACGTCGCCGCCGATTGATCAAAGCCGCCCGATTCGTCCAGCGCGATGACCTGCGAACCGCTTTCCGATTCCTCGCCGCCGGCGTCGTCCAATGGCGTCAACAAAAAATCATCATCCGACTTTAGCTGCGTCGCAGCGGACGGGTCGGCCACATCGTCGCCCAGCGTGATCATGTCGTCTTCACCCAACACCAGCGATTCGTCGCCGATGGCCGAACCACCAAGCTCGAGAGGCTCCTCCAACGAAAGCCCGCTGTCGGCCGGATCGGTCAGTGAAATGCCGCTGTCGCTGGCGCCGATTGAAACCTCACTACCAGTGCCGCCCAACACCAAATCTTCATCCTCGTCGCCACCGAGATCGATGGCCGAGTCCCCAATGTTCGATCCGGTATCGAGCGTCATATCGTCCGCATCGCCAAGCGACACGTCACTGCCGCCGGCATCATCCAAATCGAGTTCCAGCGGGTCGGCGTCGTCAAGCTGCAGTCCGAGATCGGAACCACGTTTGTTGTCGCCGTCTTTCTCCTTAGAGTCGCCGGCACCGCTTCCCGTTTCAGCCAGTTGAATATCGCTGTCCGGCGCCGCATCGTCTCCAATGATCGTGCTACTGCCAATGACGTCCGATCCACCCAATTCGCGCTCGCTAAGCAAGACCGAATCGCTAACCGCGGGCCCACCTTCATCGTCCAGGTCCAGCGACAGGTCTTGATCCGCGCCCCGGCCACCTTTTAGTTCGGCGGCCAGCTTTTCGATCTCGTCTTCCCTGAATTTCCAGGTAGCGCCGTCGCGAAATCCACGAATTTCGTTGCGCTCACGGATTTCATTCAGGCGATCGGCGCTGATGCCCAGTTGTTCGGCGGCTTCTTCAAGTTGGATGAATTTTGTTGCCATGACGGGTTCCGCATTCTGAAATTGGTCTACTGGCCCGGCCACACTACGGCAAACTATTCGTTGCTGAACTCTAATTTTGTTGCAGCAAAGTTCGAATTTCCTGCGGTAACGGGGTCGAACCGTTGAATTGGGTCATTCGCAGATCCCACTGGATATTCCGCACACTCCGAAGCGAAAGCTCACCGCTGGTCGGGTCGACGTGATACACAGCAATAACTCGCTGCGCCGGATCGACGACGGTCAACTGCTGATGTCCATTCGGCGACTGGGCCGATAACGCAATCAATCCACCGTCGTCAGTCTGACGTAAACCATGTTGAGCAAACACTTTTTCAGGAGCGGAAAAGCTCCAGCAAGCCACCATTAAGAGACCTGCAACGGCAAGAACACCAACCAACGCTCGACTCATCAGAACCTCCTTGTTCGGACACGACCTGATTGGGTCTCTAGAACTATTCTAGATGCCCACGATTAGAGTTCAAGATTTTTTGTTTGACCCAAATCAGATAAGTCATTAGGGCCAACTGGCACCAGCGGTACAAACTGTAGACGACGACCATCGATGAAAAGAATGGTCGGCGAGTGTATCGGGCGTAAAACAAGGCGACAAGGGCAAGTAATGGCAAATTCCGTGTGTATTTAGAGGTAATTAAAAGGGCCACATTTGACGATTGGCCGGATTTGATGAGCGATCCCACCACACCACCCCCCCTAATAGGGTATATTGGAGTTCTAGGGGAAAGTGGGGGGTTATCCAATTATTTTAACAGCCTCAGCAGTGCAATTTGGGGGATACCGGCCAATTTACCGCCCACGGCGATCCGGCATGATAAACAATTGCACCGGTGACAAATCAAATCGGGCGTCACCGAAACTATCGGGCCCGGAGGTTTTGGTTTCGTGCGTGCAGCCGGTTGCCGGCAACCACGCCAAACCATCTGGAAAATAGCTTTAGTTCTAGTACCGAATGCCGCCGATATCATCTCTCCTAAAGCTGCTGTAGCAACAAGTTTTTCAGGGCTGCCGATTGGAAAAGTCAGGACGGGAGGGCCAGAGACTCAGCGGTGCTCTCTGGATCAAAATCTTGACGATTCAGCGGAGGTGCGGGATAATACGCTGGGCGCATGCGGCGGGGGCACTGCGGCGGGGGCACTGCGCGACAGGCTCGTCATGCGAATGTCGCGATTCATCCGGAACCGAGGAGTTGATCTATGTCCAGGCGCAGGCCTTTTTGCGGTTTCACGCTCGTGGAATTATTGATCGTGATGACCATCATCGCGATCCTGATTTCTCTGCTGCTCCCGATCGTGCAATCCGTTCGCGAAGATGCACGCAGGGCTCAGTGCCAAAGTAACCTGAGCCAGATCTTCGACGCTTATACCGCCCAAGAGACCACCCACGACCGCTCGGAGCTACGACCGGAGTCGTTGAAGGCGAGCCTAAACATCGCGCTGCAGGGCAAAGCGGACGAAGTGTGGCGGTGCCCGAGCGGAAATCCTCAAACCACGACGCTCGGCGTGAACGAGCGACTGCCCTGGCTGACGGCCAAAGACAAAAAGCGGATCATGATGCTCGACTACAATGATGCGGACGGGGTTGCCAATGTCGCCGGACATCCGTTGCCACCCGACGAGCATGAAAATGGCACCTGGAAAACCATTACGGCCAGGCACGCCACCCTAGTCAACGTCCTCTATAACGACGGGCACGTCGAGGTGATCGAACCATTTAGGATCGATCCAGAAACATGCGTGAACCAGATGAAATATTGGATTCCGAAACAGGAACAGTTGCGGTATGGAGTGAACCGGTCCGACTGCAATTACGGCCCCCGCGCCAACTAGGGACTCCTGAGATTCAGAGTGATTTGGTACCCATCGCCAACCTTCTCCCAATGCGATGCCTTCCACCGGTTCGGCGTTTCAAACCACGGCAGTTGTGTGGTCAGCGGGCCGTACTCCGCACCGACCCGAACCCGCCCGGGCCGGATATAGTATTGCACCCCGTTGATTTCGACCAAGTGGGTGGCGTCTGTCCAGTTGTTAATAAAGACCGTGCCTTGTTTTTTTACACGGCCCGAAACTTCGACCAGGCCTTTTCGGCTCCGTTTCATTTGATCGAGTTGTTCGGCAATGTCGTCCAGCTTGCCTAGGTGCTGTTCAATACCGGCTACCGCACGTTCAACTTTCGCCGCGCGAGCTTCTAGGGTTAGCATGTCTTTCGACGCATCCTCCGAGCCCTTTTCGTCAGTAGAGGCTTGGCTTCCGACCTGCTTTTCGCCATCCCCACTCGCCTCATCCTCGGTCGCAGCTGACGGCTGATTCGTCTCTACCTGCCGATCCGCTTCACGGTTCTCGCCACCACGCAGTTCTGCGATCTGCCCGCGGATAAATTCCAGCGACGTAGCAAGTTTGGCTTCGATCGCTCCAAGTCGATCCTCCGATTTGGAAATCCGCGACTCCAAATCCGCCGCGATCTGTTCGCCGGTGCCATCCTCCGCAGAAGAAATCTCCGCAGTAACGACGGCAACAAAATAAATCGCGCTCGCGAACATGAATAGCCTGACCATATTTAAGCTCCAGGTAATTGATTTTAGGTCGTGGACAGGCATCATTATATCTTGTCGCAGAGGCCGGATTCAACCAAGCGAGCGTCATCCTGCCTCGCGTATTTTGTGTATCGAACTGCCAGCCCCATGGCGTTTTAATACCCCCTGCCAACAAGGGCAGCCTGACGGATGGTTGACGTCAGTCGGTTGTGCTCGCTACTTTTAGTGCTGGCCAAACGCCGCACATTTTACCTATCTAAATTGTATTGGTTGCAGGTTGCCATGATGAACCGCATCGCCGTATTCGCAGTTTGCGTATTATTCCTCGTCCCGGCGGCTGTACAGGCCAATGACGAAGCGGAGTCAGCCGATCTGCTTGATTGGTCTTCATTACCTGACTTTCCTGCGGACCGGGGCGTGGCCGGGCCATTTGTCGGCGTACACAACGACGCGGTAATCGTTGCCGGCGGGGCGAATTTTCCGGACGGAGTACCGTGGGGCAAAACCAAATCGTCGTTGAAACATTACTATGCGGATGCCTTTGTCCTGACATGCCCGGCCGAATTTGACTTAGCAGAAGCAACTTGGCATTCCGCAAAGACCAAATTGTCGGAAGTCGTTGGCTATGGCGCAAGCATTTCACACCCCGACGGCATCATCTGCATCGGCGGTGAGTGGAAAACACACACCCGGCAGGCCGACGGCTCGGTGCAGTCCCAGTCTGGAAAATCGACAAACGTGTTTGTGCTGCGCTGGAACGCAAACGAAAAAGATGTCGAGATTACGTCAAAACTGCCCCTGCAAGGTCGGTCACTTAACGACCTACAAACGCTGCCGGCTTTGCCGGTTGGGACCAGTGACATGGCAGCCGTGATGATCGGCGATGTTATTTACGTGGCCGGCGGCAACACCTCGAACGGCGCCACCGCCAACTTTTGGCGTCTCGATTTGTCGAAACGCGGTGATGCCGCCGGCAGCGGCGGGAACGCGAAAGCTTTCAACTGGGAAAAATTGCCCTCCTGGCCCGGCCCTCCCCGCAGTCATGCCATTGGCGTTGTGCAGAATGACGGCAGCGGCAACTGCCTCTATCTGTTTAGCGGACGAAACAAACAAACCGCCGCGCCGTTCAAACTGCTTACCGACGCTTACCGCTTTAGCCCGAAAGAGTACAGCCGCCAGCAACGAAAGATTAAGTCCTCCGAACAGTTCCAAGTCTGGAAACAACTCAAAGAGATCAAAGTACACGGCGAAAAATCTCCGCGCTGCCTGATGGCCGGAACCGGCACAAAACTTGGCAACCAGCATATCGCCGTCTTTGGGGGTGATTCGGGCGAACTCTTCCATCAAATTGAAAACGAGTTTCCCGTGCAAATTAAAGCGGCGGCCGGCACGGGCGACACACCGTTGGCCGACCAACTCGGGGCACAGCGGAACAAGCTGCGCGATACGCATCCGGGATTTACCCGTGACATCCTGCTGTATCACACAATCACAGATACCTGGGTCAAGAAAGGCGAAACGCCGGAGACCAGTCAAGTTACAACATCGGCCGTCCAATGGCGTGACAGCATTGTCATTCCGACCGGCGAGATCCGCCCCGGCGTCCGTACACGCAAAATCTGGATAGCCAAGCCGGTCGAGAACGCACAAGGTTTCGGCATCGCCAACTGGACCGTGGTGGTGCTATACACGTGTGCCTTACTTGGATTGGGCGTGTATTTTTCGGGAGGAGAAAAATCGACGGACGATTTCTTTCTGGCCCGGGGCCGAATTCCATGGTGGGCCGCCGGGCTTTCGATTTTTGCCACGATGCTCAGTGCGATTACGTATCTGGCGATTCCGGCCAAGGCGTTCGAAGGTGACTGGACACTGTTCCTGTACAACATGGGAATTCCGCTGGTTGCGCCCTTCGTCATTCTTTTCTACCTGCCATTTTTCAGAAAACTCAACGTCACGACGGCCTACGAGTACCTGGAGGCGCGGTTCGATGTCGGCATACGAATCGTCGGCAGTTCATCCTTCATCCTGTTTCAATTGGGCCGCATGGGAATCGTCGTCTTACTGCCCGCACTGGCGTTGTCGGCGGTGACCGGATTAACGGTGGTAACGTGCATCATCATCATGGGTGTACTCAGCACCGTATACACCGTCCTGGGCGGAATCGAAGCCGTTATCTGGACGGACGTGCTGCAGACGATAGTCCTCGTCGGCGGAGCCCTGGCGGCGGTGTTTATCATGGCAACCGGCATCGATGGCGGGCTCGGCGAGATGATCGACACCGGATTGAAAGAAGGCAAATTTAACCTCGCCCAAATGCACTGGGATTGGACCGGTGACGCACTGGCGATCATCATCATCGGCTCGATTCTCAACAACGTATTGCAATACACCAGCGACCAGGCAATCGTCCAACGCTATATGACGGGGCAGACCGACCATGAGGCCCGCCGCGCGATTTGGCTGAACGCTCTACTCGTTATTCCAGCGTCAATTCTGTTTTTTGGTGTCGGCACCGCGCTGTACGTTTTTTACTTGAATCACCCGGATCGGCTGGCACCAATCGGTGACAGCCAACAAATCTTTCCGTGGTTTATCGTCACGGAAATGCCCGCCGGACTGGCCGGGCTGGTGATCGCCGGGGTGTTCGCGGCCGCCATGTCCACGCTGGACAGCAGCATGCACTCAATCGCGACTGCGTTGACCACCGACTTTTACCGGCGATTCCAACCCGACAGGTCGGAGGAATACTTCCTGAAAGTCGCGCGAATTTTAACGATACTCCTTGGCGTACTGGGTACGGTCAGCGCGATTGTCATCTGGGGCTTCAATTTCCGCAATCTTTGGGACTACTACATCGGCTTTGTGGGACTGTTGCTGGGTACATTGGGCGGACTGTTTACGTTAGGCATCTTTACACGGCGCACGAGTTCCATCCATGCCTGGATCGGCGTGCTCGCCGCAGCCGCGGCCATGGGCTTCGCCAAGTACGGCACCGACCTGAGCAGCAAGGTTCACGGCGCGATTGCGATGGCAGCCTGCGTCGGCGTCGGCGCGATTGCCGGGTTCTTGATCCGGCGCCGGCCGCAAAACGTGGAAGGACTTACGATCGGCTCGCCGCAACCAGCGGACTAAGCGTGACGGTGAAGCGGCGAGATTATATGCAACAACGCTGTTTTTCCGAGATTTCATCCGCATTCCGCAAATTCAACCCGCAAACCGCGCTGGGAATCGCTTGAAATTTTGCGGAAATTAGGCCATGCTGACCGCTGGGAGTTTCTTAGCCCGGCTGCAATGCCCGAGGACCGGGGACGATGGCGATATCCACGTGGCAGGACGTAATTGCGGAGCTTCGCAAGAGCCAATTGCTCGCGCCCGACGAGCTCGACGAGGCGATCGTCGCCACCCGCGACTTGTCGGATCCTTCCACGATCGCACGCAAACTCGTCAGCGAAAGCCTGCTCACGCGTTGGCAGGCCGCTGAACTGATTAGTGGTCGCATCCCGCTAAAGATCGGCAAGTACCGCCTCCGCGACCAAACGGGTTTTACCGACTTGGGACCGGTCTATGCCGCCGAAAACATCGAGACGGGAAATCGTGTCGAGCTACAGACCATCAGCCAGAAGCTGGACACCAGCTCGCCGGATTTCAAACGCTTCGTCAAAGAAGCGAGGGTCATCGCGTCAATCGTTCATCCGAATCTGGTGCGGATCGGCGAAATTCTCCTCGAGAGCGGTACGGTGTATCTTGTAACGGAAGAGCACGGTGGCCGCGATTTGCGGCGGTTCGTCGAAAAGCAACATCCCCTTTCCCCGGAACTGGCTACTGATTACATCCGCCAGGCGGCCGACGGAATGGCCGAAGTTCACAGCCGCGACCTGGTCCATCGCGAACTGCGGCCCGACAATTTATTTGCCGACGAAGAAGGAACCATTAAGATTGGCGGCCTCGGAATGGCCTGCCTCGCAAAATCTCCGCAACAAAAAGCGACGGCGGCCGATGCCGATAAATATCTGTCGCCGGAACAGGCCAACGGTGAAGAGGCCGGCCCCGCTTCCGATGTATTTGCGCTGGGCGGCATCTTTTACTATTTACTGACCGGCCGGCCGCCGTTTTCCAATGGCAGCAGCGAGCAACGCCCCGAAAACGCACTGTTACCGATCAGCGAATTTCGTTCCGACGTAACGGAGGAAATCGTCGCGGTTTGCGAAACAATGCTGGCGACGTCACTTGAATCCCGTTATGCCGATGCCAGCGACGTCGTCGCAGCACTTTCGTCCTGGCAACCGACAACGCCCGAAGCCGACGACGCGCCGACTTCGGTGATCCCGCTCAACCTCAAGAATGCGAACGACTCCGCGAGCAGCCTCGCAATTGCCGCCCGCGCCGCGAGGAACCGCGGTCGCCCCGCAGTCCAACAGAAAACCGAAGCGGCCGATCTTGAATTCCCGAGTTCCGCGATCGCGGCCAACAGCGAAACGAAAAGCTCGCCCCACCCGCGGACAGGCCAACGCAAACACTCTCAGATTTTCGCGGTCGCTATCGTTGGCTTGTTTCTGCTTGTCGCAGGCGGTGTGGTGGCCTACAGCTTTTTGCCGGAAGGCGACACCAGACTCGTGAGGAAACCGGGAATGGCCCCCAAGGTCAACCTCGATTCGCGGGAAGCCGGCAACAGCCGTTCTGATAAACCGCAGAAACCCGCCACAGTCGCGACACCAATTGCCGCCGAGTCGAGCGAACATCAAGTCGCGGGCCGAGATTCCAACGGCAACAACCCTCCCAACGTTCCCCACACGGCGACCGCAACGACAGACGATGGCGAAGCGACTACCGGTGAAAATACCGAAACCAAGCCGCCGGAAGAGGTCGACCCGCAACCGGCTCCGCAACCGCTTCCGCAGCCAACGCCGCAACCGAAGCCACCACCAACATCTTCAAAACCGTTTACGTTGGAGCAATTAGCCGAGACGGTTTCATTGCCTCCGCCTGAGTCAGAGAATACGGACCCCGTGTTGATCGGTACACTGCCCGGAGCGTTGCCGGAAGATTTTGCCATCAGCCTGCACAGCAACCCCGCCGAGCCGGGTCGTGTGAACCGGAAGTTCTCTTGCGAAAAAGAAGGAGGAGAAGAAACCGCATCATTACAAGGCCGTTCTTGGCGAGTCACGGCAGGGACTGGCGAAGCGACGGAAAATGCCAAGCCGATCGCCCGACTGGTGCTTTCCGAAGAACAACTGCAGATACATTGGACAGAAAATGCGGCTGGCCATGCAAGTGCCAGCCACTTGCAGAACTGCTTGCTCGACGTGCGTGGAGGTGGCCAAGAACGGTTCGTGCCGCTGCGGCAGCCAAGTGATTTTCCGGAACTGAAACTAAAATTTCCCGGGCCTAATTCGTTTACGGTACCCGTCGCGGCGATGCCGGATTCACAGTACCTTCGAGTTCAAATCATTGGACTGCAAGGCTTGAATGACGAAACGACGCCGCAACAATTCCGCGAAGCCCGCAGCCTGCTCGATAAACCACACGACGAAACAACGATCGAGTTAGGCGCGGGCGGCAGTCGAGTACTGATTGGCATCAAGTCGCGGGCAGTCTCGTTAAAGAAGAAGCCCTATCTAAAAATTGAATTGAACGCTGCCGTTGCCGTGGACGAAAAGAGCAAACCGTTACCGTATGCCGAATTCGTCAAAACGTTTACACGGCTCGACGTCCTGTTCATAACAAATCAAGAAAAGCTAAAAAACCTGAAGCAAGCCAGGAAGGCTGCCCAGGTGGGTCAAAAGATGCGATTTAACAACCCAATCGCGCTGGTTATGGCCCAAATTGCCAAAATGAAGCCGACAATCGACAAATGGCGGGCCAGCAGGGAAGTCATCAAGGGAGTCGGCGGTAACAGCCGACTGCATTTTCGGGTTTATTACGAAGTGGGCGGCCGCCAGGTGGACTTGATCCGCACGGTGGTCGGCAAAGAGCCGGCCGAGCCGGAGCCGAAACGCAGACCGGGCAAAAAATAGAGGGCCAACGGCGAATCGCCAAAGGCCGCCGCGCTCGTTCCCTTACCCGACAGAGTTCGCCCGGTCTCCTGCTCCCTGCGGTATCCTGCAGGCACCGCCACGGCGGGAGGCGGAATCCACGCAAACCTACGCGCAAACCCACGCGACGGCCCGCACGGAAACAGGCCGGTTCCGTCAATACGCACGCCGCGGCAAACGAAGCGGTCAGGCCCTCCGGTCTGACATTTCTAGTGGCATCCAGCGGATCAAACCGAATTCCACCGCTTCTACTAGCCTTCGGTAAGTTTAATGTGTTGGTAGTATTTCTTCAGGTTCAATAGGCTCAGGCAGGTAACGCCTAGTCGGCCCATGAACCGGTTCCAGTGGCCGTTGCCCGGCGACCAGCTGCCACGGAGGTGCCCGTGCCGATCGCGCGTCGTCACCAAGTGGTCTTCCATTGTGCGACTCCAGGAAGTCCAAATCGGCCCCGCGGCGGTGTCGTCGCCGATCATCCGCATGAAGTGATGCGCGTAAAAGTTGAAGTAGCGATCCGGGTCGGGGCCGCCCGCTTCCTGCATGCGGGAGTGAAAATTGGTCGCCAAGGCTTCCATCGCATCGTGGTACTTCAATTCCGGGTTCAGATACAACCTCATGTAACCGCCCGCGGCCCACATGGCGAGCGAGTTATGGTGACGATCCGGAGGCTGATAACCGTAGCGCATGCCCAGGTTGTAAAAGCGGGTGTTGCAGAATCTCGCATCCTGCATGAGGTTGCCCGGATAGTGACCGTCGAGATTTTGACAGGCATCCAGCCAATCGTGCAGCCTCGTGGAGATTCCGACCAGATCCTGAATGGGATAACGGGCTTCTTCGGCACTCTTGAGAGACTGCAGCATTGCGGCCGTGACGCTGGTGTCGGGAAAGGTGCCGCAACTATAGCGGAAACCACCGGCCGGATGTTCGCAGTTCGCAACGTAGTTCACCGCCCGGAACGCCTTGTTCCACAGCCGCCGCGGATTCACATTTCCCCACGATCGGTGGGTGGTGCCCGATCGATACGCCTCAACCAGGGCCATCACGGCGAAGGCCCGTTCGTAGCCTTCCGCGCGGCTGGGATTGCAATTGCCAATGTAGCCGTTGGGTTGAACTTGCCGCATCAAGAAGTTGACGCCACGGCCGATCGTACGCTGATGCTCGCCGTGCCCCGGTCCGCTCCCCGTGCCGAGGAACACCAATAGCGCGAATCCGGTCGCCACGGCGGGGCACGGGCTGTTGTAGGTCGTCTCGTCAGGGCAGCGCCCGGCGCAGGGCGGGGTGCCGCCAATGTGGTGCTTCAACGACCAGCCGCCGTTGCCCAATTGGTGGCGCAGCAGCCAGACCAATCCCTCATCGACGGTTCGCCGCATTTCCCGTTCGTGGTCTTCTTCGCCGGCGGCTTCCTCGTCAACCGGCTCGGTTTCGTCGAGGTTCGCCCCGCCATCGTCTGGATCATCCAGCGAAGCAAAAAAATCGGGATTTGTGCCACCGTCGACGTCAAGGCAGTCGCGGTTGAATCCCCGCGCGCGGGCGGGCTTCCAATACTTTTGATATAGATAGCAATCCAGAGGATTCACGTCGTTCGGCGCGCGGAGCACAACCGCGCCGTTGGCGTGCAGCGCGTGCAACCTGCCGCCGTGACGCGGCGCCACCAGCGCGTGCCAGTCATCGTACAATTCTCGCCAATTTTCGTCGTCCCCGGCGGGCCGCCCCACAAACCGAGCCAGCGTCCGCCGATATTCGACAAAAGCAATCTTGTCGCCCGGCCCACTTGGCAACAGGTCGGCGCGGTTGTTCATTCCGTAACTGACCACGTTTCGCGGTTTAGCATGACTGGGACAGTGCAGCAGACTGGGGTCGCTGTTCAATCGCCGAGTGAACAATTCGAACCAATCCTTGCCTCGCAGATCGACCTTACGGCCACCACCGGCAAGCGTTAAATAGGCGGTACCAATCTGTCCCAGGTTATGGGCGCAAGATTGAGTCCGCGACCGACCTCGCGCCATTTGCGCAGCAGGCATGATCAAAGCAATCAGGATGACGACGATCCCGATCACAACCATCAACTCGACAAGCGTCAGACCGTGCCGCACACCACACGAACGAGTGTACCGAAGAGACATGGGTCCTCCCTCACTAACCGATTAAGAAAAGCCCCTGAACCAGCGCGGAACAGATAACGGTCAGCGGGGATCAATATATCAAATGTCGGATTTTATGGAAACAAAAGTTTGCCCGACCGCGCCGCGGGAGGACGCAATGCGACGTGAAATGCACTTCCATCGGAGATGTGGCGACCACCCGTCAGGGGCATGAGTCTCTGCGAGAAATGCGGGCCGCCGTCACCACGCGGGCAGTGTTTTCGGGGAAAACAGCCCCGCCGCTCACGGTTGCAGCGCCGAGTCGAGGCGAGTGGTCAGTTCGGACTTTCCGACGACCCCCACCACCTGGGAGACGACTTCGGCGTCCTTAAAAACAAGGATCGCCGGAATTGAGCGAACGCCGTAGGCCTGGGCAGTTCTGGGAGATGCGTCCACGTCCAACTTGGCGACAATCGCACGGCCGGCGTATTGATCGGCGATTTCGTTGATCGTCGGCGAAATCAGCTCGCAGGGGTGACACCAACTTGCCCAAAAGTCAACCATTACCGGCTTTTCCGACTTTAACACGACCTCCTGAAAATTGGCGTCACTAACGACGACGATGTGCTGCGACTTCTTCTTCGCCAACGCGGGCCGAGCAGCCGGAGATTCACAGCCGAAAACAAGGGGAATAAAAAGCAGCAGCAATAAACGGCAACAATCCGGTTGGATCATTTCATTACGCATGGCTTGCCTTTCACGAAACAACTGCCAATTTGGGTTTACCTAACCGCCGCTCGGCGAGCGTGGTGTCGATCGCCAGGCGAATCGTCGTGCCCCAGCAGCCTTGCTCGTCACCCTGGATTAACCAGTGCGGCATAACCACGACCGACTGATGAATCGCTTCAAATCCGCTTTCGGATTGGCTAACCGACGCAATGGGAAACGCCCAAATATCCGCCGGCCGGTTGATCGACAAACCAACGTCGATTCCCAGCCACTGATCCATGAGACCGAGCCCCTGTACGCCCGACAAATCCAGCGCCGTGCCCAGCTGCCCCAGCCGGTTGTGCTGAGCGTCATAGAAAAAGCGATCGTCCTCCCCGGCAGGCAATCCGGCGAAGTTCCACTCCGTTGCGAAATGCAACGGCACATCCCGCGGCAAGCCCTCCAACTGGTACGTAACTTCCAGGTGCGATTCGCCGGCTTGAATCGCAATCTTCTTCAACAGTCGAATCGACAATCCATTCACGGTACCAACCCGCAGAAGTGTCAATTCCGCCCAATCACCGTCATCTGCGACTTCAAATTCGAAGGTACCGTCGCAAAAGTCACCTTGGTCAACCGCTTTGCCCGCGACCACGGTATCCAGTGATTCGTCGTTGTGAAAAAAGTGATCCTGCAAACTTTTTCGCGGTTGCAGGTCGTACCGCACCATCCGATCGAGGCCTTCTTGCTTGAAAACCACCTGTTCGTGAATACTGGCGACTCCGGTACCGGCTTGCGTTGGGCCAGCGAGTACCTTTTCATGATAAGCCTCGGGCCGCCGCGCCAACGTCGCCAGCAGATTATGCGCGATTTCACGGATGTCCAACTCGTACATTTGGCCACCGTTATGCGGCGTGAAAAAAGCCGCCAATCGGTCGTTTGCCAATATCACTTCCGGGCGACCGTCAAAGTTAAAGTCGCCGCTCTCCGCCTCACACCAGGCCGTCATTCCGCGGCCCGCCGCCCGATGCAGAAGGTTTTCTGCAGAGATCAGATGGTAATAAACCGCATTACGCAGGTGCGGCAAATAGATGCCGCCGAAAGCACCGTGCCAGTAGCTGCAATTGCACTGCCCCCGATACAATTCCGCCTGTGCTTGGTTCAGCAATTCGCCCACAATCTCGTCCGCGCCGGCGGTCGCTCTCATCGCCTCAAGCCGCCCGCTGATTTGCATCATCCGCGCGTACATTTCGTTTGATTCGGGATATTTGATCTTAAAGTTGCGCCAGAATCCGCCCCGCACCAGCGACTCGATCCGATTCCAGCAGTCGCTGTCTTGCATCTGTTGCCGCACCGACTCGAACGCAACTTGCCGGGAGGCCGGCAACGCCCATTCGGTCATCTCCCGATAACTACCTTCCGGCAGAAACAGCTTGCCGAGCGAATCGAGTTCGTCCAAAGCGGTCGACGGCGTGACGGTCTGCAGCCATTGGGCGTTGTCGGAGAGCGCCTGCAAAAACTGACGCAACCAGCCTTCCTCGTAGACGTGTTTTTTCGTCTGAGGCCACGTACCGAATTTTTCACCGTCGTCGCCAAACACGACCAGCGCACCGGGATGCGTATCGCACACTTGAGCGAGATAGTCGATTGTCGCCTCTGGATTTTCGAACGGAATGCAATACCGCAGCCGCTCACTACCCGGAAGTACACTCAACGTCTGACCGTCATCCTCGGTGGTGTAATAACCGTAAAGTTGGTCTTCAACCAGACCGGCGTTCTTGAAATGAAAATCATCCAGCAACGTGTACTGGATTCCGGCCGCCGCCAGGTCGCGGGCCATCGACTGCTCCCAAACCCGTTCGGGAATCCACATACCGCGAACGTTACAGTCGAGCCGGCTTTCCAGCCAATCGGTGTAACTGCGGATCTGGCCGATGCGGTCGCGCGAGGGGATCATCGACAAAATCGGCTCATAAAACGCGCCACCCACAATCTCAATCCGACCATTGCCCACCAAAAAACGCAGCCGCTCGAGATATTCTGGATGCTTCTGGTCGAGCCACTCCATCAATGGCCCGCTGGTATGCAGCGCGATCCGCAAGTCGACAAATGGCTCGAAGACATCCAGAAACGGTCGATAACTATCTTCGTAGGCTTGCTCAAATACGTGGTCGAAATTCCCCACCGGCTGGTGGTTATGCAGAACGAGCGCGAGTCGAATCGGTGGATGCATGGGCATGGCAAAATTCGGGCGCAAATCCATTCGCGGCGGGAAAGTGAATAGTGGACGTAAATTACCTGTCTTAACTAATCGGATAATTTACCATCAATCTTTGGTCTACTGGGATAGCAAACCACCGACCCGCAGCCGCCCGGCTGCTGTTTCAGGCGCAACCGGATTAATTGTGCAACCGCTGCCCCATTCGAAACCGGCCAGCGTCGTTAAACGCGGCAGAATCACTACATGCCAGTGATAGTTCTGCAACTCAGCACTGTCAAAGGGAGCCAGATTCAGGATGTAATTGTAGTCCGGTTTGTTCAACGTATCGTCAATTCGTGACATCACCCGTTTGAGCAGCACTGCTGCCTCCTCAACCTGCTCATCGCTGATTTCATCGAATTTACAGTCGTGCGACTGCGGAACGATCCAAGTTTCATACGCCACCCGCGGCGCAAAGGGACAAAATGCGACAAGCGAATTTGTTTGAGCAACGATACGTAGATTTTGCTGCAGTTCTCGCTGGGTGACCGCACAAAATAGACATTCGTCGCTCGACTCCCAGTGCTGTTCCATGCGTTTCATGATCGTCCGTGGCTGACTGGGCACAAACGGAACCGCCATCAGCTGACTGTGTGTGTGTCGGATTGTCGCGCCTGCCTTAGGGCCCACGTTTTTAAAAACGGTCGCGTATTGCAACTGTCCGGTGGCTCGCAAAGCCGTAAGCCGATCGCGACAGACCCTTATCACTTCACTCAACGCCGCGACGGTAAACTCGCTGGTTCGCTCCAGGTGCTCAGGGGTCTCAATGATCACCTCATGCACTCCAGCAATCGGCTGCCCCTGGAAGAGCGAATCCACGACGGCATCACCACCCCCGGTGCCGTCGATCTCCCGCAATAGTGCGGGATACTTGTTCGGCACGACACGAACCTGCCATCCGGCGGCGTCCGGCCGCGAATCGACGGCGCGCCGCGCAAAAATCTCGGCGGGCGTTTCTGCCTCGGCACCCTCGCAGAATGGGCAATCTGCCGTCTTTTGAGCGTACTGAACCGGTTCGAATTCTTGAGGTCGCCTGGCTCGATTCTCCGCAATGATGACGCTTGCGCCGGTGATCGGATCGTGTCGCAGTTCGGTCATATGCCGACTTGTTCATTCGAATCAATGTAATCAGACGATCCACCATCATTACGTTCGCCGGCACGTTTGGGTAGGATACGCCCTGGTAAATCTCTCGGCTGCAGGACTGCCATCGTGAAGATCACCGTGCAATTCACAACGCAGCTCAAAGCAACACTAGGGCATTCGTCCGAAGAACTTGATTTGGAGTCTCCGGCCAGCGTCGGCGATGCGATTGCACACCTGCGGAAAATCCACGGCCATAAACTATGCGGCTTGCTCTACGACGAACGGGGCGAATTACTGCCGTCGGTGCTCGTGTGCGTCGGAGACGGGCAAATCTCTGCCGACAACGCAACGGAATCGGAGCTAAATGAGGGCGAGTGCATTACGCTGCTTTCGGCGATTAGCGGCGGGTAGAAGCAGCCGAGCCGACCGCATGTGGTGAACATTCTAAAGGTCGCGTCCCATGGTTAAGAATCCCGTTGGAGTTATCGGACTGGGGCTGATGGGCACGGCCATCACCGAACGGCTACTAGACGAAGGGTTCGACGTACTGGTTCATAACCGAACGAAGGCGAAAGCCGATCCGCTAACCGAGCGCGGAGCAATTTGGTCGGACAACCCGCTCGCCGATTGTGATCGCGTCATCATCTGCCTCTACACGACGGAGGTTGTGGCCGAAGTACTTGATTCGATGCAATCCGCTCTTCGTGCAGGTCTTGTGCTGATCGATACGACAACGGGAGAACCGAAGCAAGCAACGTCACTCGGCCAACGACTTGCGAAACAATCTGGTGTGAGTTATCTCGACGCTCCCATTTCCGGTTCCAGTGAGCAGACGCGCCGCGGCGAAGCCGTCGCAGTCGTCGGCGGTGAACGGCGATCGTTTGAAACGTGCAGCGACATTTTCGGCTGCATCGTAAAGAAAGCGATTCATGTCGGCCCCGTCGGCAGCGGTTCGAAATTAAAACTGGTGACCAATCTGGTCCTGGGACTGAATCGTGCGGCGCTGGCGGAGGGACTGGTCTTTGCCCGGTCGATTGGAGTTGATCCAGACCAGGCTCTGAAAGTGCTCCTGAGCAGCGCCGCGTACTCGCGGCAAATGGACAGCAAAGGTGCTAAAATGGTCAACGAGGAATTCAAACCGCAAGCGCGGCTGGCACAACATTTGAAAGATGTCGACTTGATCCTTGCTGCTGCCAACGATGCCGGACAGGCGCTTCCCCTGACGCAAATCCATCAGCGGTTGCTCGCCGCCGCCAAAGCCGCCAATTTGGGCGATCTGGACAACAGCGCAATCATTAAGGCCATCGAGTCGTTCGCACCCGATGGCTACGCAGGCCACGGCTCTGAATCGCGATAGCCGCCCGGCAAGCACCTTGTTACCGGCACGTTACCAAAGATGTGGTCCCACAAAGCTACAATCGACGGAAGAAGTTATTCTGTTTCGAACCAAATAAAAGGAGAGTCCAATGACTGAACTTCACGACAGAACGCGCACGCTGACGCGGTCAACGTTCATCCGCTGCTTCTGCGCAACACTCACGCTAGTCGCCGCCGGTACCAACACGCGCGCCGACGAAAACAGCGAGTTAACCCTGAAGACCGAGCGCGTCATTATTTTCAAGGACGGCTACAGCCTAGTCATCAAGCGAGGCATCGCCACCACAAACAAAGATGGTGAAATCTATTCCAGTGAAGTTCCCGATTCGGCCGTGCTCGGTTCGTTTTGGGCGACGCCGCGCGAAGGTCGGTTGATTACGATGACTGCCGGTTGGAAGGAAACCGCCGAAGAAACTGAAAAACAAGTCGTTTGCAATCGACCGATCGAAATCCTTAAAGCAAATATCGGCAAAGAATGTTCGCTGCAATTGTCCGACAAGCCATCGCTCGACGGAAAAATCGCGAACGTGCTCACTCGGCCTACGTCCGCACTGATCGACGAGCCGCAACGCATCGCACTGGGGTTGCCGCACACGTCGTTTCGGCCGCAACTCAGTTCGGCCGCTGCGCCACCGACCGCAACGCGGGTAATCACCGGCATTTCGGGTGACTTCTTTGTGCTCAGCACCAACGATGGCGATGTACTGCTGCCGGCCGCCAGCATCCAGCAGTTGACGATCAAAGACATGAAAACCACCATTACCCGCAAGGTAACGACAAAACAGCGGACCAAGCGGCTGACGTTTCAATTTGCCGAAGCGAACAAAAAACGCGAGCTGCTGATTATGTACTTTCGGCCGGGCGTCCGCTGGATACCGACTTATCGGATCAACTTGACGACTAACGAAAAGAAAGAGAAGACTGCCGAGATTTCGCTGCAGGCCGAGTTGCTCAACGAGGCGGAAGATTTGCTGGATACGCCGGTGGACATCGTGGTGGGCGTACCGAACTTTCGCTTTCGAAAAACCGTCAGCCCGCTGGTGTTGGAACACACGCTGCGCGACACACTGGCACAGGCCGCGCCGAATATCGCGGGCCAGTTTCGCAATGACCTTTCGAACAGCCTCTACACGCAACGATCCGGCGAGTTTCGCCGCAACGCCGCCAACGCCGGTGTCGCCCAAGGCGGCACGGTGCAACTCCCCAACGAGTTGACGGCGAGCGGATCACAAGATTTGTTCATCTACAATCTGCCCAGCCTGACGCTGCGGAAGGGCGAACGCGCGGCGGTGCCGATTCTCTCCACCAAAGTACCTTATCGCGATGTTTATACCTGGGATTTACAGATCAAACGCAGCGACATCGCCACCGCGCCGAGCGGCAGCGGCGTCCAATCGCCGTTGGCGCTTTCGAAAAACAAGGTCTGGCGGCAGATCGAGTTATTCAACACCACAAAACTGCCCTGGACGACCGGCGCCGCGATGATCATGGAGGGCCGCCAACCGCTCGCTCAAGAATTACTCACCTACACGTCGCCAAAAGACCATTGCCGCGTGCCGGTCACCGTTTCCGTGGACACGCGCGGCAGCCATTTCGAAGCGGAAGTCCGACGCCAATTGAACGCCCTGAAGTGGGGTGGCTCCACGTATGCCAAGATTCACCAAACTGCGAAGCTCGACCTGTGCAACAACAAGGCGGAAACGATCAATGCCGAGATCACCTTCCGCTTCGGCGGCAAGGCCGACGAGGCCTCGGACGACGGCAAAGTGACGCTCTCCCCATTCCGCGCCGAGGACTGGACCGGCTACCGCGGCCATACTGCAGTGAACAATAGCAGCGTTGTCGTCTGGAAAGTGACACTGAAACCCGGCGACACGTTCGAGCCGACGGTCGATTACAATTTCTTCACGCGGCAGTAGAGTCGAGGCGGTCGCTACGAGAGCCGCCGTAGTTTCGACACGCGGCCCGTAGCGACCCATTCGGCAACCAGAATGTTGCCGTCGTTGTCAAAACAGGCATCATGAGGGTGAACAAAACGTCCGTCCTGCCACAAACCCTCGTTGCCGCGGATTCCGCCGCCGCCACGGCCTGATATCCGCTCGACATCGCTGCCGAGTCGGGCAACCACTTTGTTGTCCTTGCCGTGGATCGTCACCCGCGCGACGAGTTCCGGGATGAGCATCAAGTCTTCGTGTGTGTCGACGTTGGCCGGAAGTCCGTAACCGGTGAGCGTTTCAATATGCTCACCGTCCAGCGTCAGATATTGAACGGTGTGGTGGGCGCGGTCGCAAACAACGATCTTCGCTGCGGAGGCCGAACGACTGTCAATCCAGATACCGTGCGGCAAATTGAACTTGCCTTCGCCTTTTCCGGGACCGCCAAAGTGCGACTTCCAATTTCCATCCTTGTCATAGCGGTGAATGTAGTACGAGCCATAACCGTCGACCAGAAAAAAATCGCCGTCGGGCAAAAAAGCAAAGTTAGTCGGCATGAAGCGATTTCGCCCCCAGATCTTTTTCGGATCGGTATCTTCCCCCTTGGCGTAAACGCCCGAATCCATGGGTGCGTGTTTGTGCCAAATGACTTCGCCTTTGAGGTTCATTTTTGAAAATGCTTTGACTTGCTGGTAGCCACAGACGTACAGAAACTCTTCATTGCCTTCCTTACGCACCTCGATGCCGTGGCCGCCGCCCTGGTACTGGCTGCCGAACGAACGGATGTACTTACCTTCCGGATCGAAAACAAAAATCGAAGGATGATCCGGCTTGTTCGCATGCCCCTCATGCATCACGTACAAGTTATTGGCACGATCGACAGCGACGTTGTGTGTCGTCTGCCAACTGAACTTGTCCGGCAGTTGCGGCCAGGCGTGAATGACTTCGTATCGATGTTCTCCTTCGCCGATCACGGCCTGTGAGCGGGCCTTGTTGGCGGCATGGATCGCCGGAGCAGCCAATGCTGTCGCGGCGCCGGCCGCAGTGGTGGCCAGAAATTGACGACGAGAAACAAAGGGGTGTTGTGAACGGTGCATTTTGTCGTCCTCGTTTGAAAACCCGCGCATGACAGAAAAGCCTAATCGTCGCGATTTGTACCGGTGCGAATTTGCACCGGCGCGTATTGTACCGCCGCGAGATGCCGGATGCGAGACATCGCGTCCCCCGTCTGGAGGACGCAAACCCCGGGGAGGGGCCTAATCCGCCGGCTTCTTCTTGGGCGCCTTCTTGGGCGCCGGTCTGGGCGCCGGTCTGGGCGGTGGCAGTTCTTCCGCATCCGGCAGTTCGACATCCGGCAATTCGAATTCCGGCAGTTCGACCTTTGGTATCGCGGGCTCGGCCGGCGCGTCTTTCTTTGGATCAGGCCGCTGAAAAAAATCGGGCCAAGCGATGCCTTTCTGCGGCGGCTTGCGCTGCATCAGCAACTCCGCGTGTAGCGACAAGATATCTGGCTGGGCAACTAGCTCGGCGGTCATACCGCGAAACCATCGCAAAACCGGGAAAACATAGTCGCCCGGAAGCTCCGTTAGCACGTTGCGGTTCGCGCCGGACCACGCGGTGGAAATCCAAAACCCTGCATCGCTGTCGACTTCCTGTCGGTACTTGCCCTGCAGCGCACAAACCAGCTTCGCGCCGATCAGGTCTTCGGCAATCTTCATTGCCTCGGCCCGCGGTGCGTGAACTTGGCGGGTGAGCGACTGCAAGAAGGCGGTGTTGCCGATCGACACTTTCCGCGCATGTTCGTAGCCGTAGGCGTTGATCGCCCAGGCAATTTCGCGCCGCGAAAGATCGTCGATGTCAATCCGTACTTGCGCTGGTCGCGCAGTCTCGACGAACCGCAACTGCGGCACAACTTCGTCGATTACTTGTCGTTTGAACGAGAACAATATTTTTCCGGCATCGGTCCATCGCCACAAACCCAGCGGTAACTGCGTGTATCCCGCCACCCGCCGGTTGTCCGGCCGGCCAGAAATCAGCGACACCAGTGACTCAATGATGCCCAAGCTTGGCGCACCGCCCAGATAGGCCCGCAGCGTTTCGTAATTCGGCAGTCCCCACTGAACTTTTCCGTCACGAACGGTCAAAGGCGGACGAAAATCTTGAACGCGAAAAAATAAATAGTTATTCTGCGGCCCAATGCCGTCGATCCGCGCCAACTCACCGGGCAACGGTGACATGCGGGCGGTCCGTGGCGTACCGAGAAACTGCGAAAGTCGCTGAAACTGCGCGGCTCGCAGCGGCGCAATGTGGGCGTCGATACTGATGGCCTCAAGACCCGGCGTCTCGGTCGGAATCCGCTTGATACCAACCACCATCGGGTCCATCCGCGATGGCGAACTGCGATAGGCCCTGACGAATTCAGCATATTCTGCGGCTTCGCTTTGGCGGACCTGCCCCAATTCCATATCGGCTACCGGCAGGTACAAACCCGGTTTGCCGCGCAGCGAATCGGTCATCGTCCCGTCGTCACCGACCAGGATCCGGCTGCCGTCGGCACGACGTCCGAACCCACGCGGCAACATGTCGCTGGCAATCAGATCGGCAATCGTCTCCCCGGGGCGGTCTTCGGCGGCGGCGGCAAGTTTCGCCAGTCGGAGCGACTGAATTTCCGCGACCGACCGTAGCCGCCTCGCCATTTCAATGCGATATGGCGGCGAAGCGAGTCGTCGAAAAAACGCATCCGACAAATACAACAGTAAGGTATCGTCACGCTCAAGCGGCACCAGCGACCGCGCGTACCGGAATCCGGCCGAAGTGCCGATCGACCCCTTACCCCGGGCTTTGTTCACGGCTAAAAACTCGCCCATCATCGTTTTCGAGGTGGTGACCAGGTGATAGTCGCCGGCCGCAGCATAATACGACCGCAGCCCGCCATCGGGCGACGAGGCGAAAGAGACCTTCTGGCCATCGATATCGACCGTCGTTTCTTTCGCGTCTTCGCCCTCTTTTACCAAAGCGTCATTACGCTGTTTACTTAAACTCCGCCTGACCAGGAAATTATTCGCCGCCTCGAACAGCATGCCAAACGCGGGGCCTTCCTCGAGAAACGGGTCGGCCCCGACAAACGCCACGTCAGAAATAATGGTGCCGCCAAAGGCGCGGCTCAACGCGGTGTCTTCCAACCCTAACAACCTTTCGATCTTTGCGTCGATGCCGTGATCGACGCCCCGCTCGGTGATCATGTTACGGACCGCGCCCCACTCGTTCATGATCCTTTGCAGCCAGACGTAATTGGCGTACGTACCGCAACGCAAATAAAAGAACGCCTCCGGAACAGCAACCGCCAGCGGCTCAATGCCGACCTGTCCGTTGACCGCCGGGTACTGGATGGCGGGCCACGCCGGCTCGGCGGGCGCCGGCCTCAGCACCGCTGCCGACACGGCGGTCGTTAACAAATCGTGGCGTTGGATGCGGCCGAGCATACGTTCGGTGCCGAGCAGCAATTCCAGTCCGTCGTTGGCCGGCGGCGTAAACAGGCCGCGTTGTTCGAGGTTCGGCGGTTGCAGCGACAGCCGCCGTGCCAACATCGATGTCAGATAATTATCAATCACGCCGGGATAATCGCCCGACCGGGCATGACGCTGCGCCGACCGCGAGTACTCACGCCACCACGCCGTCAATAATCCGCGAAACCGCCCCGCCGGCACATTTTTCGGTAACGCCCGTAACGGAACCGCATCCGGTGCCTTGACGACTAGCTCCAGCGCCTCGTTTCCAGTAAACAAAAAATGAATGACGATCTGCCGCCGCGTGCCGAGGCCGCCGACCAGGTTTCGGAATATCTGCCGCACAGGCCCATCCGTCAGCGCCGGATAAAGGGCCCGCCCATTGCGCTCGAGCAAATCAATGCGACCGTCCGCCCAAGGATCGCCCGCCATGGCCGCCGTCGCGGGAATAATTACCCGCCCAACTCCGAATGGGCTGCCGGCCGCCGCCTCGATTTGCACGCGCTGCGCAAAGCCGTCCGCCGCGCAGAACGCCATTAGGCCCGAAAAGGTAAGCATTAAAACCCGTCCATGTGTCGTCCGCATGAATATTTCCTTGATCCGGAGTAATAAACTGCTTTATCCTAGACTCAGCGGCGGCCCGTTGACGCTCCAGGTATTTTTCGGGCTACCGCTCGTATTTCAAGACCTCTTTCGCTTGAATCGAAACAAAGTTTTTGAAAACTCAGGTTTGGAGCTGAATTCGCCAGAATTCAAATCGACCGCGGCCAGCGTTTTTACAACTCCAACTCCGTAAAGACTATAAAACATGCATCGTCAACCAATTTTTCCTGCCGCCGCCGTGTGCGTGGCCATCATCTTCGCCGCGGTCGAACCCGCCGCGGCCCAGACTGCATTGCGGCCGGTCCAGCCCCCGGTGCGGGCACCGTCGATCGACGGCGGCACGGACTGGCTAAACACGGCCGAGCCTCTGCGGCTGGAAAAACTCCGCGGAAAATTCGTCATCCTTGAGTTTTGGACCTACTGTTGCATCAACTGCATTCACCAAATCGCCGATCTGAAAAAGCTCGAACGAGCCTATCCCGAATCGCTCGTCGTCATCGGCATTCACGCCGCAAAATTCAAACAGGAACGTGAACTGCAAAACGTCCGCGAGGCGGTCCTCCGCTACGAAATCAACCACCCTGTTGTCAATGACGGCAGCTACAAAATCAGCCAGCGCTACAAAGCCAACGTCTGGCCGACATTGATCGTAATCGATCCGGAGGGTTTTGTGGTTGCAGGCCAAACCGGCGAAGTTCGCTTTGCAGCACTTGACACTTTTTTGAAGAGAGCGATCCCCCGCTACCGGAGCCGCGGAACACTCCAAGCATCCGCCTTGCCACTGCGGCCCGAACAGGACCACCACGCCGGTTCGCCGCTGAAATTTCCCGGCAAGGTTTTGGCCGATGAAGCGACTCAGCGGCTGTTTATCGCGGACAGTAACCACAATCGCATTGTGATTTGCACCATGGACGGCACCGTGACCGAGACGATTGGCTCGGAAAAGATCGGACGCGCCGACGGAGACTTTGCCAGCGCGTCGTTTTCTCACCCACAGGGACTCGCGCTGCATGGCAACACACTTTATATCGCCGACACCGAAAACCATTTGATTCGAATGGCGGATTTGAAACACCGTAAAGTGGTTACGCTTGCCGGCACCGGCCGGCAAGCCGGACTCCGGCCCAAGTCCACGAGCCGCGATTTAAATAGCCCCTGGGATCTTTGTGTCCACCAGAATTCACTTTATATCGCCATGGCCGGCGCCCATCAGATCTGGAGCATGCCGCTCCGCGGCCGCCGGCCGGCCGTTTTCGCCGGCAGCGGCAACGAAGACCTGATTGACGGACCGCTACGGGGGTCGCCCGGCAACAAAAAAGTCTCCGCATTCGCGCAGCCCAGCGGCTTTGCCACGACCGGCCAGCGGCTTTACGTTGCCGACAGCGAGGCCAGCGCCATACGCGCCGTTCCCTTCCACAGCCGCCAATCCGTCCGCACCGTGCTGGGCCCGGTCGGCCGCAGCGAAGATCGGCTGTTTACCTTCGGCGACCGTGACGGCCCTGTGAAAACGGCGCTGCTACAGCACCCGCTGGGAATCGCTCACCACGAACAACATCTCTACATTGCCGACACTTACAACAACAAGATTAAAGAACTAAACTTGGCAAAGATGACAATTCGTACAGTCGCCGGCGACGGCCGCGCGGGCGTCACGGATAAGCCCGCGCGATTTAATGAGCCGGCGGGTCTATCGATCGCCAACGGCCGATTGTACGTCGCCGACACCAACAACCATGCGATTCGCGTAATCGAGCTGGACAACGATTACAAAGTATCGACTCTCAAGTTAAACAGCCTACCGGACCCCTAAAAGCACCCGATATGTCGAATTTCACTCCGCTGTCCCGCTGGGCAGTAACCCCAATTCATTCCCTGTTTATTGTTTTCGCGATTTTGGCCGCCGCCACAAATTCACTGGCGGCAGACCGGGCGCCGCATGTCGTCTTCGTGACCGGCGATGAAGAATATCGCTCTGAGGAATCGATGCCGATGCTGGCCAAGATTCTCCAACGCGATTATCGCTTTCGGATTTCGATTGCCTATTCCTTGGACAAAGACGGCCATATCGATCCGAACAACACGACCGACGCAACCGGCATCGAGGCGCTGGCAACGGCGGACTTGATGGTTTTATTCACGCGGTTTCGGCATTGGCCGGATGGCAAGTTTCAGCACTTTCTCGACTACGTGGCACAGGGAAAACCGATTGTCGGATTCCGCACTGCGACCCATGCTTTTCGCTATCCGGCCGACCACCGTTTTGCCGTTTGGAACGAAAATAAAATCGCTCAGCTCGTCGGGCAGAAATGGATCACTCACCACGGTCACCACGGCACACAAATCTTGACCAAGGTTCGTCGCGTCGAGGCGTTGAAAAAGCACCCGATCCTCCGCGGCGTTGAACCGTTTGATGCCTACTCATGGCTTTATCACGTCCAAGGTGGCGGCGACCAACTGCACGGCGATTCACAACCGCTGATGATCGGGCAGGCATTAAAATCGAAGCACCTTCGCGCAAAGAATACGGAACGGTTTCCGTTGGAGGGTCCCGTCGCCTGGATCAAGACGTACCGGGCGGCAAGCGGCAAACAAGGCCGCGTCTTTTTTAGTACCGCAGCCCACCCATACGACTTCAAAGCCGAGGCCAACCGCAAACTCGCGTTGAACGGCATCCTTTGGGCGCTCGGATTAGAGAAACAGATCCCTGCGGCCGGCTGTGATCCCAAACTGGTTGATGAGTACGAACCGAACGACGCGGGTTTTGGCACCAAATTCAAGCAAAACCGCAAACCGGAAAAGATCTAACCGGGAGATGATCCGTGCAGGAACCGCCGCAATCCGACTCGGGATCGATCGCACCATCGTGGCGACCGTTATCTGCGATCGAGCGACGCGTAGCCGGCGCGCTGGTTGAAAAAGCAAAAACCACGCCCGCCGGATATCCCATGACGCTGAATTCCGTGCGGGTTGCTTGCAATCAAAAGAGCAATCGCTTTCCGCCGATGCAACTCGACGAAGAGGATGTCATACAATCGCTGGACAGTCTGCGAAATCACGGCGCGGTCATCGAAGTTCACGGAGATGGGCGTACGGCCAAGTACCGGCATCAGCTTTACGACTGGCTCGGCGTCGATAAACCGGAAATCGCGGTGCTGACCGAACTTTTACTTCGCGGTGCGCAAACTGTAGGTGAATTGCGCGGCCGAGCCGCACGCATGGAGCCGATCGTCGATTTGGCGGCTCTGCAGCCTGTTCTCAGCTCGCTGGAAAAAAAGAAGTTGATTGTCTATCTCACGCCTCAAGGGCGTGGCTGCATCGTCACACATGCGCTGTACCAGCCGCAAGAATTAGCAGCGCTTCGCCGCGAACACGGGACCGCGGCCCCCTCCGCGCCGCAACCTCCGCCGACACCTACACCAACCGTCTCTGGGACGGGGCCTCCGCAATCGACCGAGGCCGCTGATCCCGGCGCCGTGGACGCTTTGCGGCGCGAAGTCGACCGACTCCGTTCGGATAACTGCGAATTGCGCGACCAGCTTGACCGGATCGCCAGCGAACTCCGCCGCGAAGTGTCCGAAATACGGAAGCAGTTGGGAATTCTCTAGCCAGCACCGCAATTCCGCCGGGAACTCGGCCGACCACAACCGCACAGCGCACGCCTGCTCACCGCGGTCGTTCTAACACTTTTCGCGGCGATTCGCTTGCTGCATCATCTCCTGCCGCCGCCTTTTCTGGTTTCGGCTTCTCTTTCGCCGCCCCAGGATCGAGGATTTTCCGTTTGACCAGGTCGTACGAGCCACCGTCGCGGACGATTTCAAAATCCGGCTGGCCTTTTTGTGGGGGCTTGTTGCGGTCGTAGAAACAGACGTCGTTCTTGCCGATGACTTTTGCGATGTGTTTCTGTACGAGAATGGCAGTTGTTTCGTCGAGGCCGATGCCCAGCAGCTGCGGGTACGCATCGACCAGCTTCGTCATGTCGCGCTGCCGCCTACGCTGCGTGAAGTGCTGGTCGATCGCGACACCTTTCAAAAAACTCAGTCCGCGTTCGTAACCTTCTGCCATGATATTGAGATTACCCAGAGGATCCCCGCGGGCCATGTATTCGGCCTGGATCGAGGCGCCCGCCGAACTGCCGGCAATCACGCCGCCGCGGCGCAGCACATCGTGCATCAGCGGCTCAGCCTTGGTGTCGAGATACGCATCGACGAACCGCCACTGTCGCCCTCCGCCAAACCAGAGTCCGCTCGCGTTTCTCAACGTTTCGAGAAACGCGTCGCTTTCCACAATGTCGCGGGTCCTACCGGGCAGCACCGTCACCTCCTTCGCGCCGAGGCGTTTCAGCATCTCCGCCATTCCGGATCTTTTGGGGATTGGATCGGCATTCGCCGTCGGGAAAATCGCGATTCGCGCCTCGTCGGCACCCGCGAGTTGCACGAATTGCTCCATTAGGCCTTGGGGAATCCCGCCACCGCCAATGATTATCAGCGTGCCCTCTTTCACCGTCGGCGGCGGAAGTTCTTTTGCCGGAAAACCCGCGCCGAGCCGTTCGGCGACCGACCGCTGCAGCGAGGGCAGATCGGCCACACCCTCGCCGTTTTTGAGGGCAATTTTCCGCTGCGGCCGCCAGCGGCCGGCCGCAAGTAAAATGCGCGATTCGCCCTCGCCCACCGAACGAATCCGCCGCCCGCTCACAACCAACGCCGCCGCGGAGCCAATTTCGTAGCCGATCATTTCGGGTTGCGCCTGCACCGCTTTGTCGAGACTAGCTTTCTCCTCGGCCGCGTTCTCGGCGGAAACCGCTTTGACGAGACTATTCGGCAGCATCCGCCGCACACAGGCTGCGGCAGAGGTGCCGATAGCGCCACCGCGTTTGATCAATGCAGTTAGAGACGTTTCGAGTTTCGTCTCCGACACAATCTTTTCAAAGTTATCGACATCGACAACGCTTAGCCACACTCCCGTCGCATTTTCAATTTTGTCGTTGACTGCCGCGTCGTTGGCCGCTTGGCTTGAAGGCACGAATAAAAACTGCAATTCAGCGGCGCGGCTTGTTCGCCAAGCTTCAATCAGCTGGCCGGCGTTTTCACCCGCGGCGTCCGCGTCGACGTGCAGGACGACAACACGTGACTGCTCGCGACCAGCCAGTTTGAAGAATTCCGTAAATGCTTCGTCAGGAGTTTTGTGACCGCCAATCACCAACGACCCATAAATTCCCCGCGGATCAATCCCTCGACGCAGATCCTGAAGCGACGATTCGCTGAGGATCGCCCGCGTTTGCTCCTCGGCCGCCGGCAAATACCGCAGTCCGGCGAGCGAAGACGTTAGCAGTAAAATCGAGAATAGTGGAATCCGTCCGGCCATCGCCACTCCCGCCTTATCTCGGTTCGTCGCAGAATGCGCGGTAGTCGATCTGTTGGTGCCGGTCGAGAGACTTTCCCGCCGGCGGCAGATCGTATTTCAATCCCGTTGCGCAATTGAACAATACCGCCACATCGTCGCGGCCAACCCGGCCGCTGGCAAGTTCTTTTTTGTAGGCCGCATACGTGGCGGCGCCCTCGGGGCACATCAAAATCCCCTCGGTTTCGGCCATTTCCCGCTGCGCCGCTTGAATCGCGTCGTCATCGACAGCGGTCGCAAATCCGCCGGTTTGGCGAACGCCGCGAAGAATCAAAAAATCACCGATCGCTGCCGGCACGCGAATACCGGCCGCGATCGTATGCGCATTCTCCCACAGCGGCGCGTGCTCGGTTCCCTCCTCAAACGCCTTCACGATCGGCGCACAGCCGGCCGCTTGAACCGCAACCATCCGCGGACGTTTGCCGCCAATCCAGCCAATCGCCTCCAACTCGTCGAACGCCTTGACCATACCGATCAATCCCGTGCCGCCGCCGGTCGGATAAAAAATCACATCCGGCAGGTTCCAGTCAAACTGCTCGGCCAATTCCAGCCCCATCGTCTTTTTACCCTCGATCCGATACGGCTCCTTCAGCGTCGACACGTCGAACCAATTCGCGGCCGTTTTTCCTTCTCCAACGAGCTTGCCGCAATCATTGATTAGCCCGTTCACCCGCCACACCTTGGCGGCTTGTGCGGCAATCTCACGAACGTTTATCTCCGGCGTATCCTCCGGGCAAAAAACGAACGCCGTAATTCCCGCCCGACTGGCATAGGCCGCCAGCGCCGCGCCGGCATTTCCGTTCGTCGGCATGGCGAGCCTGGTGATACCGAGTTGCTTGGCCATCGAAACCGCCAGGCAAAGACCTCGAGCCTTGAACGACCCGGTGGGCAGGCGGCCTTCATCTTTGATCAACAGTTGGCCACCGCCCAACTGCCTGCAAATCCGCGGCGTTGGCAGCAAGGGCGTCATCGATTCGCCGAGACTTACGAAATTCGACGCGCTGCGAACGGGCAAGAACTCGCGATACCGCCACATGACGGCCGCTCGGCCGGCGAGTTGGTCTTTGGACAGCGCGTTGGAAAGTGCCTCCAAATCGTAACGCACCAATAACGGCTTGCCTGCAGACGAGAGGCCTTGAATCCGGTCCGCTTCGTACCGCTCACCGGTCGCCGAACACTCCAAATGCGTGACGAACGTCCGACACTCGGCGTGACCATTTTCCATCTCTTGCCTCCGCCCCGCCGCTACTGCTTGGTAACCTTGCGCTGGCCGAGCAGGCGCTGCGCTTCGTTGAGCAAAAACTTGGCGTCCATAAACGGTTGGTAGCTGATGTCCTGCCAGAGCACCAGGCCATCGGGGGCGACGAGAAACGTACCATGCAGCGGCTGCCGTTCAAAGTCGTCATACGCGCGGTAGGCCTTGAACACGTCGAGTTCAGCATCGGCGACCAACGGGATCGGCAAAACGCCCTCGTCATAGTTTTCGATCGATTCTTTCAGGCCGCTCATATCGTCGGTGCTGATGGCGGCCAGTTCGATGCCGGATTCGTTGAACTGCTTCATCATCGGAGCAAAGGTTTGCAATTGTTCGGCACAGTGCAGGCAGCCGAAACCGAGATAAAAAATGACGACCACAGGCTTGCCGGCGTCGGTGTACTGCTTGAGCGAGCGATTTTTGCCGTCGGCGCCGGGCAGCTCCCAATCGGCCGCGGGCGACGGTTGCCAACGGAATCCGCCTAGCGAATCGAGATCGGGGCGCTCGCCGACATCGTCGCGCGGCTTGGCGGGCTTGACCCAGTTTTCGGAGAATCCTAACTCCGTGGCGATCGGCGTCAACCGCCTGAAAACCGGCGAGGACATGTCGATCGACGACGACATTTCACGAAGTTGCTCAAGTCTTTTTTTTGCGTCCTCTCTTTTGCCGGCCTGCCATAACAGATCGACGAGGCAGGCGGTCGGTTGTACCTGGTTCTGGCGTCCGTCAGCATGCTTGCGGGCGTCGACGAGCGCGGGTTCGGTTTCACCGGAACGATGGCGAACCAACGCCAGGAATATGGCATCAACCCCACCGGCCTTCTTCAGCAGCGGTAGAGCCGCCTTGTAATCCTGACGCGCGACCGCTTCATGCCCGCTCAGCGCGTTGACGGCCTTGTCCAGGTCTGCAATCTTCGTATCGAATGGCTTCGCCGCCGCCTTCTTGGCCGCGTCAATTTTCTTTTTATGCTTTTCTAGTTGCTTGGTGCGGGTCTCTGCGGCGGCGGTAGATTTGGCTTGTTGAGCCTCTTCTTCGTTCTTGCCGTCAGCTTTCGCTTTAGCCTCGGCATCGCCGGCGGCCTTGTCGATCGCTTTCTGATCGAGCAACTCCTTTTGTTTTTTTTCTTCCGCCTCGGCAACTGCCTTTTCGCGATTCTCCTTCTCCATTTCTTGCTGCGGTTTTAGTTCCGCGAGCACCGCGCAACCCTGTTCGATATTTCCGTTGCGGAAGTACGCCTCGCCCAAGTGCCTTTTTCGCTTGACTTGACGTTTGAGCTCATTGGTCGGTTCGAGATACGGCGTTTGGCACAATTCGATCATCTCGGCCCACAACTCGTAACGTGCCAGCGTTTCAAACAGACGTTGCCGTCCGTACCGCGTGCTGCCGTTCTTGGCCAGCGTGTTGTAACGCGGATGGCGCGGCAGTTCGATCATGTTCTTCGCCAGGTCGATGGCGTCGCGAACTCGGCCGACGTGGTTCAGATTGCGGATCAGCCACTCATTATTGTGGGAAAAATTATGAATCTGATCGGGCATCACGCGGTCGCGCATCATGTGTGCGTGATCGACGCGGGCGGATGCTTCCTGCTGCCAGCAGGCATCTTCGTAGCGCTTGAGCTTCGAGTAAATATGACCCGGCATATGCCACATATGCGCGACCGACGGCGATGCCTGGCCGCAGACGGCGGCCGACGTCAGCGCCTTTTCCGCCTTCTTGTAATCCCACAGATGAATACGAAAATGATGCGCCGGGTGCATCGGTTCTACCTTGAAAATTTGCTGCATCAGCGAATCGACGGCCAGATAACTGAGCGACGTAGCGCCGGCGCGGCGGTTATCGTAAAGCTGCAGCGCCAAGAAAGCTTTTGCCTCCAGGTCGTCGGAAAACTTCAGCGCGATCCCGTCGAGTGCTTTGGTGAACTGCTCCGCCCGCTCCTTTTTCTTTTTGGCGTCTATCTTCATGTGGGCTTCTAGCGCGTCGATATACATCCGTTCGCGTTCGCTGACTTTGGGCTTGCGCTTGACCGCTTCGGCTATGAAGCCTTTGCTGCGTTTGGCGTTTCCTTTCGTGGCCAGCGCCGCTCCCCAATAGGCCATGGCGCACTCCGGATCGAGAGCGGCGGCTTGACGGAACGACCGCTCGGCTTCCAGATACCAAAAGCCGTGCAGTTGCCCGATCCCCTGTTCGATAAACTTCTGCACGTCTTCGTTCTCGGTTGTTACGGCAAATCGCACTTTGCCCGTACCGCCCATCAAGTATGCCGCCTGGCGGGGCCCCTCGTTCAGAAATTCACCGTGATACGAATGACCGGCGGGAGTTTCCTTGTTGGATTCGTCCTGCTCCGCGGCCGCCGCTGCTTTCGGCTTCGCATCTTCCGCCTTTTCCTCGGCGATCACCGGCAGACTGACGAAAACGGCCAGCGCCAGCAGCGAAAAGAGTTGGAACTTCATGATCCACTTTCGATCTTTGGGATAGCGGGGAAATACGACGCCCGTCGGGCCGCGGCCATCTAGAACAAGTATATCACGCCTCGGCAGTTGGCAGCACGTTGGCTGGAAAATTCGCAACTGCGGCCGTTGTTTTTGGCCATCTATTCGGTCAGGCCCGCCCGACCTACAAGAGCGCTAACATCGCGGCAATATGATTAGTTTGCCACTTAGCACATCAGCACGTTACAATATGACGGCGGTTCGGGTCCGTCCGCCGCCCACCAACACACCAATGCGGAGGAATACGGCATGGAGACCATCACGCGACGGTCATTCGGCAAAGAGGCCATCGGAACGCTGCTGACCTATTCTCTGCTTGAAACGCTCTGTTCTAGCGACGCCTTGGCCGAAGAAGTCAAACCGATTACGGCCGCTTGGTTATCGAAAGTCAACCAGATGAGCCGCGATCTCCGCGGCAAACCAGTTGAGCAGGTCGCGTGGCAGGATCAAGTCGAAGAACTTTTCAAAAAAGTGGATCTTGCCGACTTGCTGAAGTTCGTCGATTTCGAAAAGTTGACGGCGAATATCGTTTTTCGGGAACGCGGTGAGCGCAGCGTGCGACCGCAATTTCCTCAGGTCGAAGGCTTGCCGACGTCGTTAATTTTCGGCCACCAGATTTTTGCACTCAAAAAAGACCGCAGCGTCGTACCGCACGGCCACAACAACATGGCGACGGCCTTTCTGGTCCTGAAGGGCCAGTTCCACGGCCGGCATTACGATCGGCTGGAAGACGAGCGCGAACACATGATCATCAAACCGACGATCGATGCGCAGTTCGAGCCGGGGGGCTACTCGACGATCTCGGACTTCCGCGACAACGTTCATTGGTTCAAGGCGACATCCGATACCGCTTTCCTGTTCAATATTCATGTACTCGGGCTGCGGACCAATATGAAAAAACGCGACGGTCGGGTGTACGTCGATCCGGCGGGAGAAAACATTTCCGACGGCCGCATCCGTGCCCGCAAACTAAAGACGGCGGAAGCATTTCGGCTGTACGGCTAAGCGATGTTACCAAGCACCGCCAGATAGTGGCGATCGAACGCGGCAATCGTACACTCCAGGTTCGAGTACGGACCCGGCTCGTAGCCGCTCGACTCGATCCCCTGTTGCGCCAGCTCGCAGATGCGCCAATCCTGCCGGTTGGTCTCGTCCCAAAATTCGATCGCCGGCGACGGATCGAACCCCTTTTCGGCCACGGTCTGCGGGTGAAACAGCCAATTGCAAACGACGCGCGTCCGATTGTTCGCCAGCGGCTGCGCGCGGTGCATCATCACAAAATCGGGATGCGGCGACAGCAACAACGAAGGGAACAAACTGTAGTAGTAGACACGGCGGCGATCTTCGCTGGGCAGATTCGGCAGCGGCTCGCAGCAGGCTCGGCCGCTGAACGTCATGCTGGCAGCCGTGGCGGCCAACTGCATCGGCCCGCCCAAAAATCCGCCCGACTCGAAATCGTTGCTGGCCGATGTGTAAGGCGACACGGCATTAAGCTGCGGGTGAACCTGCGGGCAATGATAACACTCGTTGTAGTTTTGGAAGATCAGCTTCCAGTTCGCCGCGACCTCGTATTCGGATTCCCCGGCCGAAACCAACTCCGACAGGGACCAGGCGTCGAATTTTCCATCCAATGGTTGCCACATTGTTTCGAACGAATCTACGTCGGAGTTAAGGTTGACAAACACAAACCCGTCGCGGATCGCCGTTGCTGCTTGATTCAGCGGATAGTCCGACAAGTCGAAACCATCAACGTCTTCCATATTTGGCGCTGCGACCAACTGCCCCGACCGTTCGTAACACCACCCGTGATACGGGCACGTGATGTCATTCGCATTCGTGCCACGCTCGCTCTCGCAAAGCAGCGTGCCGCGATGCCGACAGACATTGTGGAAACAGCGAATGTCGCTCTCGTCGCGGATGACAATCAGCTCCGCACCTCCAACTTTGGTTCGGAAATAATCGCCACGCGCAGCGACATCTGCGGCGCGACCGACACAAATCCACTCACGCCGAAAAATCTTTTCACATTCGACCGCAAATAACTCCGCACAGGCGTAGTACTTTGCATCCAGGCTTCTGGCGCTCCGTGCATCGCGCACACCGGACATGTTCGTCACGCGATCTACCATCTGGCGACTCCATTATGTTGTAACGGTTACATTATTCGGCCAACGGCTTCAGCAACTTTGCGGCAGCGCTGCATCATTTGACCAAACTCGTCGAATGTCAATGACTGATAGCCGTCCGACAACGCCCTCGCGGGGTCGGGATGCACTTCGACGATGATGCCATCGGCACCTGCGGCAACGGACGCGGCGCACATGTCGGGAACTAGATAAGCGTGTCCCGTACCGTGGCTGGGATCGGTGACGACCGGCAGATGCGTCTTTTGGTGCAGGTACGAAACGGTAGCGAGCGGCAGTGTAAAGCGAGTATGATCCTCGAACGTGCGAATACCTCGCTCGCAGAGCATCACGTTGGGGTTTCCTCGATCCAAAACGTATTCGGCGGCCAGCAACAATTCGTCGATCGTCGCGCTGGGGCCGCGTTTGAGCAACACCGCACACCGCTGGCCACCAACCGCTTCCAGGAGGCGATAGTTCTGCATATTGCGAGCGCCAATCTGCAGGACGTCGGCATAGGCGGCCACCAGTTCGACATCCTCCGGCGCTACGACTTCGGTCACAATCGCCAACCCCGTTTCATCCCGCGCAGCGGCGAGCAGTTTCAGCCCTTCTTCTTTCAATCCTTGAAAACTGTACGGGCTGGTTCGGGGCTTGAAAGCACCGCCGCGCAGCGCCGTTGCACCGGCCTCTTTGACCGCAACGGCCGATTGCAGTATCTGCTGTTCATCTTCTACCGAGCAGGGCCCCGCGATCACGCCAATGTGTCCACCGCCGACGCTGAGGCTGCCTGTCGATACGACAGTTGTGTCCGGCTTCACCTCGCGGCTGGCGATTTTATACGGCGCGGAAATCCGCACAACCTCGGCCACGCCGTCGCCGCTTTCGAGCGACTCTTTGTTGCCGTCACGTTTTGTGCCGACTGCGGCGATCACGGTGTGTTCCGTGCCGACAATCACATGCGCCTTTAATCCTAAACTCTCGACTTGCGTGACCATCTGATCGATTTGATCTTTGGACGCGCCCGGTTTCATTACGACGATCATGACTTTTTCCAGTTCTACAGACGGTTAATGCATAAAGGTTAACTCTTGAAAATCAAAAAACCCCGCCAACTGCATTCAGTTCGCGGGGTCCTGTTCTTATTGTCGCGTTTAAAGGTGGCTAGCTATAAACCTCCCTCGACCCCGCGACGAGCCGCGGTAAACCAGAAATCAAAAAGGAACGCGTAGCTACCTTGCATACCGTTAGTATCGTAACTTCGGGGCTGAAATTCAAGAAGTACTTCGTAACAATCGGCCCAAAGGTCCAATTACCTCACCGATACTCGCCTATTGACCGCGCCACTTCAGCAATACCGCCGCCAACTTCTGCTGCACGGGTTGGGAGGCACGTACGATCAGACAGCGGGACGGCCGGTCGTAATAAATGGCAGCATTGGAACCCGCCAAAGGCCAGTATTTTGGCTCGATTTCGGACTCAATCCGGGCGATTAGCCGGGCTCCGTCACCGACCGCCGTTTCACCGACCGCCGTTTCACCGACCAGGTAAAATTCGACGTCCGGAGTCCTCGACAACTCGCGAGGCGTCGTAATCTGAATGGATTCCGCGTCGATTACCCGTGCGGCCAAGCCCCGCGATTTTAAAACGATCGACAAATACTCGACCAGCGGCTTTTTTTCCTGACTGGGGCAATCGACCACTAGTTCTGGCGATAACCCCGCGCGCAGTAGTGCGAATTCGTCGATCGAAAACTCCATCGCAGCGCGGTGTTGGAGCCCCAAAGCGAAATTCGCCAGCGTGACATCCTCAACGGCCGGTAGGGTGACCGGCTCGGCAAGCCGGGCTGCCGCGCGACGGCTGAGTGATTTTATCGGCAGCAATTCGGGGTTGTTGCGATAATACGTGCTGCGGGGCACCAGTCCTCGCGCGACGCGCAGCTTTTCGCTCAGCAACAGAATCTCGCGCCGAGCCAAACGCGTTTGCTGGATCGTCAACGACCTTCCATTCTTAATCGAAATTGCCGGGCCGTCTTCGTGTCCCCAGGATTCTGGTTCGACCATGCGACGAATCAACTCGGCCATCTCCTGCAACTCGTCGGCGTCGGCCGCCAAATCGTCAAATGGAAATGCATAACCGTCGCTCAGCGGTATCCGCCCGTTCGGCGGCAGCGTGACGACGACGTGGTCGCCCGTAGCGATTGCCGTCAACCCCCAATGGCCGAGCATCGTATCGAGCACTTCTGTGGCCGTTGTGTTTTCCATAATCGCCCGAACCGGAATTTCGTCATTAATTCCGAGCCGTTTTAACGCTACCGAATCGACATGAATCGGCACCGAAGTCATCTGCGAAAGCAACATCGTCGCATTGCGAAGCACTTCGCCTTGGTTCGCCTGGCCCGCGATTTCGATCGCCTCGATCTTCATGGCCAGCCGCGAAGCGATATCCGGATTTGGTCCGGGAATCGGATAGTCCACCGGTTCGCCGACATTCTGTTCTTGATCGCTTTCAGGCGTTTCGATCTTGCCAACCCCATTGTCGGTATCCGGCAGTACGAGTGGATTCTCCTCCTCTGCTGCAACTGCCACGGCGTCGGCATCCGGATCGGGCTGAAGCGGCTGCTCAACATCCAACGGATCAGCCGATAACGGTTGGCCCTTGGTCGGGGTGCTGTTCCGCGGCGGCTCCGCTCTGGGTACCTCAGATTCCTGTTCCGGATTGGCAACCAAGTCAACGGGATCAGGCACGGTCGATTCGACTATGGCCTTGCGATCGGCATCGGCAACTGGCAAAGTCGGAGCACTTTGTAATTTTAAAAACAGCCAGATACTAACCACAAACATCATGCCGACGGCACCTGCTGCGCCCATCAAAATCCAACGCTGTGAAGCCAGCACCGGCGGCGCAGGAATGTTCGGTATTGCCGCCTGCTCTACGGGCGTCGCCTCCGGTTGTAGCCCCGCACTGGATTCGGCAGATGCGAATGGTTCCGTCAGCGGCGGCTCTGTCGCGGCCGCTGTCCTGATGGGATTCGCGACAGGCGGCACGGCCGGAGGCTCAGGCACGTCGATCGGGGTCGGTTCGATTTCCGGCGAAACGTCAAACTCCGCCAACGTTGCCGCGCCTGCGGTGGCCGCGGCGGCCGCCTTTGTTTCACCAAACGCCTCACTCGGCCGCTCGACCAAGACCATACTGTGACATTTCGCGCACCTGAGAATTTCGCCGATCAACGACTCGTCGGACACCTTGAGTTTGGTGGCGCAAGTGAGGCAGGAAATCGTGAACGGCTGCATATTGCTTCTCTGCTGCGAGATTTGCCGAATCGGCCCGGACGACCGCTCTTAATTATAGCCTACGACCACTCACAAGTTTCACTTTTCTTGGCGAGGCAGAGGCTTAAATACCTTCGGAAGCTGATCGCTCCGTGTCTGGGCGCCGGCTCGTGTGGTAATCCAAATTACGTCCTCACCGCCGTTGAGCTTTTGCTTGACCACGTAAATCAATTTCTGCGCGGCATCGGATGGCCCCTTCGCCGTCTTATCCGGATTCGCCAACTGGACAATACTCAACAAAATCTCTTCGGCGGGCTTGTCAGCCATGTCTATGCCGAACGATTGGTTTTTCGTAATTCCTTCCAACTCGAGATCTTTGTCCTGAATCTCGATTTTGACGCCAATGTCGTCACTCAGCAGGCCGATCGCGTTAACCAAATTGTCGCGCCCGAATCGTAGCGTTGTGGGCTGTTTAAGTTTTTCATACACCGTTTTCGGCTGGGTTCCCACAACCTTTGTCGGCCCCGTGCCGTCTGTGCCCGCCGTTTCCAGCAGCGCCAAGTCTGTGGCGTGGATTAGAAACGTTGCCGCCTCGGCCGGCAGATACGAACGCAGCACCGCCTGTTTCCCAGCCGGTTTGTCGCGATCGTGACGCGTGTACTGATGCAACGCCTTCAGCGCGAATGGAACATCGGTCAGCAACTGCTCGCTGTAAGAACTGAACTGGATTGGTTTGAAGTGTTGATTCAACCGCGACGGAGCTTCACCCATTCGTCGATAGATATCGCGGGCCATCACCTGCGGCAGCACGTCACGGTTGCAGTAGAGCCGTAACTCGGCGAAGAATTGCTCGCCGGCGTGCAACGACAACATACCGCCCTGGATGTCTGACGAAGGCCCCAGGAAC
>JAYZEI010000231.1:0-9755 GCA_036337375.1 Planctomycetota bacterium | reverse complement strand
CCGCGTAATCAGTTGAATCTGTCGAGTTTCCAACTCATGATGCGAGGTGGCATGAATGGAGCAGCGATTCAACCCGGCAAACCAAGCGGGAGTTTGCTGATCCAGAAAATCAAAGGAACGGCCGCGGACGGCGCACGAATGCCGCTCAACGCCGCACCGCTGTCGGCCAGCGTCATCGCCGATATTGAAAAGTGGGTCGCTGCCGGCGCGAAGTTCGATGGTCCCGATCCGGACTTGCCGGTTTCGCAAGTCGCCGCGCTGGCGGTGGCCAAGAACTCCAACCATCAGCAACTCCGACAGATTCGCTCGGAGCAGGCCGATAAGAATTGGCAACTTGCGCTTGCCGATGTCCAGTCGGTGGTTGTGCCAACCGACAATTTCCTCGTTTACGGCAGCGTGAAAAAGGACAAACTCTCCGAGATTGCCAAGATTGCCGAACAGCAGCAAACTCAAATCCGTGAAATGCTTGCGCTGCCGACCGATACGCCATTGGTCAAAGGCAACATTACGCTGTTCGTTTTCGGATTGCGGGTCGATTACAGCGAATTTGCTTTTATGGTCGAGCGGCGGAAGATGGGGAGCAGTTCGCGCGGACATTGGCGGTATACAATTATCGATGCCTACGCCGCGGTTGTCCCTCCAGGCAGTCGTGATGAATACGGGCTCGACGCACTGCTTGCTCAGCAGATCACCGCCGCGACGGTGGCGGCACGCGCCGCCGTGCCGACGTGGTTCGGCGAAGGTGTGGGCCGCAGTATCGCAGACAAAATTAATGCCGCCGATACCCGCGTGGTTGCTTGGCGGGAACAACTGCCGGAAATCACTAAACAGTTTGACAAGCCCGATGATTTTATGACCGGCAAATTGCCGCCGGAAGATGCGGCCATCGCCAGCTACGGATTCGTCAGTGCACTGATGAAGAAAGACCAGCAATTCAAGAAGCTGCTCGGTAAACTTTGGGAAGGCGAGGCGTTCGATGCCGCTTTCCAGTCAACATACGAACGCGGTTCGGCGGAGATGGCCGCGGACTGGGTGCAAGCCGGCGCAAAGCCGGGTGGCCAGCCGCGGCGTTGACCGCAACTCACCCCTCGCCGTCCTGCGAACGGAGAGGTTGTGCGTTATCGATGGCGAGCAACTCCGCCGGCAGCACGTCGTTGAGGCTGCCGGAACGAAAGCCTGCTAAGTCCAGAGCCACATATTTGAAGCCGATTGTTCGTAGTTCGGTGACGAGCCGCTCGCGTAACGGCGCGTCAACGAGTTTTGTTAACGCTTCGGCAGGTACTTCAATTCGCGCCATGTCGCCCTTGTGATAGCGAACGCGAACCGTCGAAAGGCCAGTCGATCGCAGAAATTGTTCGGCCCGGTCGATCATTCTTAGTCGCTTTGGCGTAACCTCCTCGCCGTAGGCGATGCGGCTCGACAGGCAGGGTGTCGCCGGCTTGTCCCACACAGGCAGATTCCAGGTCTTGGCCAACGCGCGAACTGCGGACTTTGTGAAACCGCAATCGGCAAGCGGGCTTTTTACGCAGAATTCAGCGGATGCTTGCAGGCCCGGCCGATAGTCCGCGGCGTCGTCAGCGTTGGCACCGTTGAGGATTACCTGAACATCAAAGCGGGCGGCCGTGTTCGCTAGATGTGAATAGAGTTCCGTCTTGCAGAAGTAACAGCGATTCGGTGAGTTGGCGGTGTAGCTGGGGTCTTCGATCTCTCGGGTTTCAATGATTTTGTGCCGGATGCCGATCGCACCGGCGATTTCGACAGCGGCCTGCAATTCCCCTTCAGCCAAACTGGGACTGACGGCGGTGACTGCGATCGCCTGCGGCCCAACCGCCAACTGTGCTGCTTTGGCAACCACCGAGCTATCGACGCCTGCGGAAAATGCGACAAGGCAACTTTGATAGCGGCGGATGTTCTCGACTAACAGTTCCGAAGATTCGGTGTTCGACATAAATAATCCGGGCCGATCAGCCGCGGCGGTCAGGCACAGAAAAATCCTCCACCGCCAAAAGCCGCGTTGCGTGAGGGAAAGCTCGTCAAATTGACCAAGGGGGTGCCTTGGACGTGAGTTTCGTGATCCAAACGCTGATTCCGACTCGCATAAGCGGCCGGGCGTCGGCTATACGGCTCCCAAGTCCTTTATTTGGAAGGCTCCCAACGAGCTGATTTAGCGGCTCACCCTATTTGGCAACGCTAAGCCATTCGCGGCAGAGGATTACTCTGCGGATCGTAACATTAAACCGGCTTTTAAAGCAAGCATTTCGTCGGGGCAATTTTAGACCCGAACCATGCTTGTTTTATTTCGGGAGGGGCATTGTTCGCTCAGAGCCTGTACCCGGATTGGCGGATTTCGCACGCGACGGGATACCGCAGCCGGATCTCTATCGATGCCGCTTCCGGTAGAGTTCCCTTACCGGCGGTCATCCGGATCGCGGAACTTCGCCTCCATCACCTTCGTATTGCGATCGACGGCCAGCACAATGGTCCTTTGTTCGACCCCATCGCAGCGGGTCGCAACGATGGGGATTACCTGACGTTTTTCCGGAAGTCCCATGCGGATCGTGAACGTGCCATCCTCGCGGAGTTCGATGGGCTTGCCATGAAATGTCAGGTGCGACTGTGGTGAGGCGACGCCGTAGACGATTAATTCGGCGTCGACTTCGAATTCCAACTGGTTCATATTTTCGGTAAAACCTTCGACGGCGATACCATATCGTGTGACGATCGGCGCTCCCATGGGACGCCGTAAACGCTCTTCAAAGAGCTCTTTCAGGTCTCCGCTCGACTCTTGGCCTTCCACGCCACCGCTCTGCGCGTAGATTTGGTCGCAGTTCTGGGCGATCTCCCGCCAGTTTTCGTCCATCTCCGTGTTGTCCGACGTTGCGGGGGTCGCCACGACGTTGCTGCGGGCCAACGAATGAAAGCCGCCGTTGTCGATCAGGTAGCCAATTTCCATTTGGAACGACCCCGGAGGGTCGGACACGTTTACATACCAATGGTGCACGCCGCCATGGATTTCAATATCGCGGACGACCTGCTCAGAAGTGTTTGTCATGCCGTTGTTGCTTACGGCCAGTAGTCGCAATGTCGGCTTGGCAGTGTGCCATAGCTGCCCCATAGCTGCAGCAGCCCGTTCGATGCTTTTTCGACGCAGTTCCCAAGATGCGTGCAACCAGTAAGGGCCACGAACCATCACTACCAACCGGTCTTTCTCGGGTTCAGTTTGATGCCGGTCGATGGTGTTGGTGGACAATAACTTCAAGAGTTCCTGCGCGGACTGAAATTTTTTGATGCGGCGGGCTGCTCTAACATTCGCTTGTGTTTTTTCAGTGAGTTGCCCCGGGTGTTTCGACCGACCGTTGTGTTTGGCGGACTTGACACGGTTGGCCGCGCGGGACTTGCGGCGATTGGCCGAAACCAGAGCTTTGATCAGTTCCTCTTTCCGCATGGCGTGCCAGCCAGACACGCCCTCGCTTTTGGCCATCTGGCCAAGCTCTTTACACGAGTAGGACCGTAGAGATACAGCGGTCATCGATGGGTTGCCCTCCATAACGCGTTGTGACGTTGGCCTGAGGTGGTGTGAGCGTCGTCCTTGAGTTCGTCAAGCGCCCGTTCACCCACAAGGCATTCCCTGACCCCATGAGTCCTCTTGAGATGGCTGTGATGCATGTCGCAGCGTTACCCGCCCGAGAGGTTGGCATCCGGCGACTGACAACTGCAGGAGGACTGCACAAGTCGGAAGGCTTGTGGCGGTTATGCAGTTAAATCAAGCACCTTTTATGGGTTTGAGTCTAATTGGCGGTTGAATTTAGGCAATATCCTGCTCTGGCGAACATGCCTAAACAATCGGCAATTTCCATTCATAACATGCTTCTATGACATTGGTTATCACGACTAACCCGCAGACATGGTCGCTTGTTGCATATAGTTCTAAAGAGGGGGTGTCAGTTCAGCGATGGTAACGCCGGGTGGCGGCGGGGGGGAATGGAACTTCGCCGGGATTCCGAGAGTTACATGAATTTCGTGTCGTCTGTGTGAAGTTCTGTGTGAAGTAACGGACAATTGTCGGCTTTTGTTTTGAGCATCTTAGCCGCCACGTCGCTTCTTTCGGGAAACGGAGGGTGGCGATAAAGATAAGGTGAGTAGCTTTGGAGGGGGGCCTGGCCCGCATGCAGTCTCAAACTTCTAGCGGGCAAAGTGGCCTACGGGCCGCCATGGATTGTGCCCGGAGCGGGTGCGAGACGGCCCGCATCGACCCATCAAGTTAGAGCCGGAACGACCCGAACGAGAATTTCATTATTCAGTCGTTGACCACCTGATAGCGTTTGGATAGATTGTGCGGCTTAGTTGATTCTGACGTGTACCAAAGACACGCCGATGAGGAAGGCTTAGGGGTTCTCGCGTAAAGGCCGCCCGCACCGGTCGCGGGTTGTTGATCGGGGGATCGCCAACCGCCTATCGGTCCAACTGTGACCAACTCGCCTGATGATCGCTCGCCGATGGCAATTGCGTACACGTGGGCGGCACGTGTGGTGACTGCCTCTATCGAGATGGTCGCGCCTGGCCTGCTGGGGTATTGGGTGGACCAGCAGTTGGGCACGGTGGTGCTGTTCCTGATTTTGGGGTTGGTGTTTGGTACGGTGGTCGGAATCTTACACTTATTAAGTATGACCAAGTCAATTTCTGCCGATTCGAACGACAAAAAAGACTCCACTGACGGAACAAAAGATCAATGAATCGGTGCGAAAGTCGTTTTTTACCGAATGTCCGACGTTTGGGTGTAACTGCAAGAGGCGGTCTGTTGATTGCCGCTGTGCTGTTCTCGTATTTTCTCGTCGCGCCGGTGGCGTGGCTGATTTCGGGGAGGGTCGGTTTGCTCGCCGCAGCTGTTGCCGCCGGGCTCTGTGTGGTGGCCGCGCTGGCGGCGTTGCTGGTAAATTTCTTTTTTCACGGTCCCGCGCTGGCATTGCACAGTATGGTGGCCGGAATGATGCTGAGGATGGGAATACCGCTTGCGGTGGGCATGGTCCTGCATCAAAAAGTAGAACTGCTCGCTACCCACGGCATGCTCTACTACATGGTCGTTTTTTATTTCATTTCACTGGCCACTGAGGTCGTGCTGACGCTACCGGCGGTATTGCCGAGCGGTTTGGAAACAAGGAAGTCGTAACGCATGGCCGGCAGTATCGAACAAACGATCGCCCACGTGCAGGATTCGTATTATTTCGAAGTTCCGCAAGCGCTGGTCGCAGGCGGCAAGCTGTGGATTCCCCAGCCGTTCGGCGTATTGAGCGGCGGCCTGCACCCGGAACCAATTTCGGGATTCTGTATCTCGAAGTTTATGGTCCTGCAGGTCGTGGTTGCGTTGTTGTTGGTTGTGGTGTTCATTCCCGTCGCGCGGCGTATCGCTACGGGCGAGAGGCCCCGAGGTAAGTGTTGGAATTTCTTCGAGGTACTGCTGCTGTTCATCCGCGACGACATCGCGCGGGCGGCGATCGGCAAAAAGGACGGCGACCGGTTTGTGCCAATTCTGTGGTCGTTTTTCTTTTTCATTCTGTTCTGTAATCTACTGGGCCTCGTGCCTTGGATGGGGACGGCTACGGGGGCCGTAGGCACCACGGGAGTGCTGGCGGGCGTCGTCGTATGTGTATCCATTGGCGCGGGCAGTTCCAAAATGGGTGTAGTCGGCTTCTGGAAGGCCCAAGTGCCGCACATTGAGTTGCCGGCCTTGTTAGCGGCGGGTTTGATCCCCATGCTGTTTGTGATTGAAGTGTTGGGTCTGTTCATCCGGCACATCATGTTGGCCATGCGTCTGTTTGCCAACATGTTTGCGGGACACATTGTGCTCGTCGTACTGATGGGCTTTATTGCCTCCACCGCCGGGGCCTGGGCTTGGTACGGCGTCATGCCTGCGTCGGTTTTTGGCTGTACCGCGATGATGCTGTTGGAAGTTTTCGTTGCGTTCTTACAAGCCTATATTTTCACTTTTCTGTCGGCACTTTGGATTGGCATGGCAGTTCACCCGCATTAGTTAACTTCGTATTCGTCTGTTACATAGAAGAATCTTTTAGACCTAGGAGATGAGTAAAGTGATCAACAAGATTCGAATTGCAGTGTTGTGTTTTGCCGCTGTGGCGATTCTCGCTTCGCCAGTGTTGGCGGAAGATGGTGGTGCCTTGACGTCGGCTGCGGCCGGTGCGGGTATTGTGATCCTTGGTGCGGGGTACGGCATCGGCAGGATTGGTTCTGCGGCTGTTGAGAGCCAAGCCCGCCAGCCGGAGGCGGCCGGGGTGATCCAAACAGCCATGATCATTTCAGCGGCGTTGATCGAGGGTGTGACCTTGTTCGCGCTGGTTATCTGTATCATGAGCGTTGGTTAACAGGCCGATTGTCCTTAATCCGATTGTCCTTAATCGAGGTCCGGAGTCATGACCGCACTACGATGCGCATTAATGGCGTGCGTTTGTCTATCGGTGTTGATGTCGTCACAGCGTACGGCCCTCGCCGCGCCGACTGCAGGTCAGGCGGAAGCAGATCCGCACGGCCACGGCGAACCGAGCCAGATTGAAAAATTGGCAAAGACACTAGGTTGGCGCACTGATTTGGCGATATGGACCGCTGTGGTTTTTCTCGTCACGTTGGCCGTGTTGTGGAAGTTCGCCTGGGGCCCAATCGTTGCGGGCTTGAAAAAGCGTGAAGATGCGATCGCCCAGAACATCGCGACCGCCGAAGGCGCCGCCGAGGAAGCCCGCAAACTGACGTCGGAATACGAGGCGAAACTGGCCGGAGCGGCGGATGAGGTGCGGGGAATTATCGAAGAAGCTCGGCGGGACGCCGAGCACACCGCGCAGCAGATCGTCGAGAAGGCGCAGCAAAAGACGAAGGAAGACGGCGATCGCATGTTGCGTGAGGTCGCCACGGCTAAAGACTCGGCCCTGAAGGAAATCGCCGATCGCGGAGCGAATCTGGCAGTCGATCTGGCGGCACAGATTATTCGCCGTGAATTGACCGCCAGCGACCACAGCCAACTGATTCAGCAGGCAAAAGCCGATTTTGCCTCAACTGGGCCCAGTAGTAACTAGCAGTAACCGGACGTATACCCGGCCCCCCGTTGGGTCGAAATTGGCATGCCCAAAACCAAAACGATTGACGTTGCCGGCCAGCAAATCGGGGTCGTCTATGCCGCGGCGCTCTACGAGGCAGCAGCGGAGCAGGCTTCGGTTGACGAATTGCTGGTGGAATTCGATTCGTTGGTCGTCGATGTCCTCGATCGGTTTCCCGAATTTGAACGCGTGTTGGCCAGTCCGCGTGTGCACGAGTCGGAAAAGAAGCAGCTGATCGATCAGGTCATTGCGCCGCGGGTGTCGGGTCTGTTGACGAATTTTTTGAAAGTGCTGGCCGAACGCGAACGGCTGGGCTGCTTGCGGCAGATTCGCGATGCGTTGGAGGAATTGCATAACCAGCGGCAAGGACGTATTCGGGTTGAGGTCACCACAGCCGTCGAGTTGGATGAAACGGCTCTCGGACAACTGCGGGACGACATTCGACGTCAATTCGGCAAACAGCCGATCTTGGCAACGGCGGTCGATCCCGTGCTGATCGGTGGTGTTCAATTGCGGTTTGGCGACCGCGTATACGACGGATCGGTGGCGTCGGAACTGTCCCGAGTCCATGGCGTTATTAATCAACGAAACAAAGCGGAAATTGACATTCACCCAGAACAATTTCAGGAAAACTGAGGATGTTGGGAAGGCGAAGTTCCCGCCGATCGTAGGCAGGATCTGGGACGGGGCTCGGCAGGGGTCTCACCCTCCCAAGGAATCATTTAAGGCAAAGAGTCATGAAATTCCGAGCTGACGAGATTGCGTCCGTCATTCAAAAAGAGGTTCAAAATTACCAGTCGCAGATTGATGTCCGCGAGGTGGGCGAGGTGCTCGAGGTGGGCGATGGAATCGCCCGGGTCTACGGCCTGTCCGGTGTGATGGCGCTGGAAATGGTCGAGTTTCCCAACGGGGTCAACGGTCTGGCGTTCAACTTGGAAGAGAATTCGGTCGGTATCATCATCCTCGGCGGTTACTTGGAGATTAACCAGGGCGATGAGGTCAAAAGTCTCGGCAAGTTGCTCTCCGTTCCGGTGGGCGATGCTGTGGTCGGCCGTGTGGTCGATCCGTTGGGCAATCCGATTGACGGCAAGGGGCCCGTTGTCGCTTCCGAGTCGCGGCCCGTCGAAGTGATCGCACCGGGTGTCGCCGAGCGTCAGCCCGTTTGCGAACCGCTGCAAACCGGAATCAAGGCGATCGATTCAATGACGCCGATCGGCCGCGGTCAGCGCGAGCTGATCATCGGCGACCGCAAGACCGGAAAAACGGCTATCGCCATTGATGCCATCATCAATCAAAAAGAATCGGGAGTGAAATGTTTTTACGTTGCGATCGGACAGAAAGATTCGTCGGTCGCCGGGACTATCGAAGTGCTCCGCCAGCACGGTGCCATGGACTATACGACCGTGGTTGTCTCCGGCGCCAGTACGCCGGCGCCGCTGCAGTACATCGCTCCGTATACCGGCACGGCGATGGCCGAGCATTTCATGCACAACGGCGAACATGCATTGATTGTTTACGACGATCTTTCCAAGCAGGCGCAGGCATACCGGCAGTTGTCGCTGCTGATGCGCCGCCCGCCCGGCCGTGAAGCTTATCCGGGCGACGTTTTTTATTGCCATAGCCGTTTGCTCGAGCGTTCGTCGAAAATGTCGGAGGAGAAAGGCGGTGGTTCGCTCACTTCGCTGCCGATTATCGAGACGCTTGAGGGCGAGGTTTCAGCCTATATCCCCACCAACGTGATTTCGATTACGGACGGCCAGATTTATCTGCAGCCCGATTTGTTCTTTGCCGGGCAGAGGCCGGCCATGAACGTCGGTATTTCGGTTTCCCGCGTCGGCGGGGCGGCCCAGGTCAAGGCCATGAAAAAAGTGGCCGGCGGGCTGCGTCTGGATCTGGCGGCGTTCCGCGAGTTAGAGGCCTTCGCGCAGCTCGGCACGGATCTCGATGCAGCCACGCAGCTGCAGCTTGACCGTGGATACCGCATGGTCGAGTTGCTCAAGCAAGGACAGTACAAACCGTACAATGTTGTGGATCAGATTCTCAGCATCTACGCGGGGACGCGCGGCCATCTGGACAAGGTCCCCGTTACCGACGTGGCGGATTGGGAATCCAGCTTCCTGCAATTCATCCGTGAGCAGAAAGATGAAATCTGGCAGCGGCTGGAGAAGACGAGGGATCTCGACGAAGAAACCGAAAACATGATTAAGCAAGCGATCGAAGAGTTCTCGCTGCAATACGAGGGGAAGAAGAGGGAAGCGGCCACAGCCGCCAGCTAGAACGGAATTGGTTCCGTACAGGCCACAACCACACGGGGAATGACGCCCGTTTTATTTTGTTATGAACCCACGCGCACTCGATAAACGCCGTAAGTCAATTCGCAATATCCGCAAGATCACGCGGACGATGGAGTTGATTGCGACTGCGAGGTTTCGGCAGGCAATGGATCGTGCCGAGGCCGCCAGCGCGTACACAGATCACATTTCAAAGCTGGTCAAAGATCTCGCCAATGCGGGCCTCGAAATAAGTCATCCGCTGCTGCAATCGCCTGAGACGACCAACTCGGCGAAGTTGCTTGTCATCAGTGCCAATCGGGGATTGTGCGGTGGTTACAACGGCAACGTCGGCCGCGCCGCGTTGGAGCGGTGGACCGATTTG
>JAYZEI010000230.1:0-7693 GCA_036337375.1 Planctomycetota bacterium | reverse complement strand
TTGGAGCAAACCGGTAAGGCGGGTGAAGTTGATATCGTTATTCGCGTTCACGGGGGAGGCATGACGGGACAGTCCGGCGCTTGCAAGTTGGGCATCGCCAGGGCCCTGCGGGTCTACGACGACGAACTTTCTGATACCTTGCGCGATTCGCACTTGCTGACGCGTGATGGCCGGATGAAGGAACGAAAAAAGCCCGGCCTGCGAAAGGCTCGGCGCGCCACGCAGTTCTCGAAACGATAGCCGGCGCACGGAATTTGATTTGGCAAAACCGGTTTGCTCCCCAAGAATGGCGGGCAGGCCGGTTTTTTTTGGTGGGCGCAAAGTAACTCGATGCGGCGATGAGAATTAGCGCCCCCATTCCTCCGCTGGCTTTGTGTGGTAACGGCATCGATTACTACGTTATAATCGTAGTACCGGCGTTCGTGCTTTGCTCGTAGCCAGATCATTAGGAGTTCCCGCCATGCGGCTTGCCCATTGGTTAATAGGAGCATCGTTGATTTTAGGTCTGTTGGTCGCCTTCGCAGACGGTGCGGAGAAGAAGAACCAAAAAAAGAAGGGAAGCAACGCCTCGAAAAAAGCCGCGCAACGGGTGTTTGCCGAATTTGACCGGCAAATCAAAGGGGCCCGCGCTCACGCGGCGTCGGTCGGCGGTTATCTGGAACAGGTCAAATCACAGGCGGCGTCAGTCGGCGCGGAAATGTACAAAGCGCAGAAGCAACTCGAGGAAGCCACGAGGAATCTGGCGGCTTTGGAAGAAGGAATCGCCGAAAGTGCGCCGAGCAAGTCGGCATATGCAGAAGCGCGTGCTAAATACGATTCGGCGCGGGCGGAACAGCAGTCCGAAACGGATCGGCTTCTCGGTGCGGCGGATGTGCAGGTGGCCGTTCGCGCCGCGGCCGACGGCAGCGAAGCCGCTGAAATCAAAAACCGTGTGCTCGATTCGTCATCCGTCATGGCGGGCTTGCGCGGACTCGTCCGAGAGACTCGGCTGGCATCCGAGGCCGAGTTGCGTAAGTTGCTGCAGGACGACGTGTCGTGGTCCCGCGCACAGGCCTCGGTTCTCACTTCGCGATCGGCGTATCAGTTCCATAAAGAACAGCTGACAAAAATCGGCGGTCAGCGGATAGAAGCAGTTGACAAGTTTAACATTGCCAAGGGGGCGGTCGTCGCCTTGGAAAAGGGAAAGATACAGGCACAGATTGCCCACAAACGAGCCGAGGCGGCAAAAAAGTCGAAGAAAAAGAAAAAGAAAAAGAAAAAGAAATAGTCGGAACCGCAATTGAAGTCATTGGACCGCCGGCGGCTACCGCACCACCAAGGCGGACTTCGCGCCGCGTCAGTATCCCAACGCGTCAGTATCCGACCGCGCAGCCATCTTTGCGGGCTTCTGTCGCGCCGTGCAGCGTGCCTTTGCCCCAGTCGATCCAAATGCCCTGGTAGCCGCCGAAACTGCCGCCGTCGCCGGCGACTTCGACCCGATGGCCTCTTTGGCGGAGTGTTTCGCGGACCAATTTATTGATTCCCGGCTCCAGGGAAACGGTGCCCCCTCCCGCAGCGGCCGATCCGGTCGGCGTCCCACTACCGAAGTGCCGGGCCCTCGCGAAATCTCCCGCTTGCTGTACGTTCATGCCGAAATCGATCAGGTTGACCAGTACCTGAACGTGCCCTTGCGGTTGCATGTCACCGCCCATTACGCCAAAAGTAAAAACGGGTTGATCGTCGCGGGTGACCATGGCGGGAATGATTGTGTGGAACGGCAGTTTGTGAGGTTCCAGGCGATTCAGATGTTCATCATCCAGAGCAAACAGCGCTCCGCGGTTTTGCAGGGCAAAGCCGACATCGCCGGGGACCACCTGAGAACCGAAACCATAGTAAGTGCTTTGGATCAGCGAGCAGCAATTGCGGTCTTTATCGACCACCGTCAAATAGATTGTGTCGCCTTTCTGCAGTATCGGATCTCCCGCGGTCACGTCGCCGGCTGCGCGATTCGTATCGATCAACTTGCCGCGTTTCTCGGCATACGGCTTAGAAATCAATTCGGCCGTCGGCAGAAACTGGACGGTCGGATCCGCATAGAATCGCGCCCGGTCAGCGAATGCGAGTTTCTTCGCCTCGACAAACAAATGCAGGTAGTCGGCGCTGCCAGGTCCCATCGCGCGGAGATCGTACGGCTCCAGCAGGTTCAGCATTTGCAGCGCGGCGATGCCCTGTCCATTGGGCGGCAATTCCCAGACGTCGTAGCCGCGGTAATTGGTCGAGACGGGCTCGACCCACAGGCTTTTGTGGTCGGCGAAGTCCCTCAGCGAAAAGAAGCCCCCGTTTGACTCACTGAACGAGACGATCGTCTCGGCGATGGGGCCTTTATAGAACGCGTCGCGGCCATCTTTGGCAATGGCTTGAAGCGAGCGGGCAAAATGGGGATTGCGAAAAATGTCGCCTTCGCGGGGAGCGCGGCCGTCGATCAGATAAGTCTTTGCGGAATCGGGCCAACGGGACAGTGATTTTTCCGCGCCGCGCCACGAATTGGCGATGATTTCGCTCACCGGAAATCCGTTCTCAGAGTAATCGATCGCCGGGGCGAGCATTTTTGCGAACGGCATCGTGCCGAACCGTTTCCGCAGGTCATCCCATCCGGCGACGCAGCCCGGCACGGACCAGCCGAGCGGTCCCTCCGTTGGTATCTGCTTCAGGCCCCGCTGCTCGAACACCTTTCGATTGATGGCATAAGGGCTACGGCCGCTGGCGTTGAGCCCATAAAGTTTTTTTTCGGTGTTGTTCCAAACGATCGCGAACAGATCGCCGCCGATGCCGCAACTCATCGGCTCCACAACGCAGAGAACCGCATTTGCCGCGATGGCCGCATCCACGGCGTTGCCGCCTCGTTTGAGCACGTCCAGGCCAGCCTGCGCGGCAAGCGGTTGGCTGGCGGCGACCATGCCGTTTTGAGCGATCACGACCGAGCGACTCTGGTGTGGAAAGCGGCCCGGGCGGCTGTATCCGGTTCGTGACATGTCTACCTCATCCGCGACCATACACACGGGGGTATGCGCGGCAGCGATCAACAAGGTTAAGGCGTTTAAATACGATCGGTTCATCGGTGGAACCTCCCCCGAGGCGGCGTCAAAGGGACCAACCCTTGCGGTAGCTCCCGCGAATCAGCGCATCGGCTGCCGGTAGCCCCTTGGCTTTGAGGTTCTCGCTGTCCCACAGGATCGGTTCGCCCAGTCGCAGCGCCAAGTTGCCCAGCAGGACCATTTCGGTCAACGGACCGGCGAAGTCGAAATTCGACAAGGCAGCGGGGCCGCCCTTGCAGGCGCGGATCCATTCCAGGTAGTGACCGGGTGAATCAGGGATCGACGGTTCGGGCCGCGCCGCCACCTCGCCTTTGATGATCTTTCCTTCGCCCCAATAATGCGGGACGTAAAGTGTTCCTGAATCGCCGATAAACAGCGACCCGTTGCCCGCCAATTGTTGACCCGGCGCCAGATCGGCCGGCGGCTTTTTCTTGCCGTCGTACCAAGTCAGCTTGACCGGCGGCAGGCCGCCGCGGGCGGGAAACTCGTAGCGAATAATCGACCACTGCGGCGCGGTCTCCGGATTTAGTCCGGATGACTCGGCGTAAACGGCCTTCGGACTGCCGAGTTTTAGCGCCCAGAATGCCGTGTCCATATTGTGGCACGCCATGTCTCCCAGCGCGCCGGTTCCGAAATCCCAGAATCCCCGCCAGGCGAATGGATGGTAACCGCTGTTATAGGGCCGTTCGGGGGCCGGACCGAGCCAAAGATCCCAGTCCAGCGTGGGCGGCACCGGCTTCGAGCCTTTGGGCCGCCCCATGCCCTGCGGCCAAATCGGCCGATCCGTCCAAACGTGCACGTCGCGGACCGAGCCCAGACCTCCTGCCTGAATCCATTCGACCATTCGCCGAGTTCCGGGTTCGCTGTGACCTTGGTTGCCCATCTGGGTAGCCACCCGCTGCTTTCTCGCGGTTTCGGTCATTAAGCGGGCTTCTTGTATGTTGTGGGTCAGGGGTTTCTGACAATAAACATGCTTGCCAAGCTGCATGGCGGCGATGCTGGCGACGGCGTGCGTGTGGTCGGGTGTGCTAACGGTTACCGCGTCGATATCTTTGCGCTCGAGTAATTTGCGAAAGTCAGCGAACTTTGCCGCTTTCGGAAATGTCTGCGCGGCTTTCGCCAATCTGACTTCATCGACATCGCAAACGGCGGCGATGTTCTCGCTGGCGACGCCGTTCATATCGGTCCAGCCTTTGCCGCCAACGGCGATGCAGCCAATATTGAGTTTTTCGTTGGCTGACTTGGGTGCCGCGGCCTCGGCGCCGCTCCAGAATCCAATTCCCAATCCGGACATGGCCGCCGTCGTGCCTTTCACAAATTCGCGCCGCCGCACTCGTGCGTGGTGGGTCATGTTCGCTAGCTCCTGCTTAAGAGGATCAAAAATTTGAAAACAGATAGATGTAGGTTCTTTAGGTCGGTGGTCGCCAGGGTTTCGGCCCGTTCGGCTTGGCTTGCAAAAACTTGGCATCTACCTCCTTATACCAATCGTGCAATTTTGCACGCATTTGTTTGACGCGGTCAGGCATTTTCGTGGCCAAGTCGTTTCTTTCGCCAATGTCCTCTTTGACATTGTACAAGTGTACGCGGCCGTCTTCGAACCGTTCAATGAGCTTGAGATCACCAACCCGAATCGCGCCGCCGGGAATGCCGCCTTGATTGCTGTAGTGCGGATAATGCCAGTAAATCGCGTCTCGCTGCGGAGCTTTATTTTGCTGGATCAACTTCACCAGACTGACGCCATCGAGATGCTGACGGGGTTTCGGCGGTAGCCCGGCCAACTCGAGTATCGTCGGGTAGAAGTCCGTGCTGACGACCGCTTCGTCGCGGACACCGCTGTAGCCGGGTACCTTGATGACGAAAGGCTCGCGGATGCCGCCCTCGTACAGCCAGCCCTTGCCTCCGCGGAGAGGCAGGTTCGACGTAGGTAGGCCTTCGGAGGTGGACAGTCCGCCATTGTCCGACATAAAACAAACGACCGTGTTTTTGTCGAGCCCGCGCTGCTTCAACCGGGCCAGCACGCGTCCGATACTGGTGTCCATCATCTCGACCATGGCGGCGTAGGTCGGGTGGTTTTGTAATATCCGCACGCGCCGCGGCTGATTGGTCGGCAAGGCTTGTTCCTCTTCGGCAAATTCTTTTCCGCCGATAATGTCCATCGCCGCGGCCTTTTTTTTGTATTTTGCCACGATCTCGGCGGGCGCCTGAATCGGAATGTGGACCGTGTAAAACGACAAATACAAGAGAAAGGGATCATCCTTGAATTGGTCGATAATCTTGAGCGATTCGTCGGTGAGTCGCGTCGTCAGGTACTCGCCCTTGATGCCGTCACTCAATCGCGGGTTCTTGTAGGGAGAAAAAAATCCAGCCGCCGGCATCCCGCGCGAATAGCCGCCGATGTTGAGGTCGAATCCTTGCGCCTCGGGCCAATACTGTTCGGTCGGACCGAGATGCCATTTGCCGACGAACGCCGTGCGGTAGCCGGATTCCTTTAACGCTTCGGCGAGAGTCGTTTCGGACAGCGGCATGCGATCATGCAGCGGCGCGGGTAAGAACCTCCCGCCGCGCCGTCCCGAAAAGAAATTCGTCGCGTCCGCGCGGGACGGATACTTGCCGGTCATAATGCTGAACCGTGTCGGACTGCAAACCGGGTTTGCTGCGTAACCGTTCGTGAACCGCACACCCTGCTTCGCCAGGCGATCGATGTTGGGCGTTTCGTAGAAGGTATCCGGGTTGTTAGCGCCGACATCCATGTAGCCGAGATCGTCGACCAGGATGAAGACAAAGTTTGGTCGGGCTGCTTTCAGCGTATCGGCAGCAAGCAGCAGAAGAACGAAGAAGCCCACCCGTACAGCGCCTGCCATTGTTGTGCTCCACAGCGAAAACTCGTAATTGCACCCGAGAAATATTTTAACAGCACACCCGCTGGTTCCCAGGCTCCGCCGCTGAATGCACGGCCATGGCGGATGCGGGGCTTCCCGGTCGACGCGTTCTGCGGTGCGTTCTGCGGCGGGTGCCGGGGTGACGCAAACGACGTCGTAACTCGAGAGCGGTCAAATAATTTCGGGCGTTTGTCCTGCTGTCGCGGTTTTCCGCTCGAGCGGAGCCCCTTTCTCCCTTGCGAAACACGCCAGCATGGCGGGAAAGAACAGTAAATCGGCCAACAGTGCCGCGGCAATCGTCGCGCAGGCCATCGCGGCAAACGTGCGATGCGCCGGCAATTCGCTGCTGAGCACTGTGGCAAAACCGGTGACCAGGATGATTGTTGTCATGACTAGCGCCTTGCCGACTCCTAGAAACGCGTGGCGAATTGCCGCCTTGACGTCGTCGGTATCCGACAACTCGTATTGAAATCGGGTTAAAAAATGGATGGTGTCGTCCACGGCAATACCAATACAAATGGTAAACGCGCAGATGGTCACGACCGTCAGCGACCCGCCGAACGCGTACAGAAGTGCCGCGGTTAAAACCAGGGGAAACATATTCGGCACGACCGTGATCAGTCCGATCCGTACCGATCGGTAAACGATCGTGATCACTATAAAGATGATCAGCGACGCGGTTCCGAGACTTGCCGCCAAGTCATAAACGATCTGCGTGAGATCCCGTCCGCCGACGACGAAATCGCCCGTTAATTTGAAATCGAAACCGGGATGCCGTGTTTTGAGTTTTTCTAACTGTTCATCGACGCGGTCGAAGATGGGATTATATTTTGCCAGTCCGATGTCTTGCACACGCATGGTAACCAACGTGCGGCGCTGCTGTGGATTGTACAGAAAACGCTGCAAGTCGGGAGGCATCAGATGTAAAAACGGCATCCGCGCGGCCGGCTCGGACTGATCGCCGGGGAACGAATCGACGATGTTGCGAATGGAAAGCGGATGGCGCAGCAGCGGCTCGTTGGCGAGCACGGCTTCCACGTCCTGGACGGCTTCGAGAATCTCCGGCGCGGTCGCCGACAGCCTCTCGGGCCACTCGACCACAACACGGCAGTATTCAATGCCGCCGAACACTTCGTCGCAATGCGCCAGCGCCCGTGCGGCTTCACTGTCGGGCGGGAGCACGTTCCCGCGGCGGCCGTCGGGCCGCAGTTGTAGCGCAACGACCGCGCAAAGAACCGTGGCCAGGACCGCAAATACGGTAATCGTGCGATTGCGGCGGACAATCCAGTCGACGGCTCCGCGAAACCGCTCAATCCCTTTGCCGATAATGTCGCGATGGTGGCCCAGGTGCACATTGCGGGCCAGTTTGGTACTGCAGGCCAGTGGAATGACCGTGATCACCGCGGCGAAACTTGCCAGTACGCCGACGGAACACGCCAGGCCAAAGTCGCGAATGAACGCCGATTCGGCGAGCAACAGCGAACAGAATCCGATGGCTGTTGTCACCGAAGTCAACAGACACGCTAAGCCAACGCGGCGGATCGACTCACAGGCCGCTTCCAGCGGCGAGCGCCCTTCGGCACGAATTCGCCGGACGTACACCATCAGGTGAATTCCGTCCGTCATTCCCACCATCGTTATCAGCACCGGCAAGATGGCGTTCGTCAAATCGTTGCGGTTGATTTCCAGCAACCGAATGAGGCCGGACGACCAAAAAACCGCCAACATCGGCGCCGAGGC
>JAYZEI010000229.1:0-11078 GCA_036337375.1 Planctomycetota bacterium | reverse complement strand
GCCGAGCCTGAGCCAAAAACCTGCAGCTGCTTGGGAACGAACGAGCATCCGGTCAGCGCCAAACCGATCAACGTTATGGCAAGGAAGCTACGCGACATGGATGTACACTCCGTCTTGAAATCAGTTGGCCGCAATAACCCTGTGCAGTTTCGGGGTTCGGTACTCGCTGATGCTGCGGAGAACTGAGCGTGCCTAAATTCAGTCCGCCGCATTGGGGGCGGAAATGTCCCAAAACGCAAACCGCGCGTCTAGATCGGTTCGCCTGCCGGACCGTTGCCCTCCCTTGGTTTTTGACGTAGCATGATCGCGTCCAGTAGCGTTGCTGGCATGGCAGTTTAGGGCCTTGAGTGTGTGTGTTTGGCCATTGGGCTTTTGAATATTTAGTCATTGGGTACTAGTAGTAGTGACAGCAAAATCAATTGGCTTCGTCGGCGCTGGGCAAATGGCGCGGGCACTGGCTCGGGGGTTTGTGGCAGCGGAATTGTTCGAAGCCGCTCAGATATTGGCTAGCGATCCGTCCGAGACCGCTCGCGACGAGTTTTCCAAGATCGTTTCCGGCGCACCAACGTCGATGGACAACAAGGAAGTCGTGGCGGGTGCTGATGTCGTCGTGCTGGCGGTCAAGCCGCAACTAGTTGACACGGTACTGGCCGAAATTGCGGGGAGTATTTCAGATCGCCAGTTGGTGGTATCGATTGCGGCGGGCGTGTCTCTGGCGCAGATGGCGGCCGGTTTGGGCGAACAAGCCCGCTTGGTGCGGGTGATGCCGAATACGCCCTGCCTGATCAGCCAAGGCGCGTCGGCTTTTTGCATCGGTGGTGCGGCAACGGACATTGACGCCGAATTGGTGGAAATGTTGCTATCGTCCGTAGGCCGCGTTTTTCGGTTGAAGGAGTCGTTGATGGATGCGGTCACAGGATTATCTGGATCGGGTCCAGCATTTGTTTGTTTGCTCGTCGAGGCGCTCAGTGATGGCGGCGTGCGCATGGGGCTGCCGAGGGACGTAGCCAGCACTCTGGCCGCGCAAACGGTGGCCGGCACAGCATTGATGATTCTCTCAACCGGTGAGCATCCGGCCATCCTCAAGGACCGCGTCGCCAGTCCCGGCGGCACGACGATTGCGGGGCTCGAGGCGCTCGAATCTCACGGCTTTCGGGCCGCTCTGATCGCCGCGGTAGAGGCAGCCACTAAGCGATCCTCCGAATTGGGCAATGGCTAGACCGATCGACTCCGTCGTTGAAATCGAAATATTTTCTCACTCATAATCGTGGCGTCCGCATGAGTTCCTTTTCGCAACCGTCGCTTTGTTGAAGTGTTCACGCATCATGTCCATCATGGTTCTTGTCGACGACAAGCACGTGCCGCTGTACCGCATTATGTGGATTTCATCGCTGCCACATTTTTGTGGCGAAGACGATTGCATGTGTGAGGGAAAATACGAAATCCGCCTCGAACAAGGCGAAGCGGTCTGGGCGAGTATCGCCGAACGCGACGAGGTGGTCGAATCGCTTGAACGCTGGCGGGGCGGATTGGGTGAAGGTCAGTGGGATAGCGAACAGTAATTATGGACCACGGAGCGAGCTAGCGATGTCAATGTTTGATCATCCGGAATACGAATGGCGAGAAACATTTTTCTTGTTTCACCGTCCGGACAAACGTCCGATGGCCGCAGATGTCAAACAGTCGCTCATGGTGGCGAATCCGGGATTCGAAATTTGCGAGCTGCACGGTAACGATGAAGGCGAACTCGCATCGATGACGGTCATCGCCACGGAGACGTACTCGGCAATCGATCTGAGCTATGCGGAAAGCGACGATTTGGGTGAGCAAATTGCGGAGCTAAAGCAGGAACTGACCCCGATCGACGACGACGAGCGAAAAAAGATGAACCGCATTTCCGGATCGGACATGCGGCTTGATCTATTGCACTTTGAGCGGATGATCCCAGAAAGTGAGGATGGGGACGACACGGGCGGCTTCTTCGATCCAGGTGCGCTGATTTTAATTATCAACACGATCGCGAAGATGAGCGAAGGCGTTGGCGTCGATCCGGTGTCGGCAACAATCATGTAGCCGTGCTGGTTGGCGGGGGCGGCGGCGCGGACAATCACGGCGAACGTTTTCAGGCAGTCGGTGTTGTGCCGGCAGCGGTTAAAGTACCCGGCATCCGATTTTCAGCGGCCTGTCCGCTCAATCCGTCCGTTGCTTGCCGAGTGTCCCGGTCCGCACATGCCCGTGTACACATGCCCGTGTACACATGCCCGAGTACAGGGCGAAAACTCACCGCCTCGTGTTGAATCCGGCAACGTGCGCTATGCCAATCGACTGCCGACCAGTTCTACCATTGCGGCTTCGTCAGGGAATTCCCCTGATTCGAGTTTTGAATAGACCAGCTCTCCGTCCAGGGTCAGCTCGAAGCAGCCGCCGTCAGACGGTACGAGAGTCAAGCTGCCGAGTTGCTGCTTGTATTTTTCCAGAATCGTGGTCGTCAAACTGACGGCCTTTGGTTCGTAGTTTCACTTGGCGCAGTAGCGCAAACTGATGTCCATATTAATTCTCCTGTATTTCGTGGGCTGTACTCCAGCAGGCAAGCGTTATTGATCCACAACCGCAGTCCCCTCCCCTCCGCGGAAGGCAGCAAAAAAGGAGCATTGACGCTAACACTCTTCGGTAAAGGGTGAAACGCCGCGGCAAAGGCTGCTCGACCTTCGTTGTTTACTTTTTCTTTTTCGCCTTTCTCTTCTTGGCTGTGGCAGTTTTCTTTTTCACTTTGGCCTTAGAGCCGCCGGACTTTTTCTTGGTTCCAAAAGCCTCTGCGAAATTGTCGGAATATGCTTGCGTCGCCCCAGTTCGTAAAATCGTCATCGCAGTTGATCCTCGCTCATTGCTCCAAAAGTAACCACCCAATGTGGCCTTAAAACTGCGAGAGCTTCACTCTCCCAGATTCAATCCTCTATTGGGTACCGCATCGCGCGGCGATGGTCAATACCGTTGCCGGGGCTAATTTTTCTGTAACCGCTTATAACGAAACCTGCGCGGCTCGTCCGGAGAGAGGCCAAGCCGTTCTCGGCGGTGCTGTTCGTAGGTTGCATAATTGCCTTCGCACCAATGTACGTAGCCATCGCCTTCAAATGCCATGATGTGCGTGGCAATGCGATCGAGGAACCAGCGGTCGTGGCTAGTCACGACAACACAGCCGGCAAAACTCACAATCGCTTCTTCCAAGGCCCGCAAGGTGTCAACGTCGAGGTCGTTCGTCGGTTCGTCGAGCAACAACACGTTGCAGCCCTGCCGCAGAAGCTTGCCGAGGTGCACTCGATTTCGTTCACCGCCGGAGAGGTCGCAGACTTTTTTTTGTTGATCGGACCCGGTGAAATTAAACCGCGCGACATAAGCGCGGGCATTGACTTTGCGACCGCCCATCTCCAGCGTTTCATGGCCTCCCGATATTTCCTCGAAGACGGTGTTTTCGGCCTGCAAGGCGTCGCGGGATTGGTCCACATAGCCCAGTTCGACTGTGTCGCCCACGTGCAGTTCGCCGGAGCTCGGCGTTTCTTCGCCGACGAGGATGCGGAACAGCGTCGTCTTGCCGGCGCCGTTGGGTCCGATGATGCCGACGATACCTCCGGCCGGCAATCGAAAACTCAGATTGTCGAACAGCACATTCTCGTCGAACGCCTTTGAAATGTTTTGAGCTTCGATGACTAACTCGCCCAGCCGCTGACTGCTAGGGATTTGAATTTCCAGTTCGTCCGGTTGATCGTTGTAGCCCGCAGTTACCATTTGCTCATAAGCTTTGATGCGGGCTTTACTTTTGGCTTGCCGGGCGCGCGGTGCCATGCGAATCCACTCCAGTTCGCGCTCGAGTGTCCGCTGCCGCGCTTTGGCGGACTTTTCTTCGCGGCGCAGCCGTTCCTGTTTTTGCTCGAGCCAACTGGTATAGTTGCCTTCCCAGGGTATGCCCTCCCCACGATCCAATTCCAGGATCCAGCCGGCCACGTTGTCCAGAAAATATCGGTCGTGCGTTACGGCAACGATGGTTCCGGTGTAGTCGGCCAGGTGTCGTTCGAGCCAGGCGACACTGTCCGCATCGAGATGGTTTGTCGGTTCATCCAGCAGCAGCAGATCGGGCTTTTCCAGCAGGATCTTGCACAAAGCGACCCGTCGGCATTCACCTCCAGAGAGTGTCGCCACATCCGCGTCGCCGGGCGGCAGATTCATGGCGTCCATGGCAATCTCGAGATCGCGGTCCAGCTCCCACGCGTTTTTCGCCTCGATCTCATCCTGAACGCGGGCCTGTTCGTCGAGCAACTTTTGCATTTCGTCCGGCTCCATTTCTTCGCCGAGCCGAGTGTTGATTTGATCGAAGCGATCGAGTACGTCGCGGATCGCCTGCACCGATTCGTCGACGTTGCCTTTCACATCTTTTTCGAGATTGAGCTGTGGCTCCTGCGGCAGGTAGCCGACGGTAAAGCCGTCGGTCAACTGTGCTTCGCCGTCGAACTCTCTGTCCAGTCCGGCCATGATTTTCAGCAGCGTACTTTTACCCGCGCCATTGCTGCCGAGCACGCCGATCTTGGCGTTCGGATAAAACGACAGCCAGATATCCGTGAGTACTTCGCGGCGACCATACTTCTTGGTCAGGCCGCCCATTTGGTAGATGTATTTTTTGCCCATAGTTAGCGAGGCCACGAACTGCGGCCGGTCGTTACCCCTCTCCGAACCCGGAAGACTGTTACACGATGCGACGGATCAAAGTCCTCGCGCTGTTCAATATAGGCAATCGGCCAGTTGAAGCAACTCATTGCAGTCGTGTTGGCGGTCCACTAAAACTACGAATGCTGCGAGGAATGATTTTTTTGGCACTTCCCCGAACGGGAGCAACAAGATGGCGCTACACGTACAGTGGCAACAAGGCATCAATCTCGCTTTCCCGACACCGATTCTGGGAAGGAAAATTGCAGACGCGGAGGAAACAAACCGCCGCTTGCGCGAAATCATACTAGAGCGGGCTGATGGGGACGCCGGTGTTCAGCAGAGCAATGTGGGGGGATGGCACTCGGCGGCCGATTTATTCGCTTGGCCCTTTCCGGAAACGCAGCAAGTCCTGCAATGGATCAGCGACGCCGCCGGAACGCTGACTGCCGCTTCGACCGGCAGTCCCCAGCCTCCGCCGATGACCGTCCGTGCGGCGGGATGGGCTAACGTCTCCCGCAGCGGCGATTATAACTTGCCGCATACGCATCCCGATTCAATGTGGTCGGGCGTGTATTATGTCGATCCGGGCACCAGCCCCGAAGGTGACCCGACGAGCGGCTTGATCGAATTCCTAGACCCCCGCACCGGTGCTGATTCCATCAGCGTGCCGGGGGATCCTTTTGGTGACAAGTTCTCGATCCGCCCCGAGGCCGGTTTGCTGTTGATGTTTCCGAGTTGGCTTTGTCACTACGTGCACGTCTACAAGGGAGAAGACGTACGCATATCGATCTCGTTTAACGTATTGCTGGAGGCGAATCCAGCTCCCTGACTCAATCGTGCGGTTAGCGGCTGCTGCGGATGTCGTAGCAGTGTAGCGCGTCTTGATCCCGCAAGTAGAGTTTGCCATCGGCGATGACCGGGTGCGGCCAGCTTTCAGCGTGATGCGTTGCGATGCGGAACGTTCCCTTCAGCCGAAACTCCTTTGGCGTCGCTTCGATCAGCGCCATCGTACCGTCCTCGTAGCGAAAATACAGATGGCCGTCGGCGTAGGAGACCGCAGCTGATCGACTGCCCGCACCACGTCCGGGCCGCCACGCATCGCGGCCGCTCGGCAGATGGATGCAAACCGGAAAGCCGTTGTTGTGCCCGTGCCCGCAGTAGAGATACTCGCCAAGCTGGATCATGCCGCCGTGATGATTTTGTAATTTGTTTTGCGGTAAAAAATAAACTTCGTTTGCTGTGACTCCACGTCCGCCGCGCCGCAATTTTAGCAACGCGGCGCCGGTCCCATAGCCCGTCGAGCAAAACACAAAGTCGCCCGAAACAACCGGCGTGGGAATGTTGGCCGTGTCGTTGGCGATCTTGTTGTAGGCCCACAGCATGCGTCCGCTATCTGCCGCGACGCCGAGCAACCCGCGGCCGACCAACTGGACATATTGCTTCACGCCGCCCGCGTTGCTGATGACGATTGAAGAATAACCGGCGCCGTCTTTGCCCCGTGCGCCGACATTCGGCATTTGCGTCCGCCAAACATCCTCTCCCGTTCGCTTGTCCAAAGCCGCGAGCATTGCGCTGGGACCGCCGGGTGTACAAATAACGCGGTCCCCATCGACCAACGGCGATTCGGCGTATCCCCACTGCGACATCATTTTGCCGCCGAAGTCCTTCGAAAAACTGCGACGCCACAGTTCGAATCCGGTTTCCACATGAGCGCAAACGAGATCGCCATCAAACGAAACGGCAAATACCAGGTGATTATTATCGACGGTGGGTGTGCAATTCACATCCGAACTGCCTCCGATCGGCGTCTGCCACAGTGGCGAGCCGTCTTCCACCTTCAACGCGATCAGGTGGCCGCTGCCGTTTTTTACTCCGGTCGTAAGAATCCGCCCCCCGCTGACGGTGACGCTTGAACGACCTTTGCCCAGACCTGACGCCGACCACAGCAGCGGTGGTGCGTTGTTTTCCCAGCTTTGCAACAGCCCTGTTTCCGCGGACTTGCCGTCGCGATTCGGCCCCCGCCACTGAAACCAGTCGTTTGAAGCCGCATCCCTCGGCGCGTCGGGTGTTACAGGTCGTACTTTGTGGGGTGTTGTTTTAACGGGCTTGCGTCGCTGCAGCTCGTCGCGGACCCATTTCTGATCGGCACTGCTGAGCGCCGACATCGAAACGGCCACCATTTCGCCGTCCTCTTTTTTAAGATGGACCTTGCCGCTTTTAAATTGGACAAATTCCGCCTCGACTTCGTATTTGCCGTTTTTACTCTTCCATGTGCGGGCCGGTAATGTGCCGGCAAAAGCGATAATCGCGATGGCCAGTCCGAGCCACTGCAATCTGGACGTGAAAATGTTCATCAACAACACTCCTGCGGTGCTGGCTGCGCCAAGGCCGAATGCCCGTCCGCTTCCGCCAATTGTAACCACCAGATGACATCTGGTGCACGGCAACCTATGAAAACAGCATGGCGCGTGCCGCTCGGCCGTTTATTCCCACTCGATCGTGGCGGGCGGCTTTGAGCTGATATCGTAGGTGACGCGATTGACACCATGGACTTCGTTGATAATCCGAGTCGAAATCGTCGCCAGCACTTCGTAAGGCAGATAGGTCCAGTCGGCGGTCATGAAGTCTTCCGTCGTGACACAGCGGACGGCAACGGCGTCGTCGTAGGTGCGGTCATCCCCCATGACGCCGACACTCTGGACCGGCAGCAGCACTGCGAACGCCTGAGATGTTTGACGATATAGCCCGGCCTTTTGGATTTCTGCGACGACAATCGCGTCCGCCTCCCGCAGCGTTTTCAGGCGGTCGCGGGTCACCTCGCCCAGGCATCGCACCGCCAGGCCTGGCCCTGGGAACGGGTGCCGCCAAACGAGTTCCTCGGGCAATCCGAGCTGCAGACCAAGTCGTCGGACTTCATCTTTGAATAAATCTCGCAGCGGCTCGACTAAATCGAAACCGAGTTGTTCCGGTAGACCGCCAACGTTGTGGTGCAACTTGATGGTCGCCGCCGGTCCGTCCGCCGCGGCGCCGCTTTCAATCACGTCGGGATAAAGTGTTCCCTGTGCGAGGAATTGGGCGCCGTCGATTTTGGTGGCCTCGGCTTTGAAGCATTCGATAAACTCGTAGCCGATCCGCCGCCGCTTTTCCTGTGGGTCGGAGATGCCGGCCAGTGCCGTGAGAAATTGCGATTCGGCCTTCACCACGTGCAGATCGGTTTTGAAATGCCGGGTGAATTCATGGATGACCGATTCCTCTTCGTCTTTACGTAGCAGACCGTTGTCCACCAGGATGCAGGAAAGTTGCGAGCCAATCGCTTTGTAGAGCAGTGCCGCCGTTACGGATGAATCGACGCCGCCCGATAGCCCGCAAATAACGCGTCCCTCGCCGACCTGCTCGCGAATCGCGTTTACAGCTTCGTCGGCAAAATCGTCGATTCGCCAGCGGCCCGTACTGTGGCAAATCGATTCGAGAAAGTTGCCGAGGATTTGGCTGCCTAGTGGAGTATGCGTCACTTCGGGGTGAAACTGCAGTCCAAATACCGGCAGATCATGGTGCTTCACGGCTGCGATCGGACAGGTATCCGTTTCGGCCAGCGGCACAAAGCCGTTCGAGACTTGTGCCACTTGGTCGCCGTGACTCATCCAGACTTCGGTTTCTTCGGGCAGGCCGGAAAACAATTCGTGATGCGAAGTGATGCGGCAGTGAGCGCGTCCGTACTCGCGGGTTGGCGTGTTGGAAACTTTGCCGCCGAGCGCTTCGCAGGCCAACTGCATTCCGTAGCAGATTCCCAACACGGGAATGCCGAGCTCAAAAATTTGCGGGTCGCACTTCGGCGCGCTGCCTTCATATACGCTGGCTGGGCCACCGGAAAGGATCACACCCAACGGTGCGATCTGTTTAACGCGGTCGGCAGATAAATTGTGGCGGACAATTTCACAATAGACATTATGCTCGCGCACGCGCCGTGCAATTAGCTGTGCGTACTGTGAACCAAAATCGAAAACAAGGATCTTCTCGCTGCCGATCTTGTTGGTAGTCTCGCGAGCAGGTTGCAAGCTGGTTGTCATTCGTTGCCGACTCCCACAAACGCCGCCTTCGCGCCAAAAATAAAAACAGCCCGACAGGGCGGGCGTAAACAGGGGATTCTAACGCGGGCGATGCCCGTACGCAAAGGGGCCGCTTCAGCGGATATTCTTCAGCGGGCTTGGGCGGTGCGGGCGGTGGAGATATAAAGGGACAATCACACTATGCAGATTTTGTTGACCAACGACGACGGGATTTACGCAGCCGGGCTGGCGGCGTTTGAAAAGCAACTTCAGCGACTGGGCGAAGTCTGTGTCGTCGCCCCGGCGACCGAGCAAAGCGGCGTTGGACATTCGATCACATTTCTCAGCCCGCTGATTTGCGAGGAGGTTTTCGACGGTGGCCGGCGGCGCGGCTGGGCGGTCGAAGGCAGCCCGGCCGATTGTGTGAAGACCGGCATTTTCGAGTTTTGTCCGCGGCGGCCCGACCTGGTGGTGAGTGGAATTAACGGCGGCTTGAATGCCGGCATCAATGTGCTTTATTCCGGTACGGTTGCCGCTGCGATCGAAGGTGCGTTTTTTGGCATCGACAGTATTGCCGTGTCCTTAGAGCACGAGGAGCAGGCGAATTTTGAGAAGGCCGCTGAATTGGCCACGAACGTTATTCAGCAGATTCTGGCCCGCAAAGGTTCGGAACCGCATCTTTATAATTTGAATATTCCCACCAAGGCGATCGAAGAAGAAACCGCATTGCAAATTGTGCCGATGAGTGTTGCGCGGTATGGCGAGGGGTTTGAAAAACGGACCGACCCGCGCGGACGGAGTTATTTTTGGGCAACCAATCTGCCCGCTCCGCCGCCGGACGGCAAAGAAACCGACCTGACGGCGCTCGATAAAGGCTTCATGACCCTGACCGCTCTAGATTATGATATGACGAAGCGTGATTTGCTGGATGAAATGCGACAGTGGGACCTAAATCCGGCTGGACATTCAACGACCGTTGAGGAATCGCGATGACCAAATTTGGATACCGGCGACACCCCGAGACTGTGCTGACGGTGGTCGTCGCGTGCGTGGTTGGCTTAAGTTCCATGTCTGGCTGCGAAATACCGGCGGCCCCGGACGAAGCGGTCGCTCAAGCAGGACCGCCCGAACCGGTCTATTTGAAAGAGGGGTCTGAAGAGGAAAAAGAGCTCCAGGAAGCTGAGGTGGCGGAAGAGGAAAAGGATCAAGTCAAAGCCGGAGCTGGAACGGGCGCGAGAGAACCGTCGCCGAGCGGTATCATTGCAACGCCGATCAATGTTTATTTTACGCTTAAGGAGAGAATCGTATTCCAGCAAGTCGAAAATGGATTGAAATTCTTTTATGCGACCAAGGGCCGCAAACCAAAGGATTTTAAAGAGGTACTTTCCGCGATCATCAAGACCAGAGAGTTGGCGCTTCCTAAACTAAAGCCGGGTGACGAGTATGTCTTCAACCCGGACGAAGGCCGGTATGGAGCGGTGATGGTCCGGAGTTCTGGGACGAAGGCCGAGGTTCCAACCAAGCCAACAAGCGACGGGGTGATTGCCGCTATTGAGAAGCTGGGGGGTAAGGTCGAAGTCGATAAAAACGAAGCGGTAGTGCTCGTAGATCTTAACCTCAGCGAGGTCACCGACGCTGGACTGATGCACCTGAGAGGGCTGAAAAATCTTAAAGAATTGAAGCTCTTCCGCACCAAAGTCACCGACGCTGGGCTGGTGCACCTGAAAGGGCTAACGGGTCTTGAAGAGCTGAACCTCACCAACACCGAGATCACCGACGCGGGATTGGTGCACCTGAAAGAACTGAGCAGTCTTGGAATCCTGTACCTCTACGGCACTAAGGTCACCGACGCTGGACTGGTGCATCTGACGGGGCTGACGAAGCTTAAATGGCTGCGTCTCGAAAGTACCAAGGTCACCGACGCTGGCGTCAAGAAGCTCAAGCAGGCATTGCCGAAGTGTATAATCGAGCAATAACCGCCGCCGCTAACCTTAGCTCCCGGTTCCTGGTGGCGAACAGCCTGAAATTCTGCTGCCTGCCGACGTCGCTTGTCCGGTGGCGACAAGAGCGATCGCTCGAACGATTTTGCCAACCGGCCTGGTGAGCAGTTTTTGCGGGCCGCTTCAGCAGCATTCGAAGTGTGTTCCCGCCATCGCGACCTCATTGTGGGCGGCTGGCACCGGATGATTCGAGGGGAAGAACTTCCACTGCGGGGGCAGGTCGTCGTGGATAGGATTGAAATTGTCGGATCCGTTGACGATCGTTAGAGAGGATGCCTTTTGTCGAACCCTGTTTCTGCTAGCGATTCGACGGATTGAACGGAATGATCTCGGC
>JAYZEI010000228.1:0-4719 GCA_036337375.1 Planctomycetota bacterium | reverse complement strand
CGTCTCTGCGGCGTCCAGCCAGGAGGCTTCAATCTGATCCGCACGGTCGATCAGGTAGGCCGGTACTCCGCATTCCTTGCTGATTTCAGCCAGTCGCTGACTGTTACTGCTATTTTGACTTCCGAGGACTAACACCACGTCCACTTCTGCGGCCAGTTCGCGGACCGCTTCCTGGCGATTTTGCGTTGCGTAGCAAATGTCTTCTTTGGCAGGCCCGACGATATCCGGGAACCGCTGCCGGAGCCTGTCAATCACGCGGTTGGCGTCGTCCACCGATAATGTCGTCTGCGTCAGATAGGCCATGTGCTGCGGGTCGGTGACCTGTAGCCGGTCGACGTCCTCGGGAGTCTCCACCAACACGATTGCCTCGGGCGCTTCGCCCATCGTGCCGATCACTTCGTCGTGGCCCTCGTGGCCGATCAGGACGATCGTTCGTCCTTCTTTGGCAAACTTAATCGCCTCAAGATGCACTTTCGTAACCAAAGGGCAAGTCGCATCAATCGCCCGTAAATTGCGGGCGGCTGCCTGACGGCGGACCACTGGTGCGACGCCGTGCGCGGAAAACAGCAGTGTCGCGCCCTCGGGCACACCCGCAACATCATCAACGAAAATCGCACCCCGGTCGCGGAACGTCTCAACGATGTACTTGTTATGCACGATTTCGTGATAGACGTAGACCGGCGTGCCGAATGCTGCGATCGCCAGGTCGAGGCTTTCGATGGCCATTTCAACGCCGGCACAAAAGCCGCGGGGAGCCGCCAGTAAAATTTTCATCGTGAGGTTCTGTGCAATTCGGTCAGGTAGTCTGCCAACGAGGAAAGGCGGTCGTGGTCATAATAGCGAAAAACCCGACAAGCGAACAGATAATCGTCGGCCGTCACGATGTCGAGCCGCTGACTTTGTCCGCAAGTTGCACGGCCTCAATGACTTGGATGTAGGGACTTGGATGTCGGCGATAAAATGGCGCCGACGCAGCGGCGCCAGAGCCGCAGATGCCGCCGCAGATTTTTGGTCGGATAACCCGCGGGAGTCGGCCCGGAAGCAATCAACAGCCGCATCGACCGGTCCGAGTTGTTCCGCGGCGGCTAAAACGATCAACAGTACGATGCCGCGGATGATGAACGATATTAAGCCCCTTGTTGTGCGGGCGGAACCAGTTGAATGATAGTGCTCTCGAGAAATTTTGCGAGTCGATCACTGTGTTTGACCGCGTCTTCTTTGAATTTCCACCAGTCTTTGACACCCGCCGGTCGCCGCCAGATCGCACCGGTCGCCGCGCCCAGTTTTCCGGCAACGGTTTTTTCCGCCAGCAGATGCGCTAAGTCGGCCGGCAGATTGTCGGTAACCGAATCGCTGATGATACGAACCGCGACGCACCGCAACTTGGATCCGCGACAGACATCGAGCACCGCGTAAGTCGCCGAATCGGCGGCGAGCGCCTCGTACCGCCGACCGGCCTCGCGCTTGTCGTTTTCATTAAGCGGCAGTTGGTCCAGCGTCACCAACCGCCCCAAATGGACGCTGCTCATCGCCTTAGCTGCTTTCGGGTCGATTATTAAATCGATTGCCAACCGGTTGTCATCGCGATTTGTCACGCCGTCGGCCATGATGAAATCGCCGCGATGGACTTTCTCCGTCAGGCCACTGGCAAAACCCGCGCAAATGATCCACTCAGGGCGATGTCCTGCGGCCAGAGCCCGGGCGGCCTGTGCCGCAGCCTTTAGCCCTGCTCCGGCGTGTACGACAACGATTCGCCGACCGGCAAGATCACCCTCTTGCGCCGTGAAGCCGTCGCCTTGAAGGCTGACAGGGTTTTTGAGTCGCTTGACAAATCCGGCTTGCTCAACCGCATTTGAGAACACGACGCCAACGTCGCTCGTCGGCCGCTGGCGAGAGTTGATGTCGCCGGCCGCATCATCCGCACGCGCTCGCGCAGTTTCGGCCGCTTCGGCAACAACTTCGTGGACTTTCTCGGCAGCAGCTTGCCGAATGTATTTTCCGATCAGGTACTTCCACATAATTGCGGGACGCTGTGGTGTGTGAGATAAACTTTTGCGAATTCACGAAGTTTAGGTAGTTCGGGACCGCCACATACGAAAAATCGAGCGCTTCAAATTCTTGGACACTCCGTTATCATAGACCCTCGCGTGGTAAAGCCAATCTAGCGGAGAACTTCTCATGGATCAAAAGACGCTGTATCAGTACATCAAGCTGGGGATGAATCTCGAATATCTCAACGGTATCGGGACTAACTCCATTCTACTCGCCACCAGCATGGTCGGCTTTCCTAACCTGAATGCGAACCTGCCCGGCGCACGATATCCGGTGAAGAAAGTGATCGAGGTGATAGCCTCACTGTTGCAGCAATTCAAAGATCTCGGTCTGGAAAAATCGCTTGCTGCCGCCGCGCCGTTGCAGCCGATGCTACAAGAAATGCAGCAGTTCATGTCGCAAGTACCGCCGGAACAACAACCGGGAATTTCGCTGCTCGATCCATTCGCTGATCGGATCGTAGCAAACGTTAGGCAATTGCTGGCTGTTGTCCGTGAGGAAACTGGCGAAAAGGCGGCCGCGGCGGCGGAAAAATAGACCGCTGAAAAGGGGAAACGAAGGAGAATTAAAAATAACCCCTCTTAGGCGGGCCATTTCCCGATCGGGCAATCCTCGTGCGGCATTTTGGCCTTCAGGTCTGTGAAGCAGCCGCACATTTGGCAGCGTATGCCTTCGTGGTGTTCGCAACCTTTGCATTTTTCCAACCGCGCCGCTTGCACTTCGGCAGTGGTTGTCTGGAATCCCGCCGCTGCAAACTGTGCCATCGATTTGGCGGCCGAAGTGGCCATGCCGAACGCGCCGGGGCGGACCGATTGTGCGCTAGGGTCATCGGACATGGGCGACCAATTGGGTTGAGTGTGAATTCGCAAGCCTTACTTGAATTGTAGCTTTCGATTACGTGGCTCGCAAATTATCGCTCATTTCTCGGTGATCCCGAGGGAAGTCCGCTTGGAATTGCGGTTGGTGACACACCACTCTCCGGGGTGTGGTGGTCTCCGGGGTGTGGTGGAGCGATAAGCAACACGGATGGCCCTCTAGAAGAATTCGCCGTACTGCTGCTTGAGGCACTGCAATCCCAATCGAATCGCGCCGACGTCGCCGCCAAAGGTTAGCAGACGGCAGTCATTTTCGACCGCGCGGGTGGCGAATTCGGGGTCTGCCGATACCGTGCCCCAGCATTTTCCATGACGCTGGCAGGCCACTTGAACCTGGCCGATTGCCTTCCAGAGTTTTTCGTGGTGAAACTGGCCGGTTACTCCCAACTCCTGAGACAGATCGGCCGGGCCAACGAATAACATGTCCACCTGGTCCAATGCCGCGATTGATTCTGCGTCATGCAAGCTGGACACCGTTTCGATTTGGATTGCCACGAATTGATCGCGGTTCGCGTCTTCGGTCAGTCCGTCGATCGGTTTGAAGGTAAAATGCGCATCCGCGCCGCCGCTGTTTACCCCGCGCAAACCGTCCGGGGCGAATTTGCACCAGCGTATGAACTGCTCGGCATCGGCCACCGTCTCAACCCGTGCGGCCATCACGCCGTCGACCCCGGATTCCAGTGCCTGATTGACCAGCGAATAGTGCGTTGTCGGCAGCCGAACGAAACAGCCCAGGCCACGGGCGCGGCAGGCGAGATTGGCGACCGTGATCTGCTCGACGGTCAGGCCTGCATGTTCTTGGTCCAGCCAGATGCCGTCGTATCCTTCGGCCAATCCAACCATCTCGACCAGTACCGGATGCGGCACGCGGCCAACTGAAAACACGCGAATCAGCCGGTTCTCGGCGATCAATTTACGAAAAATTCCTGGCATGTTGTTGCCTGTGAAGGGGTGATAGCCAAACGTTCTCGTCAGCAGCAGTTTCTAATTTGCCGTTTGCGAGGTCAAGCACCGCTCTGGAGTAGCTGCGACTGCGGCGTTATTTGCGACTTTTCGATAAAACCAGCGAACCTTCCGGTAGCCCTGGTGTCCTGTGGGCGTCGGTTGTTTCGCGGAGGGGTGCGTCTCTTCTCTGTCGCGAAGTACTTCTCGACGATATAATGAGTAGTGAGCGGTCGATTGTAGGTGACGGCCGGGTCGGCCTGTACCGTTTGCGGCCGTCATCACATATTTTTTTCGTTTTTCTCTCCAACCGCGCGGCAGCGCAGGGAGTGATGTCATGGCAGTTTTCACGAGCCGTACACGCGATTTCGGTTTTGGCGACCTTAGCGTCCAGAACGTTTCCCGCGTCGTCCGTGATCATCTGCGCTCATGGCATTCGAGCTTGCGGCCGCATCCGACCGGCCATTCGATGGCCCGAGCCGGTGCGCCTGGCGCAATCCGCATGTCCGAGACGGGCATTAAACGGATGCCCGGGCTCGCTGCGGCGGGACTTGAGCACATGTGTTCAAGTCGTCTGCGGCCCGGCTGGCACCTCCGGCCCTCTCGCTAGACCCAGTCCACTTGTACCCGAAAACAAGTGAATTGAAACAAGCGAAAAGGAAAGGGCGAGCCGAGGTCCGTCGCGGACGCCATCCGCGGCCAAGCGTTTGGCTTGTTTGCGGCACGTCCCAAGTCGGTGGCGGTTCCCACGGTGTTTTCGGTCCTCTCGACGGTTTTCCGCGAAGGACCGCAGAGCTTAAAACATTTGGATTTGGAGAAAAACGATGGTTACTCTTGTTCTGGAAGAAAA
>JAYZEI010000227.1:0-13434 GCA_036337375.1 Planctomycetota bacterium | reverse complement strand
GCCAGCCGAACTCAATGTCGCGTTGCTGCGAAGTGTTCGGCGTCCGGTTGGTCAAATGTCCTTCATTCACAAGCAGCTCCGGGACAAAGTCGGTTGCAGGTTTAAAGGTGATTCCATATCGGGCGAATCCATCCACAACGGCCGCAGACAGTGTGTCGTCTGTGCGGTCGCGTTTGGTACCGATGAAATACGGATAGAAGTGCCGCGCTGCGGTAAGGTCGGGCGTGTGCCGCAGCCAGACCCACGGCTGATACAAAATCTTTTTGTGGAACTTGCCGGCCAGCATCGCCTGGGTCACCCCGTGGCGGCTAAAGAGCCGCACCACCGCGCCCATGCGGCCAATACCGACCCATTTGTACGTGTCGCAGACCCCTCTTAACGCCCCGGCATCGGCGTGATGCCGCAGGCCGGCACAAACGACATGGCAGCCCTGTTCGCGAAGTGTTTCGGCGATCACCACCGGGTAGCGGCCCCAGCCGGCCAGCAGGCCGACGTGCGGGCACGGCCCTACGCGGTGCGATTCGGCTTTTACTGCTGGGGACGCCACGTCAATCAACCTTAATCAACCTTTCGTCTTACGCAGCGGCGGGGGGTTCGCGTCTGGCGCTGGTCTCGGCGAGTTGTTCGACGGTCCTCTCGAGCCGCTTGAGCTGTTTTCTCATCTCCGGCAACTTGGTCAGCGCGCCCTGCTTGTACATCTGCTCGCGGGCGGGCGTGGCCGGTACGCCGACCCAGTATTCGCCGCCGGGCACATCGTTCATCACGCCAGACATCGCGCCGAGCATCGCGCCCTGACCAAGATGGACGTGGTCCCGCACGCCGGCTTGTCCGCCGAGCACCACGTAGTCTCCGGTGGATGTGCTGCCGGCGATGCCGACCTGAGAGCAGAGGAGATTGTGCCGCCCAATCCGACAGTTGTGCGCCACCTGGACCAGGTTGTCGATTTTGGTTCCTGCGCCGATCGTCGTCGGACCGTACGTGCCGCGGTCGATGGCCGCCGCCGCGCCGATTTCGACATCCGCGCCGATTTCAACGTTTCCCAGTTGCGCGCAAATCGTGTGTTGGCCGTCTTTTGTGTCGTAGCCGAATCCGAACGCACCGATCACGGCGCCGGCATGGATCGTGCACCGCGGCCCAACGGTCGTGTCGTGATAGAGCACGGCGTTCGGATAAATTGTCACGTCTTCGCCAAGCCGGCAGCCGGCCATAATCTTGACGCCCGCGTGTAGCGTGACGCGGTCGCCGATTACGACATCCTCTTCAATGATCGCGCCGGCATGCACATCGACATTTTCGCCGATCTGTGCGGAGGAATCGATGATCGCATGGGGACTGATGCCGCAGCGGCGGACACTGCGCTGCGGTCGAAAGTGGCAGACGATTTTGGCGAACGCCCCGGCAACATCGCCAACCGCGATGCCCGCGCGGTCCTCCAGCGGGAAGTCGTGCGGAACGACAACGGCGGCCGCTTGCGTGCCGCCGGCTTGCTTGAACCGTTCGATGCTGTCGGCTAGAGATATTTCGGTCGGTCCGGCGGTGTCGAGCGTTGCGCCGCCGGTGATGGCCAGCAGCGGATCGCCAACGAGTTGTCCGCCGACAAGATCAGCCAGAACTGCGAGTCGCGTTTCCATACGCGGTCCGATTCCTTTCTGCCACGTAACGCAAGAAGTGAGAGCAACGGCCATGCTAATGCTTAACGACCTGTGCAAGCAAGATCAGCAACCGGCAGCCGTCCGCAAGGCGGGGGAAGGGTCTGGCAAGTGTGTGTTTCACACCTGCAACGGCAGCATCGCTAGCAGTTCGTCCAGTGAGGTGATTGATGCCGACTGGGAACCGTTGCTCTCGCGATCGATCAAAATCGCATTCCAGCCGGCGGCCCTCGCGCCGCCGTAGTCGTTCGCCGGATCATCGCCGACCATCAGCAGACGATTACCCCCGATTCCAAGTTGTGTGGAAACCGCGCGAAAGAAGTTTTCGCTCGGTTTGCGAAAACCGATTCGCGAGGAAATAAATAACCGTCGGCAGAGGTCGAGAGGCGGCAGCCGGCGGGCGATTACTTCCAGCCGTGCGTCGAAATTGGAGACCAGGCCGACCGTTAATCCACGTTCGATCAGCGGCGGTATGGTGCCGCCCGCGTCGTCAAAGGTCGTCCAGGTTTCGGGTAGGGCGAAGCGGTTCCAAAGATCTTCGAACAGTGCCTCGCGTGCCGCCGGCATTCCCGTCTCGGCGAAAATGTCGTCCACGATATCGCGCCACCGCCGATGTTCGCGGACTTCGTCGGTCCGCCAGGCGTGTTGCTCCGCGTCGAGCGTGTCCTGCCGCGCAATCGCACGCCGACAGCGGGCCGCAATTTCCGCTTCCGCTAACTCAAATCCGTGCCGGCGACCGAGTTCGCAGTACGTGGCTGCGATGGGCTGGCGGGCTCGGATTAGCGTACCGACTGCGTCGAACAAAACCGCTTCGATGTGGGCAAGATTCATCAGAAGAAATCGACGATCCAGCGGTCAACATCCAGGCCGATGACGACGAGCATCAAACCCAGAATCAGAAACAGGCCGAGATAGGTCAGCGGGATGACAATTTTCTCACTGACGGGTCGGCGGAAGATACCTTCGAGCATCAAGAATACCATGTGCCCGCCGTCGAGCACCGGGATTGGCAGAAAGTTGACAACGGCCAAGTTCGCGCTGAGCAGCGTGAGAAAAATCAATAACTCGGTAATACCCTGCTTGGCGGTGATACCGGCCGCCGCCGCGATCGTACCGGGCCCGCCGAGCAGCCGCCAGGAAATATCCCCGGCGAACAGCTTGTGCAGAAATCGATAGACGGCGAATAGGGAGTATTTTGTTTCGCGCCAAGCCAACGAGCAGCTTTCGCCGAATGACTCGGGCTGCATGATGTTGGTCGTGCTTTTGAAGATGAACCCGCGGTCCGCATAGTAGGATTCGCCGGAGACGTTTTGCGGGAGCGTTACCGTGTGAGCTTTGCCATCCCGCCAGAGGGTTAGTTTTATGTTCGAATCTGGTTGCGTGAGCTGCATCGATTCAAGCCAGTTCGCCCACTTCATGCCCTCCTCGCCGTCGACACGCAGTCCTTCGAGTTTTCTAAACGATCCCTTTTCCTTTGCTTGTTGTGCGTCGTTGGCCGGTACAATTTCGACTTGAACGATCCGGTCGCCCGATTGGATATCTTCTTTTTCCGCGTCCCAGCCGACCCGTGTACCCTCGATAACGGCGGGAACCTCGAAAGCGATTCCCAACGTGGGTAGTTCCATGAAGCGGCCGAGCCTGAATGGCCAATCGACTTCTCTGGAGGGGACATCGAATGGGAGCGTATCGCTCGAATCGCCATTTTTGCGAGTTACGACGAGCCGGATCGTTTCACCGCCGCGACGGCGCAGACGTTCAGCGAGTTCCAGAAAATCTTCAGGCGGCTTGCCGTCAATCGAGACGATTTCATCACCCTTCTTGACGCCGATCTTGTCGGCGGGTGAATCGGGCTGGACGCCCAGAACCGGGCTGATTCTCATCACCAAACCCAGCCGCCGTAGTTTTCGCGGCGCGACGTTGATCGTCATTTGTTCGGTGCCGCTCGCATCGCCGCCGCCGTCGGAACTCTTCCGCTCGACGGTCACGGCAATTTCCCGGTCCGGATTTGCGGCCAGGATGCGTTGATAATCGACGAATCGCGACACCGGTTGGCCGTTAATTGCCACCAGTTTGTCGTTGCCGCGAAATCCGTCGGCGGCGGCAACCGGCGAACCGGGGAAGGCAAACTGTTCCTTGCCGAGCGTAAGGTCTCGCGACGGCCCCATGCCGATGATTGGCAGTTTGCGTCCCGTCTTGGTTTGCATCGGAGTGAGTGTCAGGTCTCGGGACGTCTTCGTGCCGTCTTTTTGCCGAGAAGACACGCTGGCAGGAATTCCATTTTTGTCGCCGAAAATCACCTCCTGTTGGAGGTACTTGAAGCTGAGATTCTCTTGGATGACTCCAATGCCGGTGAACTCATCGCCGGGGCGGAGATTTGCGTTCCAGCAGGGCGTGTTGGGCAGCACGTAAGCAATATCGCATCGCTGGTAAGGTACGCCCATTGAAAAAGCCACCACGGCGAAGATGAAGGCGAAGATGACGTTCATCACCACGCCGGCAGAAATGATCGCCATCCGCTCGGGTACGGTCTGCGCCATGTAACTGCGGGGATCGTAGACGAAGTTTTCGTCGGTATCGCCGCTGCCGCCCGTACCGCCCGTAGCGACCGCCACATCGGTTATTTCGGGTGCGTCGCTCACCGGTGGCTCGGACGTTTCCGCGGCAGCATCTCCGGCACTTTGCCGCTGCTTCTCATCGTGCGCCTTGCGCATCATTTCGGCCTGGCGGCCGGGGTTGTCGTCCTGGCCCAGCATTTTCACGTAGCCGCCCAACGGGATCATGCCTACGCCGTATTCGGTTTCGCCGATTTGCTTTTTCCAGATGGCGGCGGGTAGTTGAATGCCGAATTTCCCCCAGCCCAGTTTGATCGGCACGTCAAAACCGACGTAAAACTTCTCACATTTCACGCCGCACGCCTTGGCGACCAAAAAGTGTCCCAACTCATGGACGAAGATCACCATGCCCAATCCGAAAATGGCCATCGCGATATAAGGCCAGTTTTGTGGATAGTACCACGGTACGCTGGCGGCAAATAAGTCAATTACGTACACGCTCGAAAAACCTCCTCGCGGGCCCAGCGATCCAGATCGATCAGAGTTTCCAAATCGGGCTGCGGTTGAAAGGGGTGATTGTCGACAACAGACTGGCACGCCGGCACGATGTCGGCAAATCCAATCTGGCCATCTAAAAATCCGGCCACTGCCGACTCGTTGGCGGCATTCAAAACCGCGCCGGCCGTGCCCCCGGCCCGCGCGGTGTCGATTCCTAATTGTAGTGCGCCGAAGCGTCGGTAATCAGCCGGCTCGAAGTCGAGGCTGAAGGCTGTCGACCAGTCCATTTCCACGGCCACGCTGGCCGTGCGGTCGGGCCACGTCAGCGCATACTGGATCGGCATTTTCATATCGGGGGGACTCATCTGCGCGATCACCGAACCGTCCACGAATTCAACGAACGAATGGACCGTCGATTGCGGGTGAATGACCACTTCGATTTGCTCCGGCTGCAAATCGAACAGCCATCGCGCTTCGACGATTTCTAACGCCTTGTTCATCATCGTGGCCGAATCGACCGTGATCTTCGGACCCATGTCCCAGGTGGGATGGGCCAGCGCCTGTTCGACGGTTACATCTTGCAGTTGTTCGAGCGTCATATTTCGAAAGGGTCCGCCGCTGGCGGTCAACACCACCCGCCGCACTTCGCTCCGCTTGCCCGCCTGCATGGCCTGAAATATTGCGCTGTGTTCGCTGTCGATCGGCAACAGCTTGCCGCCGGTTCTGGCGGCCAACTCCATCACCAGCGGCCCGGCCATGACGAGTGTTTCCTTGTTGGCCAGGGCCACGATTTTTCCGGCCTCCAGCGCCGCCCAGGTGCTGCGCAGGCCGGCTGATCCTACGATCGCGGCGACCACCACGGCAATTTGTTCGTGCTGAACGATTTTCGTCAGACCCTCGGTTCCGGTAAGCAATTCACAGTTGGCGGGCAAATCTTTCCAATCACGATCCACCGCCGCCTCTGCATCGGTCGCCACGACCCAACGGGGTTCGACCTGCTGCGCCTGCTCGGCCAGTAAATCGAGGCGTTGATGCGCCGAAATCGCCGCAACCCGCATTGCACCACCTGAAGCCGCCACCACATCCAGGGTGCTTTGGCCGATGCTGCCGGTCGATCCCAGTACCGCGATGTGTCGAGGTTGCGAGGTCATGGCTCACCGGCCCGCGTGATAGCGGGCTCTTGTCGGACGAGTTTACAGACCCGTTTCTCTCACAGGCCTGATTTACGGCAACCCGAAGCGAGTCGGTTTACTTTTTGCGTCGGGTTGATGTGATTGCAGCAATCGAACCGATTATCGGCGATCGCGGGCATTGTAAGTTCGCATATTTCGGGCGGCAAGTGCGAGTTTGCCCTTGGGGAACCGTTCTACTGGACTCGTCAAATGAACACGCCTTGTATAATGAACCTAACCCGTTGAGTACTCCTGCAAACTTCTCGTTTACAGCCCATCTCGCTTGATGCAAGACAAATTTGAAAACGATCGAAAGCCGGCGGACAAGAAATCCCCCCTTGGTGGACAGATCGTCCTCTACCTGATCGTTGTCGCTTTTATCGCGTTTATGGTCATCGGACTCTATCTGCCGAAACCGATAAAAATCTCGTACGGACAATTCAAAAGCCTGATACGTAACAGCGGCGACGCGACCGCTTATGTTGACATTGAGGGAAACAGCGGCAAGCTTCGTTTTCGGCGGATCCGCGAGGTGGTCGTTGGCGACCGCGAGATCACGGGCACCATCCACCAAACTTATCTTGCCCCCGACGGTTCGGAATTGCCCAATCACGAACGGACAAAGGACGTCGAATTTGTCGTCAATAAGTCGCCGGATTTGGACCGCAGTATCGAAGCGTTTTTTGAAGAAGTAAGCTTTGCGGACTACGATCGTGACGATGGCCCGGGATTTTGGAGCCAATGGGGGCCGATGTTGATTGTCACCGGCATTTTTATCCTCATCTTTTTTTTCATGATGCGGCGACTGGGCGGTGCGGGATCGCCGATGGCATTCGGACGCAGCCCTGGAAGGCTCCACGCGCAGGAGGACCTGGGCGTGACGTTTGATGATGTCGCCGGCATTGAAGAAGCTGTTGAAGAACTGAAAGAGATTGTTGAATTTCTCAGGAGTCCCGAAAAATATCAGCGGCTCGGCGGGCGGATTCCCAAGGGCGTGTTGTTGGTCGGTCCGCCGGGAACCGGCAAAACGCTATTGGCCAAGAGCGTTGCCGGCGAAGCGGATGTGCCGTTTTTTAGCCTTTCGGGCAGCGACTTTGTGGAAATGTTCGTTGGTGTCGGCGCGGCACGGGTCCGCGACATGTTTCAGCAGGCCGAATCGAAAGCGCCCTGCATTATTTTTATCGACGAACTGGACGCGCTCGGCAAAACGCGCGGGTCAAGCGTGGTTGGCGGACACGATGAGCGCGAACAGACCCTCAATGCGCTGTTGGTGGAGATGGACGGTTTCGATTCGACCAGCGGCGTCATCGTGTTGGCTGCGACGAACCGTCCGGAGACGCTTGATCCGGCGCTGTTGCGACCCGGACGCTTTGACCGCAACGTGCTGGTGGACCGGCCCGATGTGCGTGGCCGCGAGGATATTCTGAAAGTTCACGTCAAAAGCGTCAAACTTGATGACAACGTTAATCTGAAGAAGATCGCGGCGATCACATCGGGCTTCGTCGGCGCAGACTTGGCGAACTTGGTCAATGAAGCCGCGCTGCTCGCCGCGCGTAACGACAAAAACGCGGTCAGCATGGAGGAATTTAATGAAGGCGTCGAGCGTGTCACGGCTGGTTTAGAGAAACGGCAGCGGATAATCCATGAGGACGAAAAACAGCGGGTTGCCTATCACGAAGCGGGTCACGCGCTGGTCGCTCATAGTTTGCCGAATACCGACCCCGTGCACAAAATCTCGATCATCCCGCGCGGACTGGCTGCACTAGGTTACACCATGCAGCGGCCCGAAGGAGACCGCTACTTGGCCACTAAGGGCGAATTGCAAAGCCGTATTCAAGTGCTATTGGCCGGCACGATTGCCGAAGAACTGGTTTTCGACGATGTTTCGACCGGTGCACAAAACGATTTGGAGCGGGCCACAGAAATTGCCCGCAGCATGGTCATGGAGTTCGGTATGAGCCGCCTGGGCCGTGTCAGCTTCCGCGACAGCGGCCGCAACGCCTTTATTTCCAGCGGCGAAATGCCTAGCGGGCCGATGCACAGCGAGCACACGGCTCGCCAAATCGATCTGGAAGTGAAGCGCATCCTGGACGAGGGCCTCGAAAAAGCGCGGCGAATTCTGCATTCTCGCCGCGATACGCTCGAAGCGCTGGCGGAACAGCTACTCGAAAAGGAGACGATTGATTCGGACGAATTGCAGGAGATTGCCGAAAAAACTTCGCCCCAGCCGAAAATTGTGCCGGGAACCGATGCGGTGATTCCAGCCGATGAAGGTCGGCCGCGAGAGGTTGTCGCGGTTGACGAAGCGAACGATGAAGAAGACGATGAAAAAGACGTTGAACCGCTGGAAGAAAGCGGCTAACCCCAGCCGTAAGCGCAGTGCAGCGCCTGCTGCACACTGCTAGTCAAGTCAAACCGACTGACCGGCTTTGATAACACGGCGAAAGCCTCCGCCCGCTGGGCCTCGGCTCGAATTGCTTCGTCCAATCGCGCCGACATCAAGATGACCGGTAGCAGCGCCTTGAATTGTTTGACCAGCCGCAGTGTTTCCAGGCCCGTCAGTCGCGGCATGTGCATGTCCAGCAGCGCGACGTGAACCTCTTCGCTTTGAATAATCTCGCAAGCCTCTTCACCGCAACTGGCCACCAACGTGTGAAATCCGTCCGGCTCAAGCACTCCGCAGACAGTGTCCCGAAAAACCGGGTCATCGTCCGTAATCAGGATAGAGGGTGATACGATCAAGGTTCTGCCCTGCGTGTCTGAACAACTTGTACCTTACGGAGTGCGGCAAGTTCGATACCAGTTCGCGCCGTCCGCTGTAATTTTATGAACCCCAAACACCTGTAACTGTCTAATGCAGTTCGGGTTGCGGCGTCGGTAAGATCTGTTTTCCACGTGCTGGATTTTGGTGCGTCTGCCGATCTGTCCGCTTACCGGCTGTCTAAATGGCAGCGGCGGCTACATTGGTGGCTGATTCGTAAGAGTTGGATTGATTAGAATGCGGGCCCGACGTCGCGCCTGTGGTGAAGTGGTATCACGTCAGCTTCCCAAGCTGAAGTTGCGGGTTCGATTCCCGCTAGGCGCTTTCTCAGAGCCTGCGGACAGCGGGGCTACATGATGATCACCATCAGGCCCCAGGCGAGTCCGCTTAAGGTGAGCATCCAGCGAACGGCGCGGGGGACTTTTTGGCGGTCCGATCGAATCAGCACCTCGCAGATCAGCCCGCTACAAAGAATTGCCGTGCAAAAATACAGGGCCCAGGGACCCGTTTCAGCCAGCGGATCACCAGTCTTTTGGCCAACTTTGAAGACTGCGAAAAACAGTGCCGCGAAAATCATTCCCGTCGCTGCTTCGACCAGCGGATAGCGAGATGAAATCCGCTTGCCGCAGTCATGGCATGCTCCGCACAGTATCAACCAGCCAAATACGGGAATGTTGTGGTATGCGCGAATCTGATGTTTGCATTTTGGGCAATGCGATCGGCCCTGGAGGCCATCGCCACGTGGAAGCCGATAAATGACGACGTTGAGAAAACTGCCGATGCAGCCGCCCAGCACGGTCAGCCAAATCAAAACGAGCCAATCAATGGTTGACATGGCGATCAGCATTCAGCGACCGGCAATCCGCTAAATTGAAAATACGGGGCCAGTCCGGTTATTAGCTGACCGGTAACGACCGACCGCTATGTCAAATTATTCCATGCAGCGGACCGCCCGCCGCACCTAGTCGATCCACGCGCCGTGTTATTTCGGGGTCTTCGACCAAGGGCGGTGCGTGATGGGGTTTCGTCCGTGCATCAATTACAAGTGAACCTCGGCAACCCCAGTGTTTATCTTGGACGAACGATCCGGTGCCGTAAATGTCAGTTGCCGGATTGCTGCGCGTAAACGTGACCCACAAGAAGTTTGACAACGACGCGGCAGCGAACTCGCTGTCGTCCACGACGACCACGAGCGGAAAACCGCCAATACCACCGGGGTCTTGATCCGCATCAAATCGCCCGTTGAGATCGGCCGTTTCACCGCCCGTTGGGCCGCGGACGACGAGCGCCCCGGGAAAGCTGATTCTGGGATCTGAAAAACCGGCCGGCAACTTCAAGTCGCCGGGAATCTCCGTGGGCAACTCGCGCCGCGCCGGGCCAATGGCCGCCATGACGACCTTTGAGCCTTCGTTCAATCCCGAGCCCGAATAATCGAGCGTGTCGATCGTTGTGCAGGTTTGAAAGTGTAAGTCGCGACTCCAATCGACACGCCGTAGCAGGTGCATGAAAAATGCCTGCACGTCGCGGATGTCAAGTTGCGGCTCGTCGTGCTCATTGGCGATCAACAGATACTTCGCCAGCGAAAGTTGCCCTTGACCGAGAATCGCGTTGGCCTGCGTCAACAATTCCGCCGGTCGAGCGGTTTCGGAAAAAGACATGTAACGCTCGCTGCCGACAGCCAGCAGTAGCGGATGAACGCCCGCCGCGTCGACAGCATGTACCGCTTTGACGCCGGGGATCACGGCCGGAATCGCCGGACCTGTGATTTTATGGATTAACTGGCCGAAGACGCTGTCTTCCTGTGGTGGCCGACCGACGACCGTAAATGGCCAAATGGCGTCGTCGCGATGATAGATGTGTTCGACCTGCAGCACCGGAAAGTCGTGTTCGAGACTGTAGTAACCCAAGTGGTCGCCAAACGGACCTTCGGGCAGTAGTTTGTTTTGAATCACCGTGCCGACGATACAAAAGTCAGCGTCTGCACAAATGGGCAGCCCATCGGACCGGCGGATCATGCGAACTCGGCGACGATTCAACGCGCCGGCAAAGCGTAGTTCGGAAAATCCCTCCGGCAAGGGCATGACCGCCGCTAGGTTCATGGCGGGCGGACCGCCGACAAAAATGTTCACGCGAAACGGACCGCCCGTGCGGTTATTTTTTGCTTGGTGCACACCGATGCCGCGATGAATCTGGTAATGCAGGCCTATTTCGCGATTGGGCTGATACTGACCTCCGGAGAGTTGGATGCGGTACATGCCCAGATTCGAGGACCCCAGACCGGGTCGTTCGACGTCTTCGGTGTAGACTTGCGGCAAAGTGATAAATGCGCCGCCGTCGTTTGGCCACGATTTTTGCTGCGGCAACTGGTCGATCGCCGTCTTGTTTGCGGTAATCGGGCCGGTGCGGACTGATTTAGGCAGCATTCCAATCGCCGTGGGTAGCACGCCGAGGTTCCTAAATGGACGTTTCACAATTTCGGACGGATCCGTTTTCAAATTGACTAAATGCTGCACGCCCTCCAGCGCGTCGCGGAAGATAAACTCGGCGCGATCCAGTTTTCCAAACAAATTACTGACCATTGGAAACTTGCAACCGCGGACCCGCGCGTAATAAATCGCGGGACCGCCGGCCTGGAAGACGCGGCGGTGAATTTCGGCCGCTTCAAGTTCGGCGTCGATCTCCTCTTCGATCCGCACCAGATGCCCCGCTGCCGCTAAATCGTCGACGCATTGCTTGAGACTTTGATAACCCATGACACTGCAATCATAGCAGCGTAAAGTAGCTGGGTCACGCCGCGATCCACCTGCCGGAATCGCGCACCGCTGTGCCTGCTACTTTGAATCCCATCGCCGCGTTAGAATATCTGGATTCCAGTCCCGCCGTGGAGGCAACCCGCCATGAATGTATGCCCGCTCCAGCAGCCAATCAGCGAAGTAGAAACGGATGCGATTGTCGTTGTGCTCAATCAGGATGAACCGCTCGCCGGCGCGGCGCGGCAAGTGGATGAATCGACCGACGGCGTGATTACTCGTCTGCGCGAAACAGATGAAGTTGGCGACAAGTCGTTGAATGTTACGGTGATTCTGGCACCGAACGGCGTCGCTGCGAGGCAAGTTGTCTGCGTGGGCCTTGGCGACCGTGGACAGCTCGATGCGGGCGTGACGTTCCGCGCCTTTGCGGCGGCCGCGAGGAAGCTTTCTTCCAAGCGCCGCTCGAGCGTGGTGTTTTGCCCCGACCCGCAATGGTCGGCGGAGATGATCGAGAGTGCGGTGGCCGGTGTGGTTGTCGGTTGCGTGGGCCAGGATCTCTATCGCGGTGACAAGAAGTCGTTTGTATTCGAACAGATATTCGTCGCAGCCGATGGCAGCCTGCTGGACAGTGGCCGCCGGATTGGTGAGAGCATCAATCTAACCCGTCGCTTAGTTAACGAACCGGCCGACAGAATGTACCCGGAATCATTCGCCGCTGAGTCGCGTCGCGTTGCGGACGATTTTTCATTGCAGATCGACGTCTGGGGCCAGGCCCGCTTGGAAGAAGAACGGTGCGGGTCGCTGTTGGCTGTGGCGAAAGGTTCCAGCCGCGAACCGCAGTTAGTGATCCTGCGATATCGCGGCGCTGCTGAAGATGCACCGGAGCTGGCGCTGGTTGGCAAAGGTGTGACGTTCGACTCGGGCGGCCTGTCGCTGAAGCCCAGCGAAAGTATGAAGGCGATGAAATGCGACATGGCCGGCGCCGCGACGGTGCTCGGTGCCATCCGGGCGATTGCGGCGCTCGGCTTGCCGATCAACGTGACCGGGTACATGGGCCTGGTCGAAAACATGACAGGCCCGGCCGCTTACAAATTGGGCGACGTGTTGACGGCTCGCAACGGCACGACGATCGAAATCCACAATACCGACGCCGAGGGCCGGCTTGTCCTGGCCGATGTTTTGGCGGTCGCCGTCGATCAAGGCGCCGAAGCGATTATTGATCTGGCCACGCTCACCGGTGCGTGTGTCGTTGCGCTGGGAGAAAACGTGGCGGGCGTGATGACGAACAACCAAGAGTGGTGCGACGTGGTGATGGACTCGGCCGACGCCGTCGGCGAGCCGGTCTGGCAGTTACCGATGTTCGACGAATTTGGCGATCAAATCAAAAGCAAGGTTGCCGACATCAAAAACACGGGCGAAGGCCGTTGGGGCGGCGCGATGACAGCGGCGAAATTACTCGAGCGGTTCGTGGGCGATGTGCCGTGGACGCACATTGACATTGCCGGTCCTGCTTTCGCAGACAAACCGCTGCCCTGGCTTGCCGGCGGCGGGACGGGCGCATTGGTCCGGACGCTGGTCGAAATCGCGAGGCAACAGGCGTGATCTCTGGTGGCACGACAATGAGTGACGGACGGTCGTCTGCCGCGTTCTCGCCCCGACAGGCTCGTCCGCTGTGCGCAACGAGCCATACATGCAGAGTGCGATTTTCCGGAGTTGAAGGAAAATTTTTGTGCGCCGGCGGATCCGATAATTTGCTAAAATCTGCGGATTCTACGCAACCTTCTCTGCATGGCTGTTTAACGAATACGATCTACAACTGAGGCGCTGAACCGATGAAACGTGTCCTTGTCGCCAGACGCGGTCGTGTCTGCTTGGTAACTTCTATTGTTGCTATGACAATGTTCGCGATTGTCTTTTTGGTTCCGCCGAATCCTCCTGATTCGCACGCCGCCATACCGCCGACTTCGATCGTGACAGGTGTCGCGTTGCCCCTGGCGGTTGATGCGACCAATGTGCTGGGCCACGATCGCTGTGGCAAGTGTCACAAGTCGG
>JAYZEI010000226.1:0-3840 GCA_036337375.1 Planctomycetota bacterium | reverse complement strand
GGCCGTAGTATCGACCTCCTTGGTGAAGACCCCCGAATATGGTTCCGTTTCGGTGGCCGTTAACATCACGGCCTCGCCGTCGTTGACAATGAGTTGGAATCGGATCGTGTCGCGGTCGTTGGTCTGGTCTTGGTCAAAGTCGATTATCTCGACCGTCACCCGCTCGCCGGGATCGACCCTTTTCAGGTCTTTTCGTTCGGTGCCCACAGCGCCGCCTCCGCCCCGGACAAAGTTGTAGGCGATCGGCTTGACCGAGGCGTTGTTGTACGTGGCCGTCAGCGACCTGGTGAGCAGCTGGCTTCCTCCCGATTTGTTTTGGGTGATTTCGTCGGTATAGGTCGCCGTGACCACATCTCCGGCCGCAATTTCAAGCAGTTCGTTTGTTGATAACGAGAGCACATCTTCTTCGGTCGGAATATACAATAGTCCGTCCTGTTCCCCACCAATCTCGACGTGATTGATCGCCACCGCCTCGCCCCGGTATTCGTTAACAACCAGCCGTACATAACGCACTTCGTGGGAGCGAAAGCGGAATTCCCACACATCGTCTAACGCGGAAATCTCGGTGGGCTGCCGTCCCTGCTGTTGAGCGACTTGTGTCGAAATTTCGTTCAGATCAAAATCCGCAGCGCGGAACGGCGCCAGGAATACCGATTGGGATGTCAGGCTGGCGCGGGCCAATGTCGCTTCGGCCGCCTGCGGGCCGCTACTGGCGGAAAAGATCGTCAACTCGTGGGGCCCACGATCGAGCCATAAGTCGACCGACTGGGTACCCTTGCCAACGGGCATTTCAAGTTTGCCATCGACCGCCAGTCCCGTTACCGCTCCCTGCACACGGATGCGGGCTGCGCCCGAGCGAGGTTGCACAAGCGTGCCGTGCCAAACGACGGCGAACGCGGGGAACTTGCCATCTTCGTCGGGCTGGGATTTCCAACTCAGTTCGTTGACTTCCTCCTCGCCGGCTGGCGTCACATCCTTGGTCAGCGCGACGACTTGATCCCAGTTCGTGTAGTTGGTGTAACCGCCCGGATAGATCCGCCGCGTCATATGTTTGGCGTCGCCGACCACCCGGGGCGCGGGCGGCCGCGCGGGCTGGCTGGCAATGCGGAACCAAAACTGCCCGTCCTGGCTGCCGAAAAGATTGCCCCGCACCGGCGCACCGGTACCGCCGCCCGGCGAAGACAGTTTGACGCGGGAGACCAGCCGCAAATCCTTCATGTCCACGGTCAGATGTTTGGGCGTCGCGCCGTCCGGTTCGCTCATCCAGTACGATTCCAAGTCCGAATCGATCGCCATCAGTGGGCTATGGCCGATCGCCGCATCGCTGGCCAGTGCGCCGGCGGGCAGCTCGCCAGTCTGCGCAGTGCCATCGAACACGCCGGTGTGAGGGCCGGTTTCCTGTAGCGCCACCTGCACCTGATCACCGCTGTTGGCGGTTAGTTTAATAATCACCCGGTCCGCATCGTTCGATAGGTCGCGATCGGAATCTTCGACCTGCAGATAAATAATATTTCCGGGTTTTATTTGATTGGCGGGGCGACCTTGTGAGACGCGCTGGTCCTGCTTCTCCCGTTCGGCTTCACGGACGAGTTGCTGGCTGAATGTCTCCTCTTCCTGATCGATTATTTTGCTGCTGGAGACTTCAAATTCGGCGCTGGCGGCCACACGAATGTCAACATCTGAAAGGGGCACATTCTTGAATTCCGCCTTGAACTCATCGGGATAGTCGCACTGAATCACATCGTTGCCGGTTAGCTGCAGTATCTTGTCGCCGGGCAATGCCTGACCAAGCTGCGTATCGACATCAACACGGAACAGCCCCTTCCCGGCCCCGGCGCTGGTCAGAAACATCCGTTCGGTATCGCCGCCCGGCTTTGTGGTGACGACGACCGGAATTTTGTTGTGGCCGCGGCTGATGCCAAGGTCGCTGTCGTGAACGACAATCGAAAGCGGCATTCCCGGCGTGTGCAATCGTTTACTGCGGCGGCCAAGCCGGCCGACGGTGCGAAGCAAGTTGAGTTGATCGACATATCTCTCTTCCGCACCGTACACTTCGGCGAGATTGAATAATGCCTGGTTGGCGAGTTTCACATTCGGCACGCGTTCAAGAACGCCGCGGAAAATATCTCGCGCTTCGTCGCGGTCTCCACGGCGGAAGGCCAACACGCCGCGGAGGAACTCGGCCCGCACGATCACATCGGTATCGCGACTGCGCGCCAATTTATCAAAGACCTGTTCGGCCTGGTCAAAGACCTTTTGGGCCATAAAGGATTCGCCAATTCCGAATTCGGCTTCGATGGCCTGCGGAGTGTCCGCGTAGCGATTGACGGTGGAAGTGAATTCATTGCGGGCAAGATCGAACCGTCGGGCCTTGAAGTAATTTCGCCCCAGCAACAACTGCACGCGGGCCTTGGCCGACGATTCGACCTGCGGCGCCTCACTGTTTTTCACCAGCCATCCGCGGAGAACCTCTTCGACGTAGTCGTGGTTTTCGTCTCCGCCCGCAGCCATCGAGCGTTCACAAATGAATGCAATCAAGTCGACCGGCAACTCATTGCGATGCTGATCGAACAACGGCTTGTTTTCCAGGAAGGTATCGTGGGCCAGGTTTTCATCACCCAACCGCAGGTAGAGCGCCGCCTGCAACAGTGGAGCGACCGGGCTGTTCTCGTCGATTGTCAGACCGACGCGACCGATACGCGAGTAACTTTGCGTGACGATGTTGCGGGCGGATTTCCGCCGGGTTTCATCGACGCCCGCGATGTTGTTCAGCATGCCGGTTGCCAGCGTAGCGGCGGCCACAAAGTCCTTGCGGGTTTGCGCCGCTTGCAGGTAGCCGACCAGCGCGTCCCAACCAACGTACGAATTGCTGGCGATTCGCGTAGACCGCTGATACTCGAGTAGCCTCGCCGTGCCGAGAAGTTGGTCGGCAGGAGTGATTTCCAATCGCGCTAACACGGCAGCCGCTGACGCGGCCGGCAACTGCAAATGTTCGCAAACATCGTAGACGCGTTTGCGATCGGCAACGGTGGCCTCCTGGTTGGATCGGATTGCGGAGACCCAACCGGCAGCCGCGACGGAGTCGAAATCCCAGCCGCGGAAGGGACGATCGTTCTGCCGCCGCCGAGTTTCCTGGAGAACTTTGACAAAATTATTCAGGTCCTTCGCCTCAAAGTACTCGTGGGCCAGCCACGATGCGTAGCGCCCGTGAAAGTCCGAATCGTGTTTGAACAGATCGGCCATGAACGCGATCCGCTGCGGCTGCGGTTCAATGCGAGCTAACAGCCGCGTGGCACAGTCGCGAGCTTCGGTCGAGTTGCGGTCGAAGGTGAGATAGGTATTCCAGTAACCGACGGCCTGCGGCTCCATCTTGTGCTTGGTCAAGATGTCCGCGATCTGCGACGCGTTAGCGGAATTCTTGCCAAACTTCTGTTGCGACTTCATCACCCAGGCGTATACCTGCTGGACCATCGCCGTGTCTTTGGCGGTGTCGGCGGCCACGAACAGCCGCCGCCACGTGTCGGCGTTGCCGTCGGTCGGATCGAATTTCAGCAAATTCAGTGCCGCCTCTTTGCCGACTTCGGGCGGACTGTAGTCGGTGGCCGATTGCAGATATTCGCGGGCCGCTGCGTAATCCTGCGGGAATCGCTTCGCCAGCAGTCCGTAGGCGGTGGTTGACTTCGATTTATTTGCGGTGGGTCCATAGTGCCGCATGTAATAGCCTTCCGTGCCGAGCAGTCGCCGGGCGGCGTCATTGCCTAACCTGGACAGGTTTGCCGGCTGCATTAGCTGCTGGCGAATTTTTGATTGCTTCGAATCGTTACCGTAACTTTGCTTTAG
>JAYZEI010000225.1:0-6908 GCA_036337375.1 Planctomycetota bacterium | reverse complement strand
CGAATCAGCGTCACTGACCGCTGTAACATTCGCTGTGTGTACTGCATGCCAAACGAAGATGTGCAGTTCCGGGATCAGAAAGAAATCCTGTCCTTCGAGGAAATTACACGATTCGTCCGCGTCGCCGCCCGTCTGGGCGTTAACAAACTACGATTGACCGGCGGGGAGCCACTCGTCCGCCAAGATCTGCCGAGCCTGATTCGGCAACTGCGCGCAGTTCCCGGCATCGAAGACATCGCGCTGACGACGAACGGAATTCTGCTGGGCCAGCAGGCATACGAACTGTACGACGCCGGACTCCAACGGCTTAACATTAGCCTCGACACGCTGAACGAAGAGGTCTTTCAAGAGATCGCCCGCCGCCCGGGATTGCGGCGCGTGCTGGAAGGCATTTTTGCAGCAAGACGCGCGGGATTCAAAAATATTCGTCTCAACGCGCTGGCGATTTCTGACCTGAATGAAGAGGACATCCTGCCGCTGGTCGAATTCGCACGACGACACGATTTTGAATTGCGGTTTATCGAATTCATGCCTCTCGATGCCGAAGACAATTGGCAACGACGACAAGTCGTCTCGGGTGAAGTAATTCGTGAACGACTGGAATCGGCCTACGGCCCGCTCGTACCGGTCGACCGCCACGATCTCAGTCAGCCGGCGGTTGATTTTAGATTTTCCGACGGTCGCGGGCGGATTGGGTTTATCAACCCTGTCACGCAGCCGTTTTGTGGAAATTGCAATCGCTTGCGATTGACAGCAGAAGGGCAAATCCGCAACTGTCTGTTTTCTACAGAAGAATGGGACGCCCGTGTGCTGCTCCGAGGCGGAGGCAACGACGAGCAACTCGCAGAACTCGTTCGGCGGGCGGTTGGCGCAAAAAAAGCGGGACACGGCATCGACAGCGACGACTTTATCAAACCCGGTCGCGCCATGTACCAGATTGGCGGGTAGTCGTGGGCCGCATCTACGTCGACAACGCCGCAACCAGTTGGCCCAAGCCCGAAACCGTTTATTCAGCAATCGACTATTACATGCGCGAATGCGGCGCGCCAGCCGGCCGCAGCGGTTATACCGATGCCGTCGATGCCGCGCGCAGCGTGGACCACGCGCGTAAACTAACTGCCAAGCTTCTAGGTGTCAGCGATCCGCACCGTGTCGCGTTTTCACTCAACGGAACCGACGCCTTGAATATGGCCATTCACGGTATCGTGCAACCCAACGACCACGTCATTACCACCGAAGTCGAACACAATTCGGTGCTGCGGCCGCTGCGTTTCGCTGAAGATACCCGTGGCGTCGAAGTAACGCGGGTTCCCTGCGACTCAAAAGGTTTCATCGACCCTGGCGACATTAATGCCGCGATTCGGACGAACACAAAACTGGTCGCCATCACGCACGCTTCCAATGTTACTGGGACGATCCAGCCAATTGAAGAAATCGGAGTTATCGTCCGCCGGCACGGCGGGTTGTTGCTTGTGGATGCCGCGCAGTCCGCCGGACATTTGTCGATGGAGGTGGACGACATGGTTGTCGATCTTCTCGCCACGCCCGGACACAAAGGCCTGTTGGGACCGCTCGGCACCGGGCTTCTAATTGTCGGCGATCGCGCAGCATCGGTAATTTCAAGTTTTCGTCAGGGCGGAACAGGCACGCACAGCCAGGACGATCGGCATCCCGCAACATTGCCCGATCAATTGGAGGCCGGAAACCTAAACGTGACCGGTGTTGTTGGTTTGGCAGCGGGAATCGAATTCTTACTCGAGAAAGGTGTCGCGGAAATACGACAACACGAATTGACACTCACCGCCCAATTGCTCAATGGCTTGCAGCAAATCGACGGCGTCACGATTTACGGACCGGCACCATCTGAACCACGGGTGGGCGTAGTCAGTATTTCGATTACGGATTATGATGCCCAGGAAATTGCCGCGGCCCTGGATAGCGGATACGGGATTCAAGTGCGGTCGGGTTTTCATTGTGCCCCATTGATTCATAAACGTTTGGGCACAGAACCATTCGGCGGGACGGTCCGATTTAGCGTAGGACCGTTTAACACAGAACAAGACATCCAAACGATCCTCTCCGCGGTTCAACAGATCGCCTCAATGTCCGTCGAGGTGTAGGAGACGTAGCTTGGCACGACAGCCTCCACCCGCAGAAAAACCCTGGTACAACGGCGGTCTGCGGTTCAAATGCACCGAATGCGGCGACTGCTGCACCGGCGCACCGGGCTATGTGTGGGTCAACAAGGCCGAAATTGCCGAGCTCGCCCGCCTGCTTGGTGAATCGATTGAGGACTTCGAGCAGAAATACACACGCCAGATCGGCATTCGCAAAAGCCTCGTCGAATTTCCCAACGGAGACTGCGTTTTCTTCGATAACCAATCCCGCCGGTGCAGCGTGTATGAAGCGCGACCACGACAATGCCGCACTTGGCCGTTTTGGGATTCGAATATTCGCACACCCGAATCCTGGGAAACCACCTGTCAGATGTGCCCGGGTAGCGGGAAGGGAACCCTGATCCCTCTGGAAGATATCCAGCAACGGGCAGCAGAGATCAAGATTTGAATCTGGCTGCGGCTGTACAAACGCGGTATCTGCACTTTAGTTTGACGATTGCGCAACCGATAACGATAAGACTGGGTTGTGGAGAATCGTCTTTCGTCGTTACTCGTTTGTTGATAAACAGTTGCGTTTTTCAAGCAACGCCCAACTCATGTAATTACCATAACTCCCTTTTAAATAGTAACTTAAGCCAAATCACACACGTCGCCGAAGCGAGAAGGAACTGCTGCCAATGCTGTTAGGTACGTCCGGTTCAGTCTCTTTGAGCTTGACTCTAGTACTTACTACATTTACACTTGGAGCATATGTGGGCCGGTAAAATCTCGTCTTTGTGGACTCGCAACCTCGGTACGTCTCAGAGGGGACCGTCGAAGTGACCAAAAAAGAGATTGTCAAAACTATCTCCGAGGAAATTGGGTTGACCCAATTGAAGACCAAGGAGATCGTGCAGAAGACGTTTGACGCGATTGTCGATACGTTAGTTGAAGACACCCAGGCCAACCTAAACAAAGGTGGTAAAGGAACTTTGGGTCGAATCGAACTCCGCAATTTTGGTGTCTTTGAAGTTAAACGACGCGCGGCACGCAAAGCGCGAAACCCCAGAACGGGCGAGAAAGTGTTCGTCCCGCAGAAATTCGTAGTCACCTTCAAACCCGGCAAAGAGATGGAAGAACGTGTGCGACAACTCGAACAAGCTGCGGCCCACGCCGCCGAAGCTGCATCGGCCGACCCCAGTTCGACGATGAGCGACGGACCGTCGGCCGAAGGCCCCGCACGCGGAAGTTACGGTACACCAAGCAGTTACGGGACAAACTAGTTATTTTTCGCTGCCTGCTCCCCGCCCAGGCACATTTGGCATGTCAAGCCGTTCGGCCAATGACATGGCGTGGTCCACTAGGGCCGTAATTTAAAATCGAATGTTTTGGGCCTTGCACGCGGGGATGTATGTCCGCCGGAAGCGTCGGCATGCAAATCCTACGTCTTGGAAGTTTTTAATCACGGAGGATTACTTTGATGCGCCGTTTGATCATAGCCATTGTGCTGGGCGTTACACTTGGAGCCAGCACGGGCTGCCTCATCCCAATTTACTCGGCAGATCCTGCGCGACGGACTCGACAGTTGATTTACACGTCAGAAAGTTTGCGCCACCTGGTAGAGGAATGGGAGCGGTTTTGGTTCTTGGACCATCCCGACCAATTATCGCCATATCGAACGCATGGTGGCGTGATTTAGCCCGCGAACGGGCGTTTCGCGACTAGGCAGGATTCGCGACAGGCGGTAAATTGCCGCTGGTGCGTGCGGTTTGCGCTGCGCGTTCTCTTCATTCCGTTCGAAACGCCTCCCCACGCGGTTGACCGTGTCTGACCAGCAGCCCGAAGACGTTCAACTTGCCGTCCACCTCGGCCGTCTTCAACTCGCCAATCCGATTTTGGTCGCCTCCGGCACATTCGGTTACGCCCGCGAAATGGAAGGCTTACTTGATCTGTCGCGATTGGGCGGCATCATTCCAAAAACGATCACCGTCCAACCTCGGATAGGCAACACACCATGGCGGACCATTGAGACGCCGGCGGGCATGCTCAATTCCATCGGACTCGACAATGACGGCATCGACGCATTCGTAGAGCACCATCTTCCTTACCTTGCCGGTCTTGCCGCACCGACGATCGTCAGCATTGCCGGACGAACGTGTCAAGAGTTTATCGAAATGTCTGCGCGACTGAACGGGCTGCCGGGTGTCGCCGCAATCGAACTGAACATTTCGTGCCCCAATGTCAGCGGTGGAGTAGACCTCGGCACCGACGCGGTGATGTGTGAGCAGGTCGTGGCCGGCTGCCGTGAGGCCACTTCGGCGCCGATTATCGCCAAACTGACTCCAAACGTCACGGACGCGACGACGATTGCCCGCGCGGCCGAAGCCGGCGGCGCGGACGCGATATCGGCGATTAATACTTGCCTGGGGATGTCCGTGGACTGGCGCGGTCGGCGACCGATGCTCGGCAATGTCATGGGCGGACTCAGCGGTCCGGCGATCAAACCGATTGCGCTGCGGATCGTTTACCAAGTTGCCCGGGCGGTGACGGTGCCGATCATCGGCATCGGCGGCATTGCCAATATCGACGACGTGATGGAATTTCTCGTCGCCGGTGCGACTGCTGTTCAAATTGGAACAGCCAACTTCTATAACCCCACGGCAACTATGACAATTCTGGATGCGCTTCCGGGCACAATCGCGGAACTAGGTGCAAACCGCGTCACCGACGTTATCAACACCATTTCCCTCGAGAATTAACTCCATCATGCGTGTGCTTTCCGGCATCCAGCCAACCGGGCCGTTCCACTGGGGCAACTACTTCGGCGCGATTCGGCAGTACATCGACTTGCAACACGAAGATGCCGCCTACTACTTTATCGCCAATTTGCACGCGCTGACGACGGTCCGCGACCCCGAGCTGCTGCAGCAATACACGCTGGACGCGGCGCTTGATTTGTTGGCACTCGGCTTGGATCCGAGCCACGCGGTACTGTTTGTCCAATCAGACGTCCCTGAGGTCAGCGAGCTAACCTGGCTATTACTCACCGGCGCACCCATGGGTTTGCTGGAACGGTGCCACGCCTACAAAGAGAAAAAATCGAGAGGGCTGCCCGCCGACGCCGGTCTGTTTACGTATCCCGTACTGATGGCGGCCGACATCTTAGCCTACGATTCCGATACCGTGCCGGTTGGCGAGGACCAGCTGCAACACATCGAAGTCTGCCGTGACCTGGCGGCCAGCTTCAATCACCATTTTCCCGAGACCTTCGTGATGCCCAAAGGGAAGATTCTCGATACGTCTGCTAAAGTCCCCGGGACGGACGGCGAAAAGATGTCGAAGAGTTACCAGAACACCATTGCCGTGTTCGAGGACCCGCAGGCGCAGCGAAAACAAATTATGCGTATCCAGACCGATTCGCGCCCCATGGAGGAGCCGAAAAATCCTGAAACGGATCATCTGTACCAGCTTTTTTCTCTGTTCGCATCGAAAAGCGAATGCGAAGAAATGGCCGCCATCTATCGCCAAGGCGGATTTGGCTACGGTGACGTCAAAAAAGCCCTGGCTGATGCCGCCGAACGCCACTTCGACGAAGCCCGGGCCCGCCGCGCTGAACTGGCGGCCCAGCCGCAGCGCGTCGAGGAAATCCTCGCCGACGGCGCCAGTCGCGCGCGGGAAAAAGCGAGCGAGGTATTGCTCCGCACCCAGCGTGCCTGTGGCGTGAAATAGGCGACGGGCAGCAATCCCAGCAGTTGACTTGCACCCGACGGGCTTTAAGCTGGATGTTGATCGTCGATCGCTGTCCGCCAAATTCTGAACGCTGAAAATGAACATCCTGGGCATTGGTACCGACATTGTCGAAGTCCTCCGCATCGCGAAGATGATCGAACGGCATGGTGAGTTGTTCATCAATCGCGTGTACACCGACACGGAAATTCGATACTGCCAGAAGATGCGCGCGGCCAATCAGCACTTTGCTGGGAGGTGGGCTGCAAAAGAGGCGATTCTCAAAGCGCTCGGCACGGGCTGGATTAAAGGGATAAGCTGGCGAGACATGGAGATTCGCGGCCAACCTAACGGCAAACCTACTGTCGCGTTTCGAGGCGGCACGCGCGATGTCGTCGAACGTTTGGGTATAAAAAACATGCTCGTCAGCATCTCGCACTGCCGCAGTCACGCGACGGCGTACGCACTGGCCGTTGGCGACGAATAACTACCGTTCCCGGAAACGGGGATTTTGCAGATGCAACCAAGCACGGTTTTTATCACGGGGGTTAGTTCCGGAATTGGTCATGCGCTGGCCGCCGAGTACTTGAAACGCGGTTGCCGAGTGATTGGATTGAGCCGACAGGTACCCCGTGATCTGACCGACCATGCGTCATTTTCATTCGCCAGTGCCGATCTGAGCGACGTGGAAGTGGCCGCAATAGCCGTTCGCCAACTCGCCGCTGGCTTGCCGCGGCTCGACCTCGTCATTCTGAACGCCGGTGTCCTCGGTTCATTTGGCGATATCGGTGATGCCGGCGTGCAGGAGATGAAGAGGGTCATGGACGTGAATCTCTGGGCCAACAAAACAGTCCTCGACACGCTATTTGCCTTGCAGGTACCGATCTCTCAAATCGTGACCATGTCGTCCGGCGCGGCGGTCAATGGCAACCGTGGTTGGCGGGGGTACGCCATTTCGAAGGCGGCGCTGAACATGCTCACGATGCTCTACGCAACGGAACATTCCGGGACCCATTTTTGCGCGCTCGCACCAGGTTTGGTCGATACTCCCATGCAGGACCAACTGGCCGCGGTTCCGCATGACGA
>JAYZEI010000224.1:0-4818 GCA_036337375.1 Planctomycetota bacterium | reverse complement strand
GTACGACAGAAAAATGCTCATGATGCCCGAGCCGCTTGCGCCGAGTGACTTGAGTACGCCGATGTCCTTCGTCTTTTCGACGACGATCATAAAGAAGATCGCCAGGATACCGAATCCGGCGACCGCGATGATCAGGAACAGCAGAATGTTGAGGATAACGGTCTCCATTTGCACGGCAGCCAACAGCGGTCCCTGCTTGTCGCGCCAAGTAGAAATTGCGTAGTACTCTGGTGGGAAAGTCCGGCGAAGAGTGTCTCGTACCGCGTTCAGTGAAACGCCTTCCTTTAGTTTGATCTGAATTGCTGTGACGCTCGATGCACCGGTTGTCGGATCGACCATGTTTCGCAGACGCTGGATTTCGTCGAGGGGGGCAAAGACGAATGCCGAATCGTATTCGCTCATCTTGCTCTCGTAGAAATCGACGATCGTAAATGTCGCGTTGACGGCTTGAGGAGGCGTATCCGTTGTCGGAAAGGTCAGGGTCACGTCGTCGCCGGGCAGCGTCAAGAAATGATCGCCGTCGTCGGTGCGAAATCGCGAGAGGGCGATTCCCAGCACGATTCCGGTGTATTGCTCCGTCGCGCGGTCGAAATCGCGGCCTTGGTCGTTGATCGGCTCCCACTGCTGGTCGACGCCTTCGTCGCCCGTAGCGGCCAATTTTGGCGTTTCGATTCCTGAGAAAGGATCTGCCCGTCGCGCTTCCGCCACCGCAGCTGCGACCCGGGCGTCCATTGAGGCCTGCTGCATCTCTAGCCACGCCTTTTCTTGTTCGGCGACTTTTCGGCGGTATGGCCAACCGGCCCATTCCATTCCAAACCGCTTCGGCGCGTCGGTTCCGCCGGTGTAGTCTCGAACGTCGTAGCCGCCGTCGCGCAGATTAAAACTGAGTTGTTGCCGATTCTGCGGATGCTGCAGGTAACCGCTGGAATCACTCACTAAATGGTAAGTTTTCGGATCAATGCCGATGAAATTGACCTGCCGCATCATCCAACTTCCGTTCACGCGGAAATTAAGCATGGCGGGCACGTGCACCGTGGGTGTCATGGCATCGATGTCGTCGCCCACGATCTCGCGGATTCTCGCCATGTGCGCATCGGCGTTGACGAACCCAATCATGCCCCGGCTTTCGACCACGACATCGGAGATAATTCCGTGCATGCGGTCTTCCATTTCGTGCGTAAAACCCGACATGACACTGTTGACGACAATCAAAGTGGCCACACCGAGCGTCACGCTGATGATCGAAACCAGCGCTATATAGCGAGTGCAGAGATACCGCCAGCAGAGAAGGAGTTTATACATAGCCATTCCTTTGGCTCTTTTCAGAATCCGGTCATTCCCTGACCGATCCTGGTTCACGGATTGACGCGACTACATTCCTTCGGGTCGGAGCAGCGGAAACAAAATCACTTCGCGAATCGATTGCGCATCGGTCAACAGCATGACCAGCCGATCGATGCCGATCCCCAAACCGCCCGCCGGTGGCATCCCATGCTTCAACGCGCGGATAAAGTCGTGGTCCATTTTGGCCATTGAGTCTTCCTCTTTTTGACCCCCAAGCTGCGTGCGAAACAGCTCGTCCTGCAGGTCCGGGTCGTTTAACTCGGTGTAGGCGTTGGCGATCTCCATGCCCTGAATAAATAATTCAAATCGCTCGGCGATCTGCGGGTTGTCTTTTTTCCGCTTGGTCAGTGGGCAAATACTGGCCGGGTAATCGATGACAAACACCGGCCCCGTCAGGTTGTCTTCGACCCGCTCTTCGAATACTTCGTTTTTGATGACGTCAGGATGTTTGTCCGCCGTGTCGAAACCAATTTCGCCGGCCAGCGCCCGGACCGCTTCGTGGTCGTGGGGATCGACGCCGGTGTGCTCTGCGAACAGTTCGTCGTAAGTGGTGCGGGCGAAAGGCGGTGAAAAGTCGATGTTCGACTCTCCCCAAGGAATCTCAGTCGGCTGGCCCGTCGCGGCCAGCGCGTCGAGGATGACTTTTTCGGTCAGATCCATCATGGTTTCGTAGTTACCGTACGCCTGGTAGACCTCGAGCATCGTGAACTCGGGATTGTGCTTGGGACTAATTCCCTCGTTGCGGTAGACGCGGCCCAATTCATAGACCCGCTCCATGCCACCGACCATCAGCCGCTTTAAATGCAATTCGAGCGCGATCCGCATGAACAGTGGAATGTCGAGCGCATTGTGATGCGTGGTGAAGGGTCTGGCGGCCGCGCCGCCTGCGACCGAGTGCAGCGTCGGGCCTTCGATTTCGACAAAGTCCTGTGATTTAAGCGTGCCGCGGATCGAGCTGACGATCTCGGTCCGTTTGAGGAACCGATCCAATACACCGTCGGTATACGCCAAATCGAGGTACCGCATCCGCTGGCGAAGTTCTGGATCGCTGAGGCCGTGGTGCTTTTCGGGCGGCGGCAATATTGACTTGGTCAGGAAATGAAGCTGTTCGGCGAAAATCGTCAGCTCGCCGGTTTTGGTTCGTTTCAATTCGCCATCGACGCCGACGATATCGCCCAAGTCGAACAACTGCGCCAATTCCCAGTTTTCCTCGCCGACTTGGTTCTTGCCGATGAACAGTTGTATTTTCCCGCTCCAATCCTGAATATCGGCGAAGATCAGTTTGCCCTTCTTTCGCTGCAGCATGACGCGGCCGGCGGCGCGGACCTTGGGGCCATGCTGTTCGGCCCGGCTGTTTTCGCTGTCCGCCGGCGGCTCTTCAACGACAATTTCGTTTTCCCTCGCGCGGATGTCGCAGATGCGGTGGTGGCCGTCAAATCGGCTACCCCACGGGTCGTGGCCGAGCTGCTGAATCTTCCCGAGTTTCTCGCGCCGCGAAGCTTCGTGCATTCCTATGTCGGCGCTGGAGGTATTCTGGTCGTCGGTCATCGAAGCGGTTGGCATGCTGTGGGCGCACAACGTCAGCGGGTTTAAACACAAATGCGGCAACATTTTAGTGGAAGTTGCCCCGCCGTCAATGTCATGTCCCTACGGCGGTGTGAGTCGGAGGCGAGAACCTGCAGAACGCAGTGCTTGCACAACGATGCAGGCTTGACGAGATAGCAAGATATTTCGTTCGTTTTATTTGGGGCGGGGACAACAACTCGGCGGTGTATTCGTGATAGCAGACCCCAATGACCCCGTTACGGTTGATGCCGACACGTTTGTTTCGGTGTTTCTTGACTACATTGTTTTATGACGATAACGGTCTATTCTGACCGCACTGCTGCCTGGTGGGGGACGCTTTGGCCGACTTGATCTACTCGCAATACGGCGCATAGAAATTTGCGGGAGGATTTTGACCAACCGCCTATCCGGCCGACGGTGGCCCTAAGGGGTTTCAAATCGCAAAAGGCAGACACAATCGTGTTGTGTTGTTTATACTGTGGGGCGCTGGCCCGCACCCACTGACCGGAGAGCGGAGATGGACGAATCACGGCAGTCGAAATCGGCAGCGACACCTTGTAGCGGCCCGATTTCACGTCGGGAGATTCTTGGTGCGGGCGCGCTGTCCATGTTGGGTCTGTCGCTGCCGCAACTGATTGAGGCCAGGGAAACGGCGGGAGCCGGTTCGTCGCGATCCCCCACTTTCGGCCGTGCCAAAAATGTGATCTTTTTATACTTGGCCGGCGGCCCGCCGCAGCATGAGACATTTGATCCCAAGCCGGATGCCCCGGCGGAGATTCGCGGCGAGTTCAAGCCGATTGCCACGAACATTCCCGGTATCCAGTTCTGCGAACTGTTGCCACGAACCGCGCGGGTGGCCGACAAAATGGCCGTCGTGCGGTCGATGGCGACCGACGACAACGTACATTCGTCCAGCAGTGCGTGGGTGCTGACGGGGCACAAGTACGCCGGCACGAACGCGCGGACGATTCAACCGGGCGACTGGCCTTACTTTGGCTCGATTGTCAAGATGCTCAAGCCCAGCGAATCACTGCCGCCGCTTTCGACGATTTGGATTCCCGACTGGATGCGGTTGAACGAGAACGTAAAACCGGCCGGGCAAACCGGCGGGATGCTGGGCAGCGACTGGGATCCGGAGCGAATATTTGGCGACCCTGCCGCAAACGATTATCGAGTTGAAGGGCTGCAATTGACCGGTGAAGGGCTGGCGCGTTTGCAGTCGCGCAGGTTGCTGCTTGAAAGACTCGATCGGCAAGTAGGGTATAGCGACCGCAACTTCCGCAGCCTCGACTTGTTCCAGCAGCAGGCTTTCGACTTGCTGACTTCGGGCAAAGCGGTCGATGCTTTTCGGATTGATAAGGAAGCAGACAAGCTGCGAAAGCGTTATGGCCACAACAGTTGGGGGCAGTCGGTTCTGCTGGCGCGACGGCTGATCGAAGCGGGTGTGAGGCTGGTTCACGTACAGTGGCCGCGGATGCCGGGCGACAATGCGGTGGACAACCCGCTGTGGGACACGCACGCGCAGAATTTCGATAGGCTGGAAGATGTGCTGTGCCCGGTTTTTGACGTGGGCTTTTCCGCTCTGATCGAGGATCTCGACCAACGTGGATTGCTCGATGAGACCCTGGTCGTGGCCATCGGCGAATTCGGCCGTACGCCCAAGATCAACGCCAATGCCGGCCGCGACCACTGGGGCGCGGTGTTTAGTTTCGCCATTGCCGGTGCCGGGATCAGCGGCGGGCAGGTATTGGGTGCGAGCGACAAACTGGGAGGCCATCCGACCGAAGACCGCGTGCATCCGGGCGATCTAACGGCGACGATTTATCATCTGCTGGGCATCGACCCTGGCCGAGTTCTGTCCGCGCGCGACGGCCGCGCCCTGCCGATTACGCACGGAAAACCGATCCT
>JAYZEI010000223.1:0-6563 GCA_036337375.1 Planctomycetota bacterium | reverse complement strand
TTTCTGTTGCCAACCCTCGTAATAGACGAAAACTGGGATTGTGAGTACGGATAAAATTCCCAGCAGACCGGCTATGGATCTCGTCCACCCGCCGAGGTTTTCTTTCGTTTTCATTTGACGGCTCCTGACGATGGAACTGGGCTGTTGAACCCGCGCCGTTGTTTCGGTCAGCTCGGGTCGTCTGCTTGCAGGTATGCCCGGATGTGAGGCCGCATCTGTCTCAGCGCAACCTGGTTCGTGAGCACACCGGCACACCCGCCACCGATTGCGAGGAGGAGAATACCCCAGAGTTCTTGTTCGTTTTCGAGACAGTGAATTCCGAAGAACGCAAATCCGCCGCATACGAATGCCGCAAGTCCGATTGCCGCCCACATGCTGCGACTCCCAAGAACTTTAAATCTGCAGGCCTTCCAAACGGCCGTCCGCCGATCTTTGGGCAAGCTGACTAGTTCCGGAAGGTTGTGTACCGTCGCGAACTTCATGTTGCTGCCTCCTGGGAACTTCTCACCGACCAGAAATCCGGTCGGCCAATGTATTCTAGCAGTGGAGTGGGGTTAGGCGACGAATTTATTCGCCAGGCAGAAGTTAGCAGCCTGCCCCGCTGCCCCTAAATAGCCGGGGAAAACGAGAACGACGGGATTCCCGCAGGAAGTCAACGGCCCGCAATTGATAGGCGTGCGGGTGGCGGTATTTCGCACCCACGACCGTCATCGTCTCTGCAGGTCGGCCGGAGAAGCTCTGGCGATTTCACCGCGAGCCGCCGGTGCGTCGACGGGGGCCCGCAGAGTCAGACACGGCAGATGCCGCTTGCCGGACCGCACGGCGTTCGGTTTGGCCTGCAATTTGTGGTCGCGAGAGCAGCAACGGCTACCGCCGAAATTCCGCACGGTTGCCGACAGTGACCTTTAGTTCTAAGGAATTTCCTTCGCGGAATACGATCATGGGAATTTCCTTGCCGACCTGCGTCAGGCTGACCGTGTTCACCAAGTGGCTGTCGCTTTCGATTTGGGTGGTGTTGAACTGGAGGATCACGTCGCCGACCCGAAGTCCCGCCTTGGCCGCCGGAGATTCGACCGTCACGGAAGTCACCCGCGCGCCGCGTGGCCGATCGAAGCCTAATTTCGCCGCCATCGCCGCGCCGAAACGCGCGTCGAGATTGACGCCCAAGAAACCCCGTGTGACCACCCCACGATCGATTAATTGGCGGGAGACAATCATCGCCATGTTTACCGGAATTGTGAATCCGACGCCTTCGTTCCGTCCGCTCGTGCTGGCGATCGCCGTGTTGATTCCGATCACCTCGCCGCGAAGATTTACCAGCGGACCGCCGCTGTTTCCCGGATTAATGGAGGCGTCGATTTGCATGAAATCCTGATAGGAAATGCCGTCGGCTGCCAGTTCCAAGTCGCGCCGCCCTTTGGCGCTGACGATGCCGAATGTTACCGAGTGGTTCAGTCCGAAAGGGCTGCCGACGGCCAGCACGAAATCGCCAATTTCCACTTTTTCACTGTTGCCAACCCGCGCGGCGCGGAGTCGCGGACCGGCGACGCTCATCACGGCGATGTCCGTGCCGGCGTCTTCCCATTTGCGGCTGGGCGCTATTTCGCGTCCGTCCGAGAGTGTGATAGTGACTCCGGCCAACTTGGTAGAGCGAATCAAATGGCGGTTTGTCAGGACGTAATGTTTGTCGCTGTAACGAAATATGACACCGGAGCCTGTTTCGTCCGGTTGCTCCTGATTGCGGCGGCTCGCGCCGTTCTTGCGGACCTCGATGTGGACGACGGACGGACGGACGACTTTAACAACCTGTTTGAGCAGATTAGATTGTCGCTCGAGCGACACAATTTCCGCGGCCAGCGCCCTGTATTCGCGATCCCGATCCGTGTCCGCGTTGGAATTGTCACTGGGCTGTCCGCTCACTTGCGGTACGCACGGTGTGACCCAAAGCAAACAGGTGACCCAAAGCAAACAGGTGACCATGTGACGCGGCCAACAACATCGCCTTGGTGCGATTCTAGGCACTATATCTTCCGTCCCTGGATAAAGTCGTTTGAAGTGCTTGCGTCATGCAGGCAGCTGGAAACTCGAGTTAGACGTCCATCTCGATGTCGTTGATCGATAACTCGACGTCGGCCGACGAATCGAGCACGCGACTCCAGTCCGCCCCGCCAGCGCCGCCGCTGCCGTCCTGCTCGGCTGCCCGCTGGCATTCGATGCAGGTTGTCGCATAGGGTAGCGCGTTGAGGCGGGGCATGGGGATTTTTTTTTCGCATTCCTCACAAATCCCGTAACTGCCGTCGCGCATCTTTTCCAGGGCACGCTCGATATTTGCCAACTCGCGGCTTTCCACTTCGGCCAACTGCGAATTGATTTCGTCTTGGGCCGAATCGAGCGCGGCATCGATTACGTCGCCGCTCGCTTGTTCGCGTAGTTCCGACAGCGAACTCAGGTCGCCCGCCAGGGCTTTGCGCAGTCCGTCACGACGTTTGACGAGAACATTGCGTAAATCGACAATTGCTTCTTTCCGTGCCATTTCTGTTCCACCTCAGGAAGTTCGACAACAGGGCCGGAGCGAAGGTTCCCTCCTTCTTTTAACCCGCCGCGAGTTGCGAACCGCCAAAATGTGCCTCGATGTTGTTCCGGTTCTATCCAGGGCTTCCTGTCCGCTGAGCAACCTAACTATAGTACGCACTTGCGTATGAGGAGGCCGCTGGCGGTGAATTTTTGTCCTGTAGTCCCCCCGACCGTTTAAATAAAACCGTAAAGTTTTATTGTAAAAAAACTTGCGCCGAATTCTGTCGTTGCCGTTGACGACGAAATTCCTTTCGCCGGCCTGCGGTTGGCACGACAGGACACCATGCTGAATGCAATTAGGGCATGATCCCCCCCTGAGGATCCAGTCGGTGTCGCTAAGGGATAATCGACAAAACCGGCACAGATATACAGCCGATTTTCTCAAACCTTGATGCTCGAGTGTGTCCGGTCTTCTTTGCCGTGTGACGATCCGCTGTGCCAGCAGCGTTACCGTTCCACCCGCCGCTGCGATAGCAGGCTGGGCCTCGGGCATCCCGCTGGCGGGGTTTCGAACAGTTTGACAGGCACCATCTGCTGGGGACCACGGCGGAAAACCGAGACGCTCTGCCGGTAGCCGGCTCGACAGCGGTGTCGGAGAAAAGTTTGGAGGTGAACCGAGAAAGTGCGGGATTGACCGTGCCAGCATAACACGGCGGCCCGTTTGTGCTAAAAGCCGCGGGCCGCACGGACGTCGTCGAAGTCTCGCAGGTGATAGTCAATCTTGACGTAGTCGAGCACGCGGCACAGGCCCCGCAATGCTACGCCAAATCCGTCCGGGCCGCTAAAACCGCCAAACTGACCCCCTCCTTTGACGTGCGGCTCCATGTCCATGAATACGCCGGGAATGCCGCGTCGTCGTAATTTGCGTTCCAACTTTGGAATTAGCTCGCGCAAATCGCGGAGGATGATTTCGTGTGCGCTGTCGCCGACATCAGCCGGAACGAAATTCTTGAGTGCTTCTTCGTCGACATGATCCGTTCGCTTTGCTTTGGTCGGATGGCGGTAGTCTTTGATGTGCAGCCAGCCGAGGCCGCGCCGCATCGCTGCGTACTCTTCGTAAACTTGGTCGGGCGTGTAGCCTTGCGTTGAAATGTTTGCTCCATCAAAGATCAGCACCAGCGCCGGGTGGTTAACCTGGCGATGAATCTCCTGGAGAAGTTGTCCGTTTTGGCCGACCAGATTGGCTTCGACTTCCAAGCCGTATGTCAAATCGCTGCGGTGGCAAGCCTCGGCGATCTGTCCCAGCTGATCGACCGCCTGCGGTACGTGCTCCCACGGATCGGTTCCTTTAGGATGATAAAATGAAAATCCGCGGATCAATTTGCTTTCAAATGCGTGAGCCAAACCACAGGCTTTGGCGACATCGCGTTGAAGGTATTTCTTGAACGGAATGAACTGGTTTTTCGTGCCGTCGCCAACGTCGAGCAGTTTTACTTTTCCCAACGGTGAACCGATCGACGAGACGTTCAATCCATACTCGTCTTCGAGATGTCGAAGTTTTGTGATCTCCGACTTGGTCAGCTTCATGACGTTTTTGACGCCGTTGCCCACGTCAATGAATCGCAGGCTGTAGTACTGCAATCCAACGGCGGCCAGGGCGGCGAATTGCTCTACAGCCGTCTTGTGATTGGCACATTCGTCGGCGAAGCCCGTGAGGATGACTTTGGGGTTCTCGGGCATAATTGTTTCGCTCACGACGTTGCCAGGTGTCCGTTCCGCCTCGACATTCTCGGGTTGGGGTCGCCTCTTTTCAAGAGGGGGATGTCGGCGTGGCGGGCGGGATTGCGAATCGCGAGGCGGCGAAGTATGGTCGCAATCAGCTATGGAACCAGAACAGCTCATGCAAGTCGCGATTGACCGTGCGCGGGAAGGCATCGCGAATGGACAGACACCGTTTGGTTGCGCGATTGCGCGGAATGGCGGGATTCTCGCTGCAGAACACAATTCGGTATGGGCCACGATCGACATCACAGCGCACGCTGAAATCAATGCGCTGCGCGCCGCCTGTCAGGCGAGCGGGGATGTGGTGTTGGCCGGCGCGATTGCCGCAACGACCTGCGAGCCCTGTCCGATGTGTATGTCGGCACTGCACTGGGCGCGGATCGAAACGGTTTATTTTGGCGCGTCGATCTCTGATGCGGAGGTGGCCGGATTTAACGAACTGACGCTGCCCGCTTCGCAGGTTGTGCAAATCGGCGGCAGTCGCGTGCAGCTTGTCGGAGGTATCTTGGCCGAGGGGTGCCGCGCGATCTTTGACGATTGGAAAAGCGGCCCTCGCGCCCGGGTGTACTGAAGATTTCGTTTGCCGCGAATCAACGGGCAGCGGGAATCGGTGTGGCGGACGCAGACCCGGGTTGCCGGCTGGGCCGAGACCCGACGAATTTTAATGGTCGAAGTCATCGGGATACGTGAGAATAACGTCCGTCGTGATGCCTCCACGCGGGCTGAATGACGCGATCAACTGCAGTCGCCTCGGTCGCAGCACGGCAACCAGGTCGTCCACAATTCGATTGGTTACATTTTCGTAATAGATGCCCTCGTTGCGAAACTGCTGCAGGTAGACCTTCAGACTCTTGAGCTCAATGCAGAGTTTATCGGGCGTGTAGACAAACGTCAGCGTGCCAAAATCGGGCTGTCCGGTCTTGGGGCAAACTGAAGTAAATTCGGGGCAAACCATCTCGATTGAGTAATCACGCTCGGGGAACTCGTTCGCGAAAGTTTGCAATGCGTCACGGAAGTTGTCAGTCAAGTTAATTGCTCCTTTTATGCGTCCGTCCATTTTGGCATGATGAGCGGGGGGTCGGCAACGCCCTCCAAAGTCACCCTGCTCCGGATTATTCGTAAATGCCCAAGCTAGCCGTTGTTCTTCTGTCGGGCGGACTCGATTCCGCCACGACGGCCGCCATTGCCAAAGATGAGGGATTCGATCTTTACGCGCTTTCGGTCGATTACGGCCAGCGTCACCGTTTCGAATTGGACGCTGCCAGACGAGTGGCAGAGGCGGTTGGCGTCAACCGCCACATGGTCCTGCCGATCGACTTGGCGCGATTCGGAGCCAGCGCGCTGACGGGTGATATGGATGTGCCAAAAGACCGCAACGAAGCGGAGATGGAAGCGTCGATCCCCACTACGTACGTGCCGGCCCGGAACACGGTCTTTCTTTCGCTGGCGCTAGGATTGGCGGAAGCGACCGGCGCGGCGGATATTTTCCTGGGTGTCAATGCCGTCGACTACAGCGGGTATCCCGATTGTCGTCCCGAGTATATTGAGGCGTTCCAGCATCTGGCCAATCTGGCGACAAAAGCTGGTGTCGAAGGCAGCTGTAAGTTTCAAATTCACACACCGCTGATTGAACTGACGAAGGCGGAAATTATCCGCTGGGGTGTCCGGCTCGGCATTGACTATAATTTGACACACAGTTGTTATGACCCGGATACCAGCGGAACGAGTTGTGGCCGCTGCGACGCCTGTCGGTTACGGCGGAGAGGTTTTGCCGAGACCGGTCTGGCCGATCCACTGCCCTATCAAGAGCCGTCATGAAAGTCGCGGAGATTTACAAATCGATTCAAGGAGAAGGCTTCCTGGCCGGCAAGGAAAGCGTCTTCATCCGCACCAGCGGCTGCAATCTGCGCTGTTGGTTTTGTGATACGCCCTACGCGTCCTGGTATCCGGAAGGCGACGATCTATCTGTTGAGTCGATTGTTGCCCGAGTCACGGAATGGGACGCGCGGCACGTCGTCGTGACCGGTGGCGAACCGATGCTGTTCGCCGAATTGTTGCCGCTGGCCGTGTCGCTTCGCGCCGCGGGACGTCACATCACGATTGAAACTGCGGGTACGTTGTACTTACCGGTCGTCTGCGATCTGATGTCGATCAGTCCCAAACTCTCCAACTCGACCCCGTCCTCCGACCAAGCACCGGCTTGGGCGCGACGGCACGAATCATCGCGACATCGGCCGGGCGTAATAAGACGATTGATTGCGGAATAC
>JAYZEI010000222.1:0-8219 GCA_036337375.1 Planctomycetota bacterium | reverse complement strand
GGCTGGCGGCGGACGACGGGGTGGTCGTCAAAACCGCTGAGTTCCCGAACCACGGCGAGAGTCATTACGACGCAGGAGCAATAGCGACCAACGGTCGCGTCATCGCCGCACTCGTCAATCTGAAGGAAACCGCTAAGAGTGGCGACATTGTCCTGCTGGAACCGAAATGATCTTTTTATCGTTCTTTAAGTCCGACTTTTTTCCCGATTGAAGGATGCCCGAAAATCGGTGGCTTAGTTCGTTCGATCCCAACCGCCGCGTCGTCTTGGTCGTTATTCGACGCCCAGAATCCCGTCCGGCTGATTCGCGATACCTAGCTGACCACCCTACCCACCACAAATATGCGACTTCATTAGTGGCATAGCCCGACTTACGACGACTCGGACATATATCGGTCAAACAGCTCGCGATTGCGCCGGGTGTATTGTTCGCAATCGGAGACCAGCACCGACGGTTCGGCGTAGTCGAGGGACTTGGCGAGCTTTGCCAGCTCATCCGGGTCCCCGGGAAAATCGTCACGGGCGTTGGAGTTCATCAACCGCAGGCGGCCTTCGATCGTCCGCAGCAGGCGGTAACTTTTGTCCAGAAACTCGTATTCGCCGTCGCCGAGGATACGCTCGTCGTGCAGTGCGATCAGTGCGGCCAGCGTGTTGGGCTCGCGAATGTTGGGATTCTTTTTCCCAAAACGCAATTGCAGCACCTGCGTGATGAATTCGATATCGACGAGGCCGCCACGGCCCCGCTTCAAGTTGCCTTTGCTTGCGGTCTCTTCCAATCGGCGGCGTAGATCGACCAGCTCGTCCACATTTTCCGCTTGCCAGCTCCGACCAAACGCCGCGATCGCGATCGCCTCCCGCGCCGCGGCGGCGGCCAATTCATTGCCGACGACCACGCGAGCTCGGCAGACGGCGAGCCGCTCCCAAAGCTGCCCGCCGCCCTCGGAAAAATACCGCTTCAGCTCCGGCAGCGAAGTTGCCAGCGGGCCGTTGTGCCCCGTCGGCCGCAATCGCGTGTCGACTTCGTAAAGGCGACCTAAGGGACCGAGAAGGCTGGCGACCTTGATAATCCTCTGGCCGAGTTCGCCAAAAAAATGCTGATTCGACGTGATCTCGTGCGAGCGATGCGTTCGCCGGCGATGCTGCGTGCCGCCGTCCGCTTCATAAAGAAAAATGATGTCCAGGTCGCTGTGGTAGTTTAGCTCACGACCACCGAATTTACCCATGGCGACGATCACCAGCTCGGCGACGTGACCGGCACGGGGGCCTTCGGGAATGATCGGCTCGCCCAATCGTTTGACCAGCTTCCCGTATTCCTGCTGGGTGATCTGTCGCAGGCACGTTTCCGCGATGTCGGCCAAAAGCCCGGTCGTCTCTTGGACGTCCGACTTTCTCAGAATATCCCGCACGCCGACCCGCAACTGTTGCGTGTTTTTAAAACTATGCAAAATCGGCTCAGTATCCTCGGCCGCACGGCAGAGGTCGCCGAGCATTGACTCCAGATGGCGCAATTCCGGCAGCTTGTCCATCAGCAGGCTGTCCAACAGTTCGTCGATCATACCCGGATTGCTTACCAGCATGGTCGATAAATACTGACTCGTCGCGCACAAATCGACGTACAGCGAAAGCGTGGGTGGATTGAAGCTAAACAACTCCCACAATAGGCCCTTACCGCCCAACGAATCGCTAACCTTACAAAGGTTGGTCAGCGTTGAATCAGGATCGGGCCGCGATGCGATCGCTTTGAGCAGCCGGGGCGCGATCGCTGCCAGAAAATGCCGGCAACGGCGTGTGGACAGGAACTGGATTTTTTCGGTCGCAAGATCCATCAAGTTGCGGTAAGCCTGGTCGGCATCTTTGAACCGGTAGCGCGAGAGTATCTCGTCGATTTGTTGCTGGGAAGGATTGGGGTCCAGCACTAAATCGACTTCGGGATCCGCAGGTGCGTCATCTCCAAACGCATCGTGCAGCAGGTGATCGAGCGCTTTGCGATTGACCTGCGTGATGCGTTGATAATCGTCCGAAAATTCCTCAGCCGGCGACCGACCGCCGGGGCCTCCGTAACCGAGGCGGATCGCCATTTTTTGTAGTTCCGATTCATCGCGCGGTAATTGGTGCGTCTGCAAGTCAAACATGATCTGCAATTGATGTTCGAGCTTGCGGAGGAAGCGATAGTTTTCCGACAACAGCGATCGCTCCTGGTCCGTCAGACAACCCGCCTTAGCCAGATGATCGATGGCTTCCAGCGTGTTGCCGGTCCGCACTTCAGCCAGATCGCCCATATTGAGGAGCTGTAAGAACTGAATGGCAAATTCGATATCCCGAATTCCGCCGTGGCCCGCTTTAACGTTGTAGGCCTCTTCTCCCGCCGAGCGCGCCCGGTGTTCGATGCGGCGCTTTAGCGCTTTGATTTCGGTAATGTCGGCCAATCCCAGGTAACGCCGATACAGCCACGGCTCCAAGCGGTCGAGGAATCGCTCGCCAAGCTCCAGGTCGCCGGCGACCGGTCGGGCTTTAATCAGCGCCTGTCGCTCCCAGGTACGGCCCATGATGTCGTAATAGTGCACCGCATCGTCAACACTGAGCGCCAACTCGCCCTGCGAACCGTTGGGCCGCAGCCTCAGATCGACTCGATACGCCATTCCGGTTGGCGTGTTGTCGTTCAGCAGCTTGACCGCGTCGCGTACAACGCCCGCAAAAAAATCGGCGTTACTCTGCGTTCGCTGACCGTCGGTCGACCCTTCATGATCGTAGAGAAAGATCAGATCGATATCGCTCGAATAATTCAACTCGACGCCGCCGAGCTTGCCCATCCCCAACGCCACCAGCCTGGCGGGCTTGTCGCCCGGTCCAAGCGGCGTACCACGTTTAGCTTCCGCCGCACGTCGACAGAATCGCAAGGCAGCGTCGGTAATGGCGTCGGCCAAGAATGATATTTGTCGCGTTACCGTTTCCAAACGCTGCTGCCGAATTATGTCGCCATAGGCGATACGCAATGTCTCGCGCTGTTTGTAGCGGCGGAGGGCGGCCATCGCCTCGCGGTCGTCTTCGAGCGGTTCCAGTGCGCTCCAAATCTCTTCGACCAACGTTTCTCGGGCGATCGGCTGGCCACCGGTCATCCTCAACAGGTCGTAACTTTCCGGGTCGGCAATCAGCAGGTCGCTAAGGTGCTGGCTAGCGGAAAAAATCTGCACCAGAATTTTCAGAGCGTCGGCGTCGCGCTCAAAAAGCGTGGCCAGGCTGAGCGGACTTCGCGAGGCGACGATAAAACGTGTTAAGTTATTCAGCGCCATATCCGGGTCGCTGGCCGCGGGCAAAAATTCGCCAAGTCGCTCCGACACAACGACCAGCAGATCCAACGGCACGCCGGCTTGGACCATTTGCAGAAAATTAGTATGGCCGCGGGTGGTGTCCGTGACACCTAACGATTGCAACCAATCGCGCGCCTGGGAGGCGTCTTCGAGATATGTTCTAAGCCGGCCGGTTTCCATGAACTTCCCGTCTCAAACCTACGGTCCACAACCGGCTATTTTCGCAGCAGACCGGCAACTTTGCAATTTAGCCGACCGAACGGGACCGTTTACTTCGGCGTCTTCGTTCGCTACAAGAGTGGAAACTTCAATTTGTTTCCAAAGCAAAGGAGGCGCTCCGTGCAGCTTAGCGGAAAGACGGCCGTCGTCACAGGTGGCGGATCAGGCATCGGATTGGCCATCGCGCAGGCGTTAGTCGACGAAGGTTGCGCGGTTTTGATTTGCGGACGCGGCCAACCGCGACTGGATGAGGCGTTAGCGACGCGACCTTCGGCGGCGAGGTTTGTGGCACATTCGGTCGATGTGTCTGACCGCGAAAGTGTTGGCGAATTGTTCCGGGCCGCGGGCGAGCAGTTGGGAAACATCGACATTCTGGTCAATTCGGCCGGCATTAACGTGCCGAAACGAATGATCGGAAACCTTGCCCCGGAGGATTGGGATCGTATGATCGGGATCATCGCGACGGGATCGTACAATTGCACGCGTGAAGTTCTGCCGGCGATGCGCGAGCGCGGCGACGGGTTGATCATCAACATCTCGTCAGCCTCTGGAAAACGCGCCGGACCGCTTGGCGGAGTCGGCTACAACGCGGCCAAGTTTGCGCAATCAGCGCTGGGCATTTCCGTCGGTGCCGAAGCCGCAGCGGACAGCGTCCGGGTCACCAACATTTATCCCGGCGAAGTTGACACACCTATTCTCGAAGACCGCCCAACGCCGGTCAGCGACGAGCACCGTGCTCAAATTCTGAAGGCGGAAGATGTCGCGGCCGCGGTGCTGATGGTCGTTGGTCTGCCGCCGCGGGCACGGGTGCCGGAACTGGTGATTATGCCGACCGGACAGGAATATATTTAACGGGCGGCTTCCACCATGGAGACAACGAATTAATATCCCTCACGTACTTCCCGGGACGGTTAAACGGCCATTTGAAAAAACTGTGAACCGCAGCGAGAAAATCATCATGAAATTTCAGCGAAAAAATCTTGCGCAAATGTTTGTCGGTTTATTATTCGCCGCGGCTACTTCGACGTGTGGCCTGACATTCGCCGAACCCCGCACAGAACTGCTTTGGCCCAAGGCCGCGCCGGGGGCATTGGGCGACGAGAAAAAGGATAAGCCGCAACTGATCATCTACTTGCCGGAAAAGGAGAAGGCCAACGGCGCGGCGATCGTCATCTGTCCCGGCGGCGGTTATGGCGGATTGGCGATGGGACATGAAGGCCACGACATCGGCAAATGGCTCAATTCGTTCGGCGTTGCCGGTTTCATCTGCGATTATCGCCATCGCGGTAAAGGCTACGGCCACCCGGCACCGCTGCAGGACGCTCAGCGTGCGATCCGCACCGTCCGCGCGCGGGCCAGCGAATTTGGCGTCGATCCGTCGCGAATTGGTGTGCTTGGTTTTTCCGCCGGCGGGCACCTGGCATCGACGGCGGCCACACATTTTGACGACGGAGAGACGGGCGCCGACGACCCGGTAGAACGGGCGGGTTGCCGGCCGGACTTCGCCGTGCTCTGCTACCCGGTGATTGCATTTGACGAACCATTCACGCACCGGGGATCGCAACGCAATTTGCTCGGCAACGATGCGGCCGCCGAATTAATTAAAAGCCTGTCTAACGAAAAACAGGTCACCAAACAGACGCCACCGACATTCTTGTGGCACACGACCGAGGACCGCGGTGTGCCGCCGGAAAACAGCGTGCAGTTTTACCTGGCCTGCCGCCGGGCGGGTGTACCGGCCGAAATGCACATCTACGAAAAGGGACGGCACGGTTTGGGACTGGCCCGCAATACGGCGGGCACGTCGAGTTGGCCAAAGCGGTGCGAGGAGTGGATGCAGGCTCGCGGGCTGCTCTCATCCAAAGGGAAATAAAAAATCGGGCGGGCAGCTAAAGGGGAATCGGACCTAAGGAACGAACCGGGGGGCGGATTGCTTTGGGGTTCGCCAATGCCGGGACCGTCTTTCCGTTCCTCACCGGAACCGCAGTTTAAATCAGTCTACTACGGTCATTATTGGCATCCTCCTGGCATCCTCTCCACCGCCGGATTTGTTTCGGCACTTCATCTTCGCCGGTTGCGGTGTGCGATGTAGACCGGCATAGATTGGCGGACGGCAGTTCAGGATCGCATGCAACGACAGCAGCAATACGTTTGTCAGGATTGGTTTTACAATCGCCTGCAGCGATGCCGAAAGCCACTATATCAAATCGCAGCAGTTCCATCTTTTCGCGAATTCTCGTCAACCTAGCTGCCGGATACCAAGAATGATCGAGACATTACGATGCACGCATGTCGCGATGGCTCTGGCCGTCGCCGTTTCCATCACCGGCAGCGCCGGGTCGGCAGAGTTACCAACTACCGGTCGCGTCAATGTGGAGGCAACCGATGTTGTGCTGTCGCCACACAGCCAATTTTTTGGTCGAGTTGCTGACCTGCGGAACGGCAACGCGACCCCGCGCATGGTTGAGCTTTGGCAAGACGGTCGGCAGGTAGCAACGACAGCGGTGTTACCAAATGGCTCGTTTGTCTTTCAGCGGCTTAAGGGCGGCTGCTATCAGCTGATCGCAAACGACGTTACTTCTCACTGCCGCATTTGGTCGGCCCGTGCGGCGCCACCGTGCGCGGTCCGCGAATTTGTCGTCCAACACGACGTCCTGGAATCCGTCGTCCGCGGCCAGGGCAACTATCGGCCATTTCCCTTTCCTCGCACCCATAGGAAAGTGATGGCAATTGCGGCATTAGGCGGACTGGGCTGGGGAATCTTCGAACTATTGGACGACGAACCGGGCAGCTAGCGATAGGAACCGGACAGCTAGCGATGGGCTTTGGTCGGGAAACGGCCGCTATACCTGAATCGCCCAATCATCCCATCAGGTTTTTCGCGCGGGCAATCTGATATTTCTGCCCAGTTGCCCCCCCAGTTCCTTTGGTAATCTCAATTCGGTTAGGTTAGAATGGGGCCGTACTGCCGGTTTCTGGTTCGGACGAGGGCGCGAGCTGCGCGTTACGGCATTCTTAAATTAAGCTTGTGACGAATGTAATGGTTCCAGGTTTGCGATATTTGACCGCCGTTCTCGTGATATGGATTGCGGGGGTTATCGTGATATTGATTGCGGGGGTTTTCCCGGCCGCTAAATCGGCCGCCGCCGCCGAGGCCGACTTCGTCGGAAAACTGGCTCTAGCGGTTGAAGACGATGTCGCCAAGTCGCTTGGCATTTCAGGCGAGATCAAGGAAAAACTGCTCACCATTATCGAACGGCGTGAAGAAGCGGCGGTCGATCTCGTTTTGGAAATTAAAGACCTTGATCCCGCCACGCGCAAAGAAAAGCTGGCGCCTTTCGTTTCCGAATCCGAAAACCTCGGATTCAAGCTATTGACCGACAAGCAGTTAGCGAAGCTTGAAAATTTCAGAATTAAGCGCAAAGGATTGTGGGCGCTGGGAGAGTCCGCGGTAGCGGACAAATTGAGTTTAACGGACGACCAGCGAAAACAGGTCGAGCGTCTGCTCGAACAGTTTGACGTAAATCTCACGGAGGGGCGCCCGGAGCAAATGCGAATCGCACGACTCGCATGCGAACAGGGGCTCTCCAAGTTGATGTTGGATGAACAACGGGCGGTATGGGAACAGCTGACCGAGGTCGGCGGACCGGAAACGGACCAACCGCAGCCATCCCGCGTGGCGAAGGTGGACGCGGGAAACCAACCGGAGTCCGAGCCCGCTGACGAGCCCGCTGACGAGCCCGCTGACGAGCCCGCTGACAAGCTTGCTGACGAGCCGCAACCGGTCGGTGACGGAAAACTCCGTTTCAGTTTCCGTTACGCACCCTGGAAGGAAGTGCTGGACTGGTTTGCGACCGAAGCGGACCTGTCGTTGCACGCCGACGCGCCGCCGCCAGGCACATTCAATTACACCGACAGCCGCCGATACACTCCGACCGAAGCAATCGATGTCATCAACGGCATCTTGCTGACCAAGGGGTTCACGCTGGTTCGCCGCGAAAAGGCACTGATCTTATTCAACCTAGAAGACGGTATTCCGCCGAACCTCGTGCAGCGCGTCACGGAAGAGGAACTCGACGATCGCGGCGAATTCGAATTGGTTAGGTGTCTGTTTGTGCTCGACGTCCTAACGCCCGAAGAAGCTGAGACCGAAATTAGAAAGCTACTGGGTCCACAAGGTACGATTGTTGTGCTGTCCAAGGCCAAGCAGATTCTTGTCACCGAGACCGCCGGCCGGCTGCGGACAATTCGCAATGTGATTCACGCGGTCGAAAAACCCGATCTGACCAGCGACCAAAAATTGACGGTCTACGAACTCAATCATGCGACCGCCGACGAAGTTCTGGCGATGATCCGGCAGTTGCTCGGCCTGCCGGAAGGTGTCAACGCGGCCCCCGATGGTTCGCTGCGAGTGGCCGTCGACGCGCTCGGCAGCCGCTTGGTTGTTACCGGAAAAGTCGAACAGGTTAAACGCATTGACGAGATTATCAAGCTGGCGGATGTGCCCCTGGAAGACGGCGACACCAGCCTGGCCAACCTCGAACCGCAATTAGAGGTATACACAATCCCGCTGGCCGACCCGACAACGGTGCTGCAAGTGCTGCAGACGATTCTGACGGGCGACGAGGAAACGCGGCTGACGATCGACGATGCGACCGGAAATCTCGTCGCCCTGGCGAAACCCGCGCAGCAC
>JAYZEI010000221.1:0-13104 GCA_036337375.1 Planctomycetota bacterium | reverse complement strand
AAGTAGGCCCGGAGGGACTTGAACCCCCGACCAATCGATTATGAGTCGACTGCTCTTACCAACTGAGCTACGGGCCCAATCCCTACGTTACAAGGACTCAAGTCAGATGGGAAGGACAGTCTGTCGCCGCCGCGAACACGGACCGCGGAGTACAAATTTGCACCGAATTTAAAATCGGCCGCCGTGGATCACCTTGGCCGCCGGCCGCAGCGTGTGTCTGATAATGCTGGACTGACATGCACCCGAATTGTGGAACATCACAGCAGTCTGGTGACTTTACCAAACTGAAAACTCCACCTAGACTGAGGGCCGCTGGTTCGTGCTCTTCTCATACCGGCAACAAAGGAGGCGGAGAATGGACGGGTTTCTCCCATTTCGCCCATCTGTTTGCCGACGTTGTGGTTGCAGTTCAAGGCCACTGGAGTCGGTCATCGTTGGTACTACCCCCAACGTGAAGGCGATTTGGCTGTGTCCCGATTGCAAACGGGGTAACCGCCAACGTGGAATTGCGGGACTGTGGTTTTCCATCCGCAACTGTTTTCGCCGCGGCGGGAAATCGAAACCGCGCGCAAGCGGCCCCTAAAGACGTTTGCAGGCGATTCGCTTCGACGGGTGAATGAAACGCAAACCCAGTTCCCGGGTTGCCGCTTGCGGTTTAGTCGCCGCCGGGACAAATAGCGTTACGGCAGAGGTAAATTCTTAAACTCGAATGGAATTTTTTGGCTGACGAGGGCTGCCGGTGTCTTGTAGACAAATGTATATCCATCCAGATCACCATCGAAGCCGAATAAATATGCAACGCCAAATTCATCGTCCAACTCGCGCGTTTTTTCTTGCGTGTCCCATTTGATTTTCTTTCCATCCTTGGATTCCAAATAGGTTTCGTTTTCCATCACCCAGTCCATCAGGTGGGATTCCAACGCGCCCGCTGAGCTTTCGAAGCGGACGATGACACGAATCTCCCACACCGAACGATTCTTGCGTACCGAATCGAGCATAACGGTCGCGCCCGCCTTTTTTTGTTTGACGTGTTTTGCACCGACGAGCTTGTCAAAACGAAATGTCTCAGTCTGGCCCGGTATCAGCGCTTCGACTGATCCTTTGACCGTTTGCAGTTGATTGGCATCGCGAGCCGGCAATTCGAGCAGCAAAGGATAGGCCGCGGTTTGGGATTTCATTTGGATCCGCCGCCGACCTTCGACAATCGCGTGCAGTGTGCGGTTTTTGTCGTCCGTTGCGATCAGCGTATCGGCCACTAAATCCATCTTGATGGGAATTAACCGCGGCTCCCAAGAGGCCTCAACATCGATTTGCAACGTCCCAGATGACGCGCCGCGAAGGCCGCGGCGAGTGACCACTTCGATCGGCTCAAACCGAAAAGGGCCTTCGTAGCAGGTCCGCGCGCCCCGGCTTCCGCCCGGCAGATCGGGTGTGGGCGAAGCAATGGCAACAGCGCGGATAGGTTTTCCTTCTTCATCGATGGCGAACGGATAGGTCGTCAGTTTGGCTCGCTCTAGCACGGTGTCGAGCGCTCGCCAAAAAGTTACATCTACCAGGTCAACCGTGATCGGCGGATCGGTCTTGGGTTCCGCTCGAAAAATCGGATGATCGACAATTCGGTTACCTGACTGCTGCTCTAATAAATTAAGGACCTCGGAGAGCGGTCGTCCGTCGACCTGTAAAGTTAAACGACGCGATTTTGTCGTCGCTACCGCCTGAATCTTCTCCAACTTGTCGCGGACTCGCAGCAACCGCTTTCGCACCTCCAACGGCATGTTATCGCGGACTTCAGGAAGGTGCGCGAGCGCGGGGACACCCAAATCGAGCAATTCGTGTTCGGCGTTGTTGCGAACTTCGAGCGAACCCGCGCTCAGACCGCGAACGAGCTTGCGGACCTGATCGCGTAATTCCGTATCGTTCGCGGCATCCGCTTGGGCCAGCGCCAAGGTTCCGGTGACGAGCAACGTAACCATAGTCATCGAGGAGAACTCCAACTCTTTGTGTGAATTCGGCGGCCTTTTTATTCTACGCCTCGATGATACCAAACGCCAGGATTTATGGATTATGTGAGCGGCGATTGAGCTTCATCGGCTAACGGACACCGGTCAAATAGGCTTCATACGCAGCCCCCATTCGCCCTCTTAACCCGGTTTATTTCACCGTGAAAGTTTCACTTATGCGAACCGTCACCGCCGCAGACCACATACTCGAGCTAGTGATCGGGGGCGGGCAGGTCGAGAGTCGACCGGTTTTCCAAACCCCGAATCGAGTACAAATGCTGCTGTTCGACCGCGGCTGGCTGTATTTTTCGGCCGTCGGCAGCCGGGGCACGGTTAAAAGATTTTGTTGCAGTGTTCGCTGGCGAATTCAAAATTCACCAAGCGGGAGTCGTCCGGTTTATGGACAAGGTCAAATAGTGAGCATAGCCCGGGGACACAACGGGGGCACAACTGGGACGGAACCGGGCGGCGGTAGAGTATGCCTAGTTGCCGATCGATCGATTTCGCCCCAGAATAAACAGCTGTTGAGCGAACCACCGGAACGATTTGTTGCAACCATGCAAATTCTGACGATCGAAACGACCTGCGACGAAACGGCCGCCGCGGTCGTGCGCGAAGATCTTGCGGTACTCTCGTCAGTGGTCGCATCGCAGGACGAACTGCATCAGCGATTTGGCGGCGTCGTGCCCGAAATCGCCTCGCGGGCACATGTCAGCAGGATTCTGCCCGTGATTGACGAAGCACTTAAGCGTGCCGGCACGCAATTGGATGAAATCGACGCGGTGGCAGTCGCGGTGACGCCAGGATTGGCCGGATCGCTGTTGGTCGGGTTGGTCGCCGCCAAAACGCTATGCGTGGCGCTGGATATTCCCCTGATCGCCGTCGACCATCTGCAGGCCCATATTTTCGCTTGCCGACTACACGCCCAGCGCGAGATTTATCCCTGCGTGGGCATGGTTGTCAGTGGCGGCCACACCAACCTGTTTTACTGTAAAAGCCCGCTTGAGTTCGATTTGCTAGGTTCGACGATCGACGACGCAGCCGGCGAAGCATTCGATAAAGTGGCCAGTATGCTGGCCCTGCCCTATCCGGGCGGCCCGGCGATTCAGCGAGTTGCCGAATCCGGCAACCCGGCGGCGTTCCGCTTTCCTCGCACCTTTTTAAACGACCGAACGAGATTGGATTTTAGCTTCAGCGGCTTGAAAACTGCCGTCCGCTATCAAATTGTCGGGCCGGGTCGCGCCGATTTCAGTCAATTGCAACTCGACGCGGGGGTCGTCGCCAACCTAGCGGCCAGTTTTCAGGAAGCCGTCGTCGATTGTCTCGTGGGCAAGGCATTTTTGGCACTCGAAAAGACCGAATCGAAGCGGCTCTGTATCGGTGGCGGAGTCGCCTGTAATACGCGATTGCGGGAAAAGCTGACTGCCGAATCGCAACGTCTGGGCGTCGACTTGCTGATTCCTCCGCTCAAGTTGTGTACCGACAATGCCGCGATGGGCGCAATCGCCATCGAGCAACTGCGGCTCGGCAACATCGCGGAATTGGACTTGGACGTCCGGCCCGGATTGGTCCGCATGCCCAAATAGCGGCAGGCATTGAGATCAGCCTGTGCTCGGATGCGCGATATACTTAGGAGGAGATTCGGTCCCACAAATCGCAACAGATCTCATGGAAAAACAGCAGCTCCACTCCGAGCAGAGTGCCTGGCGGCGATGGTTTGCCGCCTCGTTCGGCATCGACCCAAGGTCTTTGGCGGCTTTTCGAATAGCGGTCAGTATATTGCTGCTGGTCGATTTGGCGGTACGCATCAGTGACTTCACCGCGATGTATGTGGATGGTGGCATCATGCCCATCGAAACCGTGCGTGAATTTTCCCGCGGGTCATGGGGCTGGTCGCTTCACTGGCTGAGTGGAAAAGTTTGGTATCAGGGGGTGCTCTTCGGCTTGGCGGGAGGGTTTGCCGCGATGCTCTTGCTGGGTTTTCAGACGCGGTTGGCAACCATCGCCAGTTGGATGCTGCTGATGTCCTTGCATCGTCACGCCCCACTGATCCTTAACGGGGGTGACGCGCTGATGCGGTCCTTGTTGTTTTGGGGCATGTTCCTGCCGCTGGGCCGCACCTGGTCAATTGACTCGCGCCGGGGCGGCGGCAACGACCGGGCCGAACCGGTTGTTTCTGTTCCCGCCATGGGGATTTTGTTGCAGGTATGCCTCATGTACTGGTTCACCGCAATTTTCAAATTCATGGCCGGCTGGGAAAACGGCATGGGCCTTGAACACGCATTGCAATGGGGCGGCTACAACAAACCGCTCGCCGACGTGTTGCTGGGGCAGCCGACGCTAATGTGGACGCTGTCGCACGGCAGTTTGTGGCTTGAATTGCTGGGGCCGCTCGTCGTGCTGCTGCCTTGGTGGAAAACAAAATTTCGCCTGCTCGTAATCGCGGTATTTTGGCTACTGCATCTCGGCATTGAATTGACGATGTACGTCGGCATGTTCTCGTACATTTCCATGACCGCATGGCTGCTGTTTTTGCCGCGCGATTTTTGGCGGAGGCTGATGCGACAGCGAAACTTAGAAACCGCCGGCCAACCGGCGGCCTGTACACCGCTGACGCTTAATCTAAGTTGTGCAGTGATTCTTGCCCTTGTCGTCGCGCTAAATGTGTTCAGTGTACTGAATCGCTCCAGCAAGATGAAAATGCCCGAACCGCTGCGGCGATTTCATCAGGTCACCATGATGCGGCAGTCTTGGAGCATGTTTGCCGACCGCATAGAGACCCGAAGTTGGCTGATTGCGGACGCCGAACTCGAAGACGGCAGCAGGGTCGACCTGCTGCGGGGCGGCCGGCCGGTTAATCGGACTTGGCCCGATCGGGTCGCCGAGCTGCACAAGAATCATCGTTGGCGAAAGTTCGCCGCAAACCTCTCGATGCTGGATTCGGCTCGACTTGAACCGTTCTTTCAACTGTACGCCGATTACCTATTTCGCCGGTGGAATCAAGAGCACCGCGAAACGCAGCAAGTGGTTATCCTGCGGCTGGAGCACATTCGGGAACTCATCGACTCGCCGGACGGCCGTGAGTACCGCGGAAGACGCGTCGCCACCGTCACGGCACCCGACGCAGATTTATTCGAATTCGGCCACGACTGGGAGTCGGACCAATAAAAAACCCGAACTCGAGCCGAGTCCGGGTATTGCTGTAACAATAGAAAGTCTCTCGTGCCGGCGGGCCTGTTAATTCCAGCACCACCCCGCTCCGGCCGGCGCAATGGCATCGTCACGCGGACCGCTGAGCTTGTCGGTTTTCTCTCGGTTCTTGACGATTGCCCAGGGGTTGATCGAAACTCCACCCGATGCGGTCAACACCAGAGCGCGGCGTTTTTTGCGATAACTTACCTGGGACGGAATTTTCTTCGGAACGGGCAGTTTGTGCATGGTCGTGATTTTCGGATCGATCAAAACCTCAAGTCCGTTACCGCCTTTAAAGTGATCCAATTCAATACCCGCCTTCGTGTGCAAATCTTCGCTGGAAATCAGCGCGGCGACAACGGCCAAGTCCATGCAATTCCGCAGCTGAGCGAGCGACGTGTAGTGATCACACAACTCTTCGTAGTTGTCCGTCATCGAATCCGCCCACTTCTTGGCAATTGTATTGGCCTTACCCGTCGCTTCGCGTGAGCCGTCAGCATTGAGCTTCTCGTCCTCGGTCAGACACTTCACACCACGGCCGCGGAGTTCCCAAGCAAGTCCCTCGCCGTCCGTTAACAATGCGTCATAATCGGGCTCGAGCCACCACCGCGGCATCGTGTTTTTCGGTATCCGGCTGCCGATCAGATCAAGATAGCTCGTCATTCCGCGGACCGGCGACTTTTCGAATCCCATCGCCAATCGCTTCATCTGATAGTCGGCCACGACCATTGACAGGGCAAATCGGCCGGCCGTGTCGATGCCGGTGAACGTTACATTTTGCATCCCCAGGGCATCTTCAATACGTCTCGCAACCACTTCAGGTTTTGGCGATGTAGTCCCCTGCTGCAGCGCCGCAACGACCTTGTTAAAATTCAGCTGGCCTTCGCGGGTCGGGTCAATCGAACAGGTCATTGGCTGAGCGTCCGGCCTCATGACCGAGCGGAGTGCTTCAATAAAATCGGTCAAATGCAGCACCGGTTGTCCGGTTGTCTTGCCGACGACGTTGTTGTTCTCGTCGATTTTCCAACCCTCACCCGGTCCGGCCAGCACAATGTCGCGGTCTTCGGGGTAGACAAAAACATACTGAATCCGCTGCAGGCCGCCCATGTACATGATGTCTTGATCGATGGTCTTCGGTCCATCACGATCGAGCCGAACTTTCCAGATCGCCTCCTGCATCTGACGCAACGAAAATTTACGAAGTTGCAGTTCGCCGTCAAATTCATCCGGAACCCGGGCCGCGAACAAACCTTGCTTGTCCTTCGCCCGCAGCCGGGCCAAATCCTTGTGTACCTGCCGCCGGACGTCGCGAACCACGCCATCCGCATCAACGGCTACGCCACCGACGTTATTAAAGAACCCGCCGCCACCAAACTGGCCGCCAAAGTTACCGCCCATGTTACCGCCAAATTGACCGCCAAAGTTTCCTCCCAGCGGGTTGCCGCCCTGGCTGACATTGGCCGCACCGATCCAGGCCGCCACGATGACCAAGCCAAAACCGACTGCGACGATCGGCCCACTAACTGCGGGAGTTCGTTTTTCGGACATTTTGATTACCTCATTAAATCCTGCAGCATGCAGGTACGTAGGGTGAATTCTATTTGGACTATCTGAATCAAATAATTGTTAATTAACCGCCGAAAATGCCGCCGCCGAGACCATCGCCGATGCCGGGTCCGTCATTATTAAATCCGCCACCGCCCAAGTCGCCCACTCCGTCGATTGCATTCTGGTCTATAGCCTGCCCCTGCGAGTTGGTGCGACCGATGATCCCTGACGTCAAATTGTAGAGGATCACTTCTTTTATATGAGAAAAGAATGGCAGAGCGGTGACGCGAACATAACGCCGGTCGGCTGAAATTACCGCGTTGACGCTCAACGTCGCACCCTCCGGAATTATCGCCATGTTCGGCTGGAAACCGGCTAAGCGACCGTTACGATCCCGGATCGGCGCCCGGCCAACCACTCGCGGCTGCTCGCTCCGACCGGAAACCGGCTGACCGGCGAGGGAACTGGAGTCGGCCAGTGCATTGATCTGCTGGCCGAGAATCGCTCGGTTGACCGCCAATTGTGTCTGCACGTCATTGGCGATCTGATGTTCCGCAAGTGATTCCGTACGGCGGCCGCCTTCCAAGTCAAATACGACCATGGAGGCTTTCTTTTCTTTAATCAGCACCACTTTATGGGCGTATATTTGATCCTTCGTGTTTCCGCGAACCCAAATTTCTACGGTGGCCTTGCCGGTGGGAACCCTCCCCCAGACACAGCGGATCAGCGCTCGATAGGTTCCGTCAAATCCTTCGGGACAGACGTAGTATTCCGAAAAACCAACGCCGGCCGCGCGATCCAATTTACTGTTTAGATCACCGACCAAAACTCCACCCGCGCTGGTTCGCGGATGTCGGAACGAACACACGGTGCCGGACGGTTCCTGAATCATCAGGTCGAGGTCGGCTTCACCGACCCAGGAAACACGAACCACCACGTCGCGTTTGGATGCTTCTTTGACTTGCCGGCCAAACGCTTCGGCGGCCTTTTCATCGCCATCCTTTCGCATGCGTTCCAGTACGGCGACGGCCGCGCGGCGGGCGTCGTTCCTGATTTTCCGCTTACCTTGTGGCCATTCCTGCCGCAGAATACCTAGCGCGGCCCACTGGATCGCTTCGTCCGCCTTGATATGTTGGGCCAGGCTCAAACCGCGAACGTAGGGCTCCGTCATTCCCGGGGCCTTTTGACTGACGACCTGCAGGACTTCCAAAGCGCGGGCTCGAAACCGCATGTGCTCCAAAAAGTCCGCAATGTGGATCAGCTCGTGTGCCGTCGAGGCAAAATCGACCGCCGACATCAAAGTCCGCTCGATCTCGTCCCGCGGCATATCCGCCAGTTTCATCATCAAGCCAAGTCCTTCGTACATCCACGATTGGACCTGTCCGCTGCGGAGCGCCGCGCGAATAATGGCGACGCCCTCTTTATACTTTGCCTGGTTGCCGACGCGTCGAACCTTGGCACGAATGACCTTGGGATGTACGCGATTCTGATTGAAGTACTCGAAGTACGCATCCTCGAGTGATTCACCGTCTTTGGGCGTCACGTCCAGCCGCATCACGTACGGACGTTGATCCTGCTTGTCCGGAGCGGATTTGGCAACAGACTGGGTTGCCGCCACAGCGGGCGACTTCACCTGCGGCTCTGCAGGTTTTTTGTCCTTGGCCTTCGGCGCAAACAGGCTGGGGGTGCCCGTCGGCGGGCTGGCCGTCAGTACCGACACCATGACCATGCAGGCCACCAGGCCGCACGGCAACAGGACATTAACTCCCAAGGTTTGTATCCGCTTCTTTGACATGATTGAGTCTCCGGTTAACGCATCGAGAGACAATCTCGATAGCCGTTCGTCACTGAATATTGTTGAGCTGAGAAAATGAAAAGGTTGGTCTCTATTTTTCCGTGGTTTAACGCTGTTCCGTTGGGATAGCGAGGGCCGCTTAAAAGCCCATGCCGCCGCCGCCCATGCCCATGCCGCCGCCGCCGCCGCCAAACATGCCGCCGCCAGCGCCGCCCATGCCGCCACCAAAGCCGCCACCGAAACCCTGGCCGCCCCCGCCGCCGCCGCCAAAGCCGCCACCGCCAAAGCCCGCCTGCGCGCCGCCCTGACTAAAGCCGCCGGAACCGGCGAAACCGGACAATTGAGTCGGCAACACCAAGTCAGCCACGGGATAGACCTTGGTTACTAAATTTTCTTCAGCTGCTTCACGCGTCGTCAGCATCAACACTTCATTCTCGATGGCGTAGGTCAGCGTCGGATCAACGGTCTTGAGCATCAGCCGCAGGCCGCTACGAAGTGAAATCCCCCGCACGCGGGAGGTAACCGGCGTGTCACTGCCGATGCCGACTTCATCCAGCGCCTTCGTGTCAAGCTGCATTTCGATGCCGTGGTACTCCTTCAAGTAGTCTACGACCTCGTCCAATGGCATTTCTTCAAAATCCATACGCGTCGGCTCGTCGAGTTGCGCCAGAATTTTCTCTTCCTGGCCGCCCCGTTTTTGCAAATCGACCGACGCATACTTTTTGCGGCGCATCGAAAGCTCTTCCCAAACTTCGGCCGACGGATAAACAATCGGCGGATCGCCGGGGAAGGGGATCCCCGTCTTTTCAACCTCCAAAAGCGTCCTAGAGGCGGCTCTGTTACGCTGTTCGACGATGGCCACAAAATCATCATATGCACCCTTGAAAGAGGCGTGCATGCTGGCAGCGTGTAGCGTCGGGTTGTCCGGTTCAATCCGCAGCGCTTCGACGGCCACCTGGTCCTCGGCCTCAATGTAACGGCCTTCCTTCATCAGCGAATTAAACCGCTCCATGAGCTGTTCGACCTTCTGCTGATCGCGATCGAGATCTTCAATAACCCTTTGGCGAGCGAGCCGCTGGGCCAGTGCTTCTTCACGGGTACGACGATCTTCGTCCAATTCGACTTTACGCCGACCGGCGGAGATGATCGTAGACTTTAACTTCTGCGCCAGCTGCGCCTGCACGTCGGCACGCAAGTCGGGTGCGTCGCCCAGAGATTGCAGCAGCAGCTTCAAATTGGCTTCGGCAGTGGATGGATCGCTGTCCATCGTAGTGCGGGCTTTTTCCAGCGCTGTGGCAACATCGTTTTTCCAGATTTGCTCGAGGATTCTGTTCCGCTCTTCCACGGCGTCGATGCCCCGTCCACCCTCTTCTGCAATCACCTGACCCAACAGGTCTTCATCGTCGGCGTTCAGCGCTCCGCCACCACCGGCGGCGTCTTCAACCAAACCGCGCCGCGCCGCACCGGCAACCGCTGCCGCGTCGGCATTGGCCGGGTCGACTTTCAGCGCCTGATTCGCCAGCCGCTCGGCCGCGTCGGCATTGCCCGCCGCCAAAGCATTCTTACCGAGTCGGTTCAGCTGTGACACACCACCGGCCAAATGCTTGCGCGCCATTTCCAAACCTTTAGATCCGAGCGTCGGCAGCTTGACGCCTTGTTCGGCCGCCTGGTAGAGGTTGGCCAAGTGACTATTGGCGTCGTCGGCCGCGGAGGCCGGAACGATCACTTCCAACTCGGCGGCGGCGCCGTCGAGTTGGCCGCTGATTTTCAACGCGGCGGGATTGTCGAGTTTGCCCTTGACGAAGTAGATTGAGTCGCGGTCCGGACGCAGCGGAACCAGCGATTGCGCTGCCGTCAGGCCGTCGGGCAACTGAATTTCGGTGGGCCAAGTGACAGCCGCCCGCGCCGAGTTGGCCAGGAACTTTCCGATCTTGGCCGCTTTCAGGTCCGGGTCGTCAACGACTAGCTGACCGCCCGTATAATTGGCAACAGTCGCCAGCAATTCCTCGCCTGTCTCCGGTCCGACCGCGTAGCTGGTCACCGAGATTTTCTTCTCGCTGTAGGAAGCAATCAGGTCGTCGAACGCCTGCTCACCGATCAGCTTAGCCTTGCTCATCCCGTCACCGATGTAAACCACCGCGCGACGATTTTCGCCTTCGGCAAAACTGTCGCCAGCGGAACTCAGCGCTGAACCAAGGTCGCCGGAGCCCAACGGGACAATGCGATCCAGTTTCTCAACCGCACCGGTTATTGCCTCGCTATCCGGTCCGACGAAGGCGTCGGTCAGTGCAACCGTTTTAATATCGGTCGCCATCAGCTTGACTCGATCCTTGTCGCCCAGAGTGGACAACAGCGCACGGAGCGCGTCAAATCCAGCCTGTCGATGCTCACCGGCCTGACTGGCCGACGTATCGAACAGCACGAGCACGTCCGTCGCTTCCGCAGCCGCGCCTTTTCCGCGGACAGCAATCGCCGAATAACTTTGCCCGTCCCCCGTGGTATAGCTTTGTGAACTCGGTCCATCACTTTTCTTCTGAGCCCGAACCGCAACCGCCGATCCAAACATTGCGACAGCAACCGTGGCAATGACGAACTGTTTGCGAATAGTCATAAAATTTAGACTCCATTAACGAAGTGAACGCGCGGCCGGACCGAGATACTCCTGCGCATCAGCAACCCGCGTCTTTTTTACTTTCAAAATGCGATCTCTGTTCCACTCTGATCTTGGCGTGGTGGGGTCTTGCCGGAAAGGGCAACCCAATAGGCCCATTCTATTAACGGTTGGCCAATTACGCCAGCAAAATTGCGCGAAAATCTAGCCCAGATTGCCGCACTAAACCTCATATTCCTTAGTTGTTGAATCGGTTATTGAGCAAAAAAGCCCTGCGGCAAAATGCCCTTGGGCCCGGGAATCCTCGCAACTCATTGTGTTAAAAAACGTTACGCATGCCGTGCCAGCATCATCTAAAACCGCGCGGCGGCGTAGCGCCGGCCCACAGCAACGCCGCCGCCGGCGGCAACGACAAATCGGGACTCAAACCCTTTTTCAGCCCTCAAACCGGTTTCCCTCCGCTGCCACAGCAGCTCCTTCGTCCTGGTAGCCAGCATCGAATTCGTCAAAATTCTCATCATCGAATGGCCGGCCAACCGGCCCTTCGTCGACAACCGGCGGCGCGAAAGCATCACCGCCGCCGGCCACGTTTTCATCCTTGGCCGCTTCTAACGCGGCGCCCCGGTCGTAGTCTTCACCGGCTTCGGGATAGTATTCCTCGCCATAGTACTCGTCGTAGTCCGCATCCAAACCGTAGTCAGCGTCGCTACCGTACTCGTATCCAGGTTCGCCGGTTACGGGTTCGCCGGCTCCGGATATCTCGCTGCTCAAGTTCACAATCTCTTCGGCCAAAGCGGGCTCTTCGGTCAAAGCGGGGTTTTCCAATTGTGGCTGAAAACCGTACGACCCTTCTTCGTACGAATCGTTGCCGCCCGCAAATCCGTCTTCGTAACCGTCCTCCGTCGCCGCTGCTTGCCGTTGGTTGGGCACATCGTAGCCGGCAACATCCGCGTCGACCGGTGGCACGTTCGTCGTCAAATCTTCGCGCTCGCCGTACTCGTCAGATTCATACGAATAACCGTATTCGTCGTAACCATAATCGTATTCATACTCTCCATACTCATAGTCGCCTTCGGCGTTGCTACCGTCGTACGACTCGACGTCCGAAATAATCTCGGGCTCAGAATCAAAAGTCGACTGCGGCTCAATCCCGTCTTCCGCCCGACCAATTGCGGCGGTTTCGTTGGCGTACGAATTCCACAGCACCCCCTCGTGGGCGTTGTAAATCACGTCGGCAGGCTCACAGACACCGAAGTCGCCGCGTGGACAAACCGCCTCGAGGCCTGACCCCAATTGATCGTCTTGTACGCCGGAAGTCTCGGAAATATTCGATGCCAGGTCGCGCAAAGTATCGGTGGCACGAAACACCGCGTCCATTCCTAGAACAAGCGACTCGCGTGCGATGCGGGCGCAGACGCGTCCTCGCGCTATGCCTGTTCCCGACTCGTAAATCACGTCGGCGACCGTACCCGTTTCGTCCGGATATATGAATTCGCGTGCGATTTGCAATCGCGCGAACCTGCCGGTTTTTTCGCGATACGCTTCTACATCGCCGCCGGCGTCATCAATGGAAAATTCGTCACTCCCGACATCCCGTTGTGCTGCAAAAGCGTCACCGATTTGGCTAGTTGTATCATCGCTGTCGTCAATGATGCCGCCGGCCCAGAGATCTTCGATCTCGGCGTAGAAATCTGTGGGATCAACCTCGGGGGGTTCCGAAGCCGCGGCGACGGTTGAATCTCCGGCAACGTCACCGGCGACTGTGGAGGACGCGACAATTTCACCATCGGCAGTAATCGCCGGCGGTTGCGGAATGCCGGACTCCGCCGAAGGATTCGATTGATCTTCAGCAGTTGTTAGCCAAATAATGTACACTGCGGCATCGGCGCTGGCGAAAGAGCAAAACAACACCAGCGTCGCAGCGGCGGACTTAACCAAAGTTTGAAAGTCTAGAAAGT